>JBJXDR010000078.1:0-14609 GCA_046155245.1 Rhodoglobus sp. | reverse complement strand
CTTCTCCAGCTCGCGCGGGTCGACCTGCTGGAGTTCGGCCACGCCCATCCCGCCAAATCGGTCGAAGAGCGTCGTCATCGCGCGCTCGAGCTCGTCGGTGTCGGCTGACTTGAGCAGAACACCGAGTCGTTCCATGGATGCGATCAGGGCGCGGCCATCGCGCGCGACAGCGGCGAGGATGAAGTCGCGCAGCCCGGCCCGCAGCGAGTCGGAGATCTCGCCCATCATGCCGAAGTCGATGAACGTCAGTCGCCAGCCGTTGCCTTCACCGGGCGTGGGAGTCACAAAGATGTTGCCGGGATGCGGGTCGGCGTGGAAGAAGCCGGCCACGAAGATCTGCTGGAAGGTCGCCCGCGCGAGCTCCTGGGCGACCTGCGCAGGGTCGATGCCGGCGGCGGTGAGCCCGGCCACGTCGGTGATCTTGATCGCCGTGACATCCGACAGGGTGAGAACCCGCAGGGCCGTGCGATCCCACACGACGACGGGGGCGGCGATGCTGGGGTCGTCCGCGAAGTCGGTGGTGAACCGCTCCGCATTCGCGGCCTCGTGCAGGTAGTCGATCTCCTCGAGGCTCGTGGTCGCGAACTCATCAACGAGCGCAGGGGCATCAGCGCGGGACGACACGAGCCGCACCCGCGAGAGCCAGCGTGCGACCCGACGTAGCGCGGCGAGGTCTACGGCGACGATGTCCTCGATGCCGGGGCGCTGCACCTTGACGACGACGTCGGCGAACCCGAGGTCGGCGGCGATGGCGGGCGACAGGCGGGCGCGATGCGCCTGACCGAGGGATGCCGCGGCGATGGGCACAGACTCGAAGCTCGCATAGGCCAGCTCGAGCGGCATCCCCAGCTCGGCCTCGGCCTGCACACGGATGCCCTCGAACGACTCGGGCGCAACCTCGTCCTGCAGGCCTTCCAGCGCGCTCGTGATCTCGGGGGGCAGGATGTCGAGGCGCGATGAGAGGAACTGCCCGACCTTGATCATCAGGCCGCCGAGGTCGGCGGCCAGTAGGTAGAAGCGTTGTGCGAGTCGTTCGAGTCGCCGCACCCGGCCGCGCGCGGCGAGGCGCCCGAGACCGAAGCGCGGCAGTACGAGTTCGAACCACCAAGCCTGCGCCATGGCGCGGGCGGCGAACCGCATGATGCGGCGGTAGCGTGCCCTGAACGGGCGCCCGGTTGGCGGGGCAGTGAGTGGGCCGCTAGTGGGCGGCATCCCCTCAGTCCTCGGCGAGGATCGCGTAGAGCTTGCGGCGCGCCTCGTCAATAACTTCGACCGCGCGCTCGGTCTGCTCCGGGGTGCCCTGAGCGACCTGCGCAATGGCCTGAGCGAGCTTGGCGCCAGCCCTGGGCACGGCGATGTTGCGGTCGACGTTCCAGGAGCGGCGGGGCTCCCAGGGCTCCGGGCCGCTCGCGAACTCCGCGGCGGCTTCGCGCCCAGCCTCGGTCAGCGAGTACACCTTGCGCTCGCCGACCTGCTCGGCCGTGACGAGTCCCTCGTCGGCGAGCAGCTGCAGCGTGGGGTAGATCGAACCGGGGCTGGGCTTCCACGCGCCGCGCGTGCTCTTCTCGATGGACTGGATGATCTGGTAGCCGTGCATCGGCTCCTCGGTGAGGGCGACGAGGATGGCGGTGCGGATGTCGCCGCGACCCATGCGTCCCGAAACGCGGGGGGCGAAGGCCTCCCGCAGGCCGTCCACGGCCTCCCACAGGTCGAAGCCGGCTGAAGATGATGTGCGCATGACGTGTCCTTTGTTAACGGATGCTCGTGCCGCTGGCGACCGTCAGCGATAGTTAACGATACATCGCTGAATGGGTGCTCGTGCTGAGCGAGACCGAGTACCGTAGCGGTCTCGCCGGCATCAGCCAAGCTCATCGCGTGGTAGGGGAGGAGCCCCGTTGAACGCGACCCCCTAGACTGGCGCCACTACCCGCACAACGACGTCAGGAGTACTTCCATGGCCGCTATCTCAACATCACGCCGGGCCGCAGCAGGCATCGCGTTGATCATCTCGGGGGCGCTGTTCCTTCTCGCAGTGATCCTTCCGCTCGCAGGAGTGTCCGTGCCGTGGCTGCAGGGGCTCGCGTACGCCGCCCTTGCTGTCGCGCTCGTGATCCTCGCCCTCGGGGCCGTCAACAACACTCTTGCCAAGATCGCGCTGTTCGTCGGCGCCGTCGGATTCGCTATCTTGGCGCTGCTCTCGTTCGGCTTGGCACTGCCCGCGGTGCTCGTCACGGTCGGCGCGGTTCTTGCCGCGCTCGGGTTCCTCGTCGGCGCGATCGTGCTGTACGTGGGCAAGGAGATCGGCAACACCTCCGCGCTCATCTTCGTGGTCGCAGCCGTTATTGCGGCGATCATCCTGCTCACCCTGGCCGCCGCTATGGGCCTCGGCGTCTTCGCGACAGTACTCACGGTGGCACTCGGCATCGCTCTCATCGTCGCGGGCCTCTACTTCCGCCGCGCCGAGAACCGCCGCCGCTAGTAACGCATCCGGTTGCGGCGGGTGCTACGCCTGCCGCAACCGGATCGCCCGCACGGTCAGCTGCACGGCTGACACCAGCAGCAGGCCCGCGAACAGGTACGACGAGACCGCGGGCGACATCACAAATGCAAGCGCCGCGCCGCCGAACGAGGCCACGGTCGCGGTGGCCCCGACGATGAGGCCGGCGCGTAGATTCACGACGCCACCTCTCACGTTGTTGGCGGATCCGCTCACCGCGGTCGGGATCATGAACAACAGCGACGTGCCCTTCGCGACCAGATCGCCGACTCCGAAAACGGCGATCAGCGCCGGCACGGCAATTACCCCGCCGCCGATTCCGAACAGTCCCGACGCGATGCCGATGAACAGGCCGATCGCGACGAGTCCGAGCGCCGCCAGTACGCTCGGCTCGACGTGGCCCGATCCGCGGTCGGGTATCACGAGCACCATGCGCACCGCCACGAGTACGAGCAGCACGATGAAGCCCCAGCGCAGCACGCCCAGCGGCAATTGCTTCAGCAGCCGGGTTCCGTAGAGCGAGCCCGCGACGCCGCCGATCGCGAGGAACAGGGCCGCGAACAGGTCCACCTCGCCGGCGATGAGATAGGCTATCGACCCAGCGATGGCGGTGGGCACTATCGCCAGCAGCGAGGTGGCGGCGGCCTGGCGCTGGTTCATCCTTGCGAGCCCCACCAGCAGCGGCACCATGAGGATGCCGCCACCCACGCCGAACGCACCGGAGAGCACCCCGCCGATCACGCCAACGAGCGCGAGGATCCACCACGACGCCCTGAAGTCAGTCTCGTCAGCGCGGGGAGAGGTCACCAATTCAGGCTAGTGGCGTGTGGAGCGCGATGAGATTCGATACGGTCGCACCATGACCACCAGAATCACTCCCTCATCGGTGCCAGCGTGACGAGAGGGCTCCGGGTGGCGATGATCGGTCACGGGTTCATGGGTGCGGCCCACTCCCAGGGGTGGCGCACAGCTCCGCGGGTGTTCGGTCTCCCGGCGGAGGTCGAGATGGCGGTCGTCGTGGGCCGCAACGCGGAGGGTGTCGCGGAGGCGGCATCCCGCTGGGGCTGGGCCGAGTCGGCGACCGACTGGCGCGAGGTGATCGCGCGCGACGACATCGACATCGTAGACATCGTCACGCCGGGGGATTCTCACGCCGAGATCGCGATTGCGGCGCTTGCCGCGGGCAAGCATGTGCTCTGCGAGAAGCCGCTGGCCAACACTGTCGCTGAGGCCGAGGCGATGGCGGATGCCGCGGCCGCTGCCTCCGCGAAGGGGGTTCGCGCGATGGTGGGCTTCACGTACCGGCGGGTGCCCGCCATCACCTTCTTGCGTGACCTGATCGCGGAGGGGGTCGTTGGCGAGATTCAGCAGGTGCGCGCTGCCTACCGTCAGGACTGGCTGGTCGACCCCGAGAAGCCCCTGGCATGGCGTTTGCAGAAGGAGCATGCCGGTTCCGGCGCGCTGGGCGACATCGGGGCGCACGCGATCGACACGACCCAGTTTGTGACCGGCCTCGCCGTGACGTCGGTCTCGGGCGTGATCGACACGATAGTGAAGCAGCGCCCGCTGCTCGGCGCCGGTACGGGGCTCAGCGGCACCGCCGCCGAGGGCTACGGCGACGTCACGGTCGACGATGTGGCGATCTTGACCGGTCGGCTCGACAACGGCGCGCTGGTGTCGTTCGAGGCCACCCGCTTTGCGACCGGACGCAAGAACCAGCTCACGATCGAGGTGAGCGGCACGAAGGGCGCCCTCGCGTTCGATCTCGAGGATCTCAACTCGTTGCAGTTCTACGACCGCACGGCACCGGGCGATCGGCAGGGGTTCACGAAGATCCTCGTGACTGAGGCCGTGCATCCGTATGTGTCGGCCTGGTGGCCGGCCGGTCACATGCTGGGCTACGAGCACGGGTTCTCGCACCAGGTCAAGGACCTCGTGGAGGGAATCGTCGCGGGCATCGACCCGCATGGCACATTCGCTGAAGGTCTCGCGGTGCAGCGGGTGCTCGATGCCGTCGAGGCCAGCTCTTCGCGCAACTCTGTGTGGGTGTCGATCCCCGGCACGCCTGCCTGAACCATCACCGAAGGAGCATCCCGATGGCGCGTCCCGTCACCCTGTTTACCGGCCAGTGGGCCGATCTGCCATTCGATGAGGTGGCTCGCGTGGCTGGCGAGTGGGGCTACGACGGCCTCGAGATCGCGTGTTGGGGTGACCACCTCGATGTCTCACGGTGGGATGACACGGCCTACGTCGCTGGACGCCGCGCGATTCTCGAGCGCAACGGCCTCAACGTCTGGACGATCTCGAACCACCTGGCCGGCCAGGCGGTGTGCGACGACCCGATCGATCAGCGTCACCGCGGCATCCTGAACGACCGAGTGTGGGGTGATGGCGAGCCCGAGGGTGTGCGCCAGCGCGCCGCCGAGGAGCTGAAGATGACCGCCCGCATGGCCGCGGCACTCGGCGTGAAGACCGTAACGGGCTTCACGGGCTCATCGATCTGGAAGGCCGTGGCGATGTTCCCGCCCGCCTCGGACGCGATGATCGCGGCTGGCTACCAGGACTTCGCTGACCGCTTCAATCCGATCCTCGATGCCTTCGAAGAGGTCGGTGTGCGATTCGCTCACGAGGTGCACCCGTCGGAGATCGCCTACGACTACTGGACCACCAAGCTCACTCTCGAGGCCATTGGCCACCGCGAGTCGTTCGGGCTCAACTGGGACCCCTCGCACATGGTGTGGCAGGACCTCGACCCGGTCGGCTTCCTCTGGGACTTTCAGGACCGCATCTACCACGTGCACTGCAAGGACACGAAGAAGCGCCTCGACAACGGCCGCAACGGCCGCCTCTCCTCGCACCTGCCCTGGGCCGACCCGCGCCGCGGTTGGGACTTCATCTCGACGGGTCACGGCGACGTGCCGTGGGAGAACGCGTTCCGCATGCTCAACGCGATCGGCTACACCGGTCCTCTCTCGGTCGAGTGGGAGGACGCGGGCATGGACCGGCTCGTCGGCGCCCCCGAGGCCCTCGGTTTCGTGCGCCAGCTTTCCAGCTACGAGCCGTCGGCCGCCGCCTTCGACGCAGCCTTCTCCACCAAGAAGTAGCCCACCGGGCCAGCACGAGCCGAGTGGGTTATTGCCTCATCATTAAGCCTCCCGGTTCTTTCATCGCCAGCGGCGGGTTTGGCCGCGTTCCGGCCGCGCTCGTACAGTAACCTCGGGCAGGTTTGCGAAAGCCATCAGAAGGAGCACCATGAGAATCGCAGCATTGCGTGAACGGATCGAGGGTGAACGCCGGGTGGCGATCACCCCGGAGTCGGCCGCGCAGTTGGTGGGCAGCGGCCTCTCGGTGACGATCGAGCGTGGTGCGGGAGTCGAGGCGGGGTACCCCGACGAGGCCTACCGGGCATCGGGCGCCGAGCTCGCCGACTCGGTTCCGCTCGCCTCGATCGACGTGCTCGCGCACGTGCGACCGCTGTCAACCGAGGTGATCGGGTCGCTCCGGGCGGGTGCCGTCACGGTGGGTCTCGCGTCGCCGGCCTCCGAGTTGGCCGCCGTGCGGGCGCTTCGGGATGCCCGTGTCACGGCCTTCGCGCTAGAACTCGTGCCGCGCATCTCCCGTGCCCAGTCGATGGACGCCCTCACCTCACAGTCGCTTGTGACCGGATACCGCAGTGTGGTTGAGGCGAGCATCCGGTTCCCCCGGTTCTTCCCGCTCTACATGACGGCCGCCGGCACGATCCCGCCAGCCAAGGTGCTCGTGCTCGGCGCGGGCGTCGCAGGACTGCAGGCGATCGCGACTGCCAAGCGTCTTGGTGCGAAGGTCTCGGCGTACGACGTGCGGGCGGCGTCAGCCGACGAGGTCGCATCGATGGGTGGCACCTTCATCACGCTCGACCTTGAGGCCGCCGATGCCGCGGGCGGCTACGCGAAGGAACTCGCGGAGGACCGCGCCGCTCGCCAGCGCGAATTGCTCACGCCGCACATCCAGGCCGCTGACGTCATCATCACCACGGCGCTGATCCCCGGCAGGCCCGCCCCGCGACTCGTCACCGCCGACATGCTCGCCGGAATGCGGGCGGGTTCGGTCATCGTCGACCTCGCGGCCGAGAGCGGCGGGAATGTTGAGGGCTCCGTGGCGGGCGAGGACGTGTTGGTCCCTGTGGCCGGGGGTACCGTCACCGTCGTGGGCGCGAAGGATGCGGCATCCACGATGGCTTTCGATGCGTCGCGACTGTATGCGAAGAATGTTGCCAATCTCGTGGCTCTGATGACCACCAACGGCACCGTCGCTCCCGACTTCGACGACGAGGTCGTCGCCGGTGCCTGCCTGACCCACGATTGCACGGTGCGCCACGAGCCCACGGCCACTGCCCTCGAATCGCTCAAGGACGGAAAGAACTGATGGACCCGATTGCCCTACTCACCATCTTTGTGCTCGCGGTATTTGTGGGCTTCGAGGTGGTCTCCAAAGTCTCAAGCACACTGCACACTCCGCTAATGTCCGGCGCGAACGCGATCCACGGCATCATCCTGGTCGGGGCGATCATCGTCGCCGGCCAGGCCGAGGATGTGCTGGTGCTGGTCATAGCGCTGGTCGCCGTTCTCCTCGCCACGGTCAACCTCGTGGGCGGGTTCGTCGTCACCGACCGCATGCTGGACATGTTCTCCGGCCGACGCCGGCCCGCCAAGGCGGCCGAGTCGACCACCACCGCGTCGAAGGGCGAGAGCGCGTGATACTCCTTTCCCCTGAGGTGGCCGCAGTGCTCTACCTCATCGCGGCCGTCTGCTTCATCCTCGCCCTGCAGGGGCTCGGCAAGCCCGCGTCGGCCCGCCGCGGCAACCTGATCGGAGCTGCTGGAGCAGTCGTGGCCGTCGTGACGGTCTTCCTGTCGTCGAAGATCGACAACCTGCCGTGGATCCTCGCGACGATCGTCGTGGGTACTGCGATCGCCGCACCCGTCTCTCGTCGCGTCAAGATGACGCAGATGCCCCAGCTCGTGGCGCTGTTCAACGGGGTGGGCGGCGGGGCCGCGGCGCTCGTCGCGCTGCTCGAGCTGTCGTACTCGGAGTCGCCGTGGTCGGCGCTCGCGGTCGCCTTCACGGTGCTCGTCGGGGCGATCTCGTTCTCCGGTTCGTGCATCACGTTCGCGAAGCTGCAGGAACTCATGCCCACCCGGCCGATCACCTTCGCCGGGCAACCGGTCGTGATGGCCGTCGTGCTCGCGGGCGCACTCGTGAGCGGAGGATTCGTCGTCGCGACCGGCTCGCTGGTTGCCGTGCTCGTGCTCCTGGCGTTGGGCCTCGTCACCGGCGTGCTGCTCGTGCTCCCCGTCGGTGGGGCCGATGTACCGATCGTCATCTCCCTGCTCAACGCGTTCACCGGACTCACGGTCGCCGCCTCCGGCCTGGTGCTCGGCAGCGTGCTGCTGCTCGTCGCGGGCACACTCGTGGGAGCCAGTGGCACCATCCTGACTCGGGCGATGGCATCCGCGATGGGTCGCAGCGTCACCGGGATCATCTTCGGAGCGTTCAAGGGGGGCTCGACAGCCGGCTCGACGACTGTCTCTGATCGTCCTGTTCGGTCGTCGTCTGCGGAGGATGTCGCTATCCTGCTCGGCTACGCGCAGCGCGTGATCGTCGTGCCCGGCTACGGTCTCGCCGTCGCCCAAGCGCAGCACACGATGGCCGAACTGGCCGAGGCGCTCGAGGCGAAGGGGATCGAGGTCGTCTTCGGCATTCACCCGGTCGCGGGCCGGATGCCCGGGCACATGAACGTGCTCATGGCCGAGGCAAACGTGCCATACGAGAAGTTGCTCGAGATGGACGAAGTGAACCCCCAGTTCAAGACCGCGGACGTCGCGCTCGTCGTGGGTGCCAACGACGTGGTCAACCCAGCGGCGAAGACGACACCCGGTTCCCCGATCTATGGCATGCCGATCCTCGACGTCGAGGCGGCGCGCCAGGTGGTGTTCCTCAAGCGCTCGATGCGGCCCGGTTTCGCCGGAATCGAGAACGAGCTGCTGTACGAGCCGCAGACGACCCTGCTCTTCGGCGACGCGAAGGACTCGCTGTCGAAGGTGCTGTCGGCAGTCAAGGCACTCTAGCTAAGGCTGGAGCCGTTCCATGGCCCAGCCGGTTCCCTCGCGGGTGAAGCGCAGGCGATCGTGGAGTCGCGAGGATCGGCCCTGCCAGAACTCGATGCGTTCAGGCATCACCCGAAATCCACCCCACGTGTCAGGCCGCGGGACATCCCGCCCCTCGTAGTCCGACTCAAGCTCGGCGACCCGTCGCTCGAGCAGCTCGCGCGCGGCAATCGGCTGGGACTGGTCGCTCGCCGTGGCCGCGATCTGTGAACCCCGGGGACGCCCCGCGAAGTACGCGTCAGAGACGGCGGGGTCGACCGGCGCAGCCCTGCCGCGCACGATGATCTGGCGATGAATGAGATACCAGGGGAACACGATCGAGACCTCGGGATTCGCGAGCAACGCGCGCCCTTTTTCGGACGTGTAGCTCGTGAAGAATTCGAGACCGCGCTCGTCGAGCGCACGCAGCAGCACGGTGCGGCTTGAGGGATGCCCGTCCTCCTCTACCGTCGACAGCACCATCGCGTTCGGCTCGTAGACGTTCGACTCGGCCGCTTGGTCGAGCCAGAGCCGTGCCTGAGCGATCGGGTCGGGCAGCACGTCCGACTCGTTCAGCGGGGTCTGGCCGTAGTCGGTGTGGCGAGTCAGTGCGTCGGTCATCGTGATCCCATCGAGTCGTATCGTGCGAGTGCGTCCGCGTCCTGCGCGAGAGTCACGCTTCGCCGTATCGTGTCGAGGGCCTCGACGGGGTCCGCTGCCGCCCCCGCGATCACCAACTGTCGCTCCGCCTCGGCCAGACGCGTTCGTGCCTCGACTGAAGCTCCCCGGCTCGCGATGAACTCGCGAGCGGTCGCGATCTGGTTCGTTGCCGAGACCACCGTGCCGAGATACGCCGTGCGCGCATGCTCGAGCCGCTGGGTCTGATTGCGAGCGCTGGCAAGCGCAAGGTCGAGTCCAGCGACAGCATCCCCGATGCGGTCGAGGTCGGCCACCGGATCCTTCGTGGTCGCATTGAGCGCACTCTCAACGCCCCGGATGGCGTCGATGATCGCCTGCCCGGTTTCGGCGTCGGGGGCTGTCACCGCCTTGGCCTCGGCGATATCCGTGGCGCTTCGGGCGCGCAGTTCATCCACCGCTCGGGTTGCGGCCGCGAGGTCGCGCGCGGTGCGGTCGACGGCGTCGAGCAGCTGGTCCGCGCGGTGCGCGGCCTGCGATGCCTCGAGGAGGGGAGTCGAGACGTCGTTGACGCCGGACTGCGAGATCGCGGGGGCCGCGGCGTCCGCCCCCGCCGTCGCGGCCTCGAGAAGTTTCGCTGCGGCATCCGGGTTTCCGGCGACCCCGGCGAACGTGGTGGCGGCATAGGTCTTCGCGAGCTCGGCGAGGGAGGCCCGGGATGGCTCCAGTCGTGCTGTTGTAGCAGCGATCCGGCTGCGGAGATCGGCGAGAGTTCCGGCGGCATTCACCTCGAGGGCTCGAAGGGCCGCGAAACTCGACGCCTGACTGTTGAGGGCCGCCTCGGCCTTCTCGCACAGCGCGATGATCTGGAGCGTCCACTCGCGACGCTCTCGATCGGAATCGGGCACCGCATCGTCGAGGGCCTGCTTGAGTCGGAATGCTTCAGTCACCTTCGCGCGCGCCGACGCAACGGCATCCCCGTAGGCTCGCGTGCGATCCGCGCCGAACTGCGCGAGCGCGAACCCGATCTCGTCATCAGCATCGCGCACGGCGTCATCGAGTCGCACCAACAGGGTCCCGGCCTTCTGGCGCAGCGCATCGATTCCGCTGGGGTTAGAACTGCGGATGCCGCGGTCTCCCCGACGACGGAACAGCACGACGAATCCGACCCCGACGAGGCCGCCGCCCACCACCACAAGGGTCACGATGCCGGTCGCAAGACCCGCGATCATATCCATAACACACGAGTCTACGGGCGTGTCGGTTCGCGAAACTCGGCCCGTTCTCCCGGGTTTGGTGAGGTCACACGCTTAAGGTTGCGATGTGTGGCGTGCCGATCGAACCTCCCGCGACTTTAGTGTCGACCCGGAGCTCGTGATGCCCGAGGCCGGGCCACTAGACACCCCGACGCAGGTGACCGCGCCGCACACCCTAACCTTCGGTGACTCGGGTCTCGTGCCCGGCAACGTCGGCGAGGCCGCCTGGGCGAACTGGCGCGCGGAACTGTCGGCGGTTGGCGGTCGTTCGCCCCTCCTCCACTTCGTGGACTCTCCGCGCACACGGATCGAGTTGTCGACGACCCATCCCGGGGGCCTCGCCCAGTTCATCACCGGCAAGTCGACCCTGTTGTCGAGTCTCATCCGCGATGAGGTCGCGCTGCGAGCGGCGAAGGTCGCGGCATCCGCGGTCGAAGCCAAGGGCCTCGAACTCTCGACGGCGAGAGGCATCGACAGCATCCACTTGGGGATCGGCATCGCCGACTGGCGGTTCGAGGGCGAGGTGCACAGCGCCCCGGTGCTCCTGAGGCCCCTCGCCATCCGCAGACACGGGCGGGACTTCGAGCTCAAGCTTCGCGGGGCCGCCTACCTCAACCCCTCCTTCGCGCGCGCCCTCGACGAGCAGTTCCAATTGCGACTCGACGCGCACGCGTTCGTCGCGCTCACCGACGACGACGGCACCTTCAAGCCCAATCCGGTGATCGATCGGCTTCGTGGGCTTACCTCGCACCTTGAGGGGTTCCAGGTGAGCCCGCGGCTCGTGGTCTCCTCGTTCGCGGAGGTCGCGGCGTCGATGGTCGCGGATGCCGCGGATCTCACGCACCCCGTGCTCGACGCGCTGGCCGGCAACGAGTCGGCCGCTCGTGTGCTCGAGGATGCGTACGCTCCGGTGCAGCCCGTTCCCTCCGATGAGCGGTCGCCCCAGACGGATTCTCTACTGCTCGATGCCGACGCCGAGCAGGAGAACGTGATCGCCCAGATTGCCGCAGGCAATTCGCTGGTCGTCAAGACGTTGCCCGGCACCGGCGGCACCCAGACGATCGTCAACGCGATCGGCACGCTCGTGACCCAGAACAAGCGCGTGCTTGTCGTGAGCGCGCGCCGGGCATCCCTCCACTCGATCTCGCAGCGCCTCACCGACGTGGGGCTCCCGGGCCTCGCGGTCGCGCCCCGTTCGCTGCGTCGCGACATCATCCGCTCGATCGGTCGCAGCGAGAAGGCTCGCCAACCCAATGTCGGCGAAGTGGATGACGCCCTCCTGCGCCTGCGCAAGGTGCTGCTGGATTACCGGGGCGCGCTGTCCCGCGTCGACCCCGTGCTCGGCGTCTCGGTGCTCGACTGCGTCACCGAACTCAGCCGTCTCGCGCTGCTTCCTCAGCCGCCCGCGACGACCGCTCGCCTGTCCGCCACCGCGGTGCAGCGGCTGACCGCCGACCGCACCCGGGCAACCGAGATCATGGTCGCGGCCGCTCAGCTGGGTGAATTCAAGTACGGCCCGGGCGATTCGCCCTGGTACGGCGCGCAGTTCGCCAACGGGGATGCCGCGTTGCGGGCCCACGAGATCGCCAAGCGCCTCGCCGCCGACGAACTGCCCAGGTTGCTGCGGATGGCCCAGGAGCTGATCTCGGGCACCCACATGCGCCAGTTCGCGACGATCGCCGAGCTCGGTGTCTACCTCAGACTGCTCGTCGACCTGCGGGACACACTCGACAAGTTCCAGCCCATGGTGTTTGACCGCTCGATCAGCGAACTGATCGCGGCCACCGCGCCGCGCAAGGACTACCCGGACATGTCCAACGGCAACCGCCGCCGGCTCAAGAAGCTCGCGATGGAGTACGTGCGCCCGGGCGTGCGCGTCGGCGACCTGAATGGCGCGCTCATCCGCATCCAGCACCAACGTGTGCTCTGGCATCGCTTCGTCGCCGAGGGGGCGACGCCCGAGGTTCCGGTCGGGATCGGCGATGTTCAGGTCGCCCTGCAGCAGGTATCGCAGGACCTTGCCGCCCTCGACGAGCCGCTGGGTCTCGCGGACCGCGACACCCGGCTCGAGTCGGTACCGATCGCGACCCTTGTGCAGAAGATCGACGCTCTCGCCGCGGAGTCGGATGTGTTGCACAATCTGCAGGACCGCACCGCCCTGATGGCCGCACTGCGCGACCTCGATCTCGACCCCTTGATCGAGGACTTGGCACGCCGCCACGTTCCCGAGGAACAGGTCGCGGCCGAGCTCGAACTGTCGTGGTGGAAGTCGGCGCTCGAGTCGTTGCTCGAGGCCGACCGTGCGCTGCTCAACGCGAACACCAGTGTGCTCGACCGACTGGAGGCGGACTTCCGGCTCGTCGACGAGGCGCACGCCGCTGGCAGCGCGCAACTGCTCGCATGGCAGCTCGCAGAGAATTGGAAGATCGGGCTCGTTGACTGGCCCGACGAGGCCAACCTGCTCAAGCGGCTGCTCGCCCGCGATACGGTAACTGCTTTCGACCTTCAGACCACCGCGCCACACCTCTCGCGCACCGTCGCTCCCGTGTGGCTGGCCTCTCCCTATGAGGTCGAGCGCATCGTCGACACGATGCCCTTCGACACGGTAGTGCTCGTGGATGCCGGCGCGACCACGGTCGCGGAGAACGCCGGCGCGATCCGGCGTGCCAAGCAGGTTGTCGCATTCGGTGATCCGGTGACTCAGACCCCCGCGCCGTTTGAGGTCGGGGTTTCGACCGGCTCAGCGAGCCCTGCACCGACCGACGACGACATCCACTCCCAGTCGGCGCTCGCCCGTCTCGGGGCGCTACTGCCGACTCTCACTCTCACGCGCAGCTACCGCCCGGGCGGCGAGGATCTCGCGGAACTCGTCAACCGTCGCTTCTACGGCGGGCGCATCCAATCGCTGCCGTGGGCGGGAAGTTTCCTCGGGCACGGCAGCCTCGCTCTCGACTACGTGGCCGACGGTCACGGGATGCCCGATCCGGACTCCGGCGCCGTCGAAAGCCCCGACGCAGAGGTCGAGCGCGTCGTCGATCTCGTGCTCGATCACGCTGCAAAGCGCCCGCACGAGTCGCTTATGGTCATCACGGCGAGCGAGAAGCATGCGGTTCGGGTCATGCAGGCGGTGCTCGGCGCGGTCGGCTCCCAGCCCGACCTCGTCGACTTCGTGATCGGCGATCACCCCGAGCCGTTCGCTGTTACCACCATTGAGCAGGCGGTGGCGCAGAGTCGTGACCGAGTGATCTTCTCGATCGGGTACGGACGCACACCGCACGGCCGCGTTCTGTCAGACTTCGGGGCGCTCGGCGAGCCCGGGGGCGAGCGCCTGCTCGCGGCGGCCATGACCCGGGCGCGTCGCTCGATGGTGATCGTGACATCCTTCGAGCCGACCGATCTCGACGACGGTCGCATGAAGCACGGTGCTGTGGCACTCTCCGAAATCCTCAGCGAGGTCGGGGCTCGTCAGGCCGAGCAGCCGGTCCCCGACGACAGCGAGCCGATGCTCGTCGACCTCGCCCAGCGCCTGCAGGCCAAGGGGCTGAACGTGTCACTCGGACACCGCGGCAAGCTCGGGCTCGTGGCATCCCGCGGCGGCGTGTGCCTCACGATCGAGACCGACGCGGTGCTGCACCGCGCGACGCTCCGCGAGTCATTACGGCTGCGCCCCGAACTGCTCCGGCGTCTGGGCTGGCACTACCTGCGCGTGCACGCGTTCGACCTTTTCAGCGACCCCGATGCGGTGGCGACCCGGGTAGCCACGATGCTTGGTGTGGATGCCTCGCCCGTCACCGAACCGATCACCGTCGCCACCTCGAATGCCTGATCACCGAGCCGACGACAACGACCACGTCGCCGGGCGCCCACCCGCGCGCCGACCCCGCCGCGTAACCACGGACGCCCCGGCTGGCTCGGACCCGACGCCGGCGCCCGAACCCGGCCGCCACCAGGCCGACGAGAACGACGATCAGCTCAAACGGGACAAGCCGCCGCACTGGGGTTAGCGCTGCGGCCGGTACCGCCCTGCGGTTGAGCGAGCCCGCTTGAGGTGCCCGGCTTGACCGTGCCCCGCTGACCGTGCCCCGCTGACCGTGCC
>JBJXDR010000077.1:0-9249 GCA_046155245.1 Rhodoglobus sp. | reverse complement strand
GGATGCCCGCAGCGAGCATCCACACATCGCACGCGATCCTGCTAGTACGAAACCCCCGGCTCCAGCACCGCCGGGTCAACCTCGATCGGCTCGGGCAGAGCGATCACGCCGTCGACGAGACTGACGACCGCGTTCCACCAGCCCTCGTCCATTTGCATCGCGTAGCCAGGGACCAGCCAGGCGTTGCCGTCGGCGTCCCAGAGGAGCAGGAGGGTCGCGGTGGCGTTGTCGACGGTGACCTGGACGGTCTCGGGGGTCGGCTCCGGCATCGGGTCGACGGGCACTTGAGTCGGGTCATCCGGCGAGACAGGAGTGTCGGGCACGTCGGTGACCGGCGCGTCGGGGGCGGGTGCATCGGTAGTAGCCCCATCCGGAGCAGGCTCGCCGACAGCGACGTCCTCGCGCGCAAGATCCGACGCGTAGGCGACCATGCCGCCCTGGAAGTCTGGGCCAGCCGAGCCGTACCAGCGGCCCTCCGCGAGGCGGTCGACCGCGGCTGCGGGGGAGACGGTGTCGAAGGTGCCGGCCGACTCCACGCTGACGGAGTGACCGTACGCATACGAGAGGGCGCCGGTGTTCGACCAGTTCACGTTCCAGGCGAGAGCCGTGCGCTGTCCCTCGACGGTGAGGTACGCCGTGGCCGTGGTGCCCCAGTCGTCCGAGTAGAGCTCGATGCTCGCGGCATCCACCGAATAGCCCGTCGCGGCGAACAGCGCCGCCGCTTGCGCGCGCGCGTCATCGCCGACCGGCGCGAGGTTTGCGGGAGCGTCGGCCGGCAGGACGCATCCGTACTCGGTCGCCTGCTCGGCGAGCACGGATGGGTCGCAAATGTAGATTGGCATGGCTGCGGGATCGTTGTACCACCAGTCGCCAGTGCCGTACGCGCTGAACGAGAGATTGGTCGCGGTGCCGTCCTGCGGGCCCACGACCCAGGTCGGGTAGGTGGCGTCGGAGTAGTCGGCCTTGACCGGCGTTCCGTCCACCCCGAGCGCCGCGGAAAGGTCGGCCGTGCGCTGCTCGGGGTCGCCGCCGTCGATTACCAGGCGGTACACCTGACCGCGACCGCCCTCAGTCGACAGCGACGGGTCGGCGGTGTACTGGTAGTTCACCCACCACCCGATCTTCATGTCGCTCGAGATCCCCTCCTGCGTGCCAAGAGCCGCCGGTTGGGATGCCGCGGAGGCCGCCGTGAACAACGGCGCACGGGGCGACAGGACGGGCACAACAACGAGTGCACCCACCGTGATTGCGGCACCCGCGAGTCCCGCGCCGCCAGCGACCCGCAACGCGCGACCGGGGCTCGCGACGTGCGGGGCTGGCCGCGCGGCCGCGCCGCTCACCAGCTCGGGGGAGAGTTCGGGTGCGGCGCCGTGGTCGAGGCTGCGGCGGAGGCGTGCGCTGAGGTCGTCGTGATTGCTGCTCATACCGTGGAAATGTCGCGATGTCGCGTTTCTTTCAGCGGCATCCGAAGAATCTCACGCCGCAAGAAGCGCCGCGAGCTTCGAGCGCGCCCGATGGAGGCGGATCGTCACCGCGTTCACGCTGGCCCCGAGCGCCACCGCGAGCTCGGCCGGCGTGAGGTCCTCGACGAGGGCAAGAGCGAGCACCTCTCGCTCGGCCGGCCGCAATTGCCCCCACGCGGCGGCGAGGGATGCGTCGGCCACGACGATCTCCTCGGCCGACGGTGCCGAGTCGGCTGGCCTCAGCGCCGCGATCAGCGCGCTCCCGGTCGCCTGCTTGCGTCGGTGGTTGGAGACGACGTTCGCGGCGATGCGGTACAGCCACGGCAGTTCCTCACCCTCGGAGACTGAAGCTCGCTTGCGCCAGGCGATCGCGAACACGTCGGCCGCAAGGTCCTCGACATGCTGCCGTTCGACGCGCCTGAACAGATAGCCGCTCACCGCGCCCAGGTACTGGGTATAGGCGCGCTCGAACGACGCGTCGGAAGAGACCATGCTGCCAGCTTGGTCAGCGCACCCCTCAATTACAACGCAACGTTTTGGGTGAGTTGAACGTCTGAGCACCGCGCGCGGGCGCCCGCCGCTCCACTAGAGTCGGTGACCATGCGAGCGGTAGTGCAGACCAAGTTCGGCGGGCCCGGCACGCTCGAGGTGCGCGACGTGCCCCGCCCCGAAGTGGGCGTCGGCGAGGTACTCGTGCGAGTTCACGCGACCGGCGTCAACGACTCGGACTGGTCGCTCCTGACCGGCAAGCCCTTCTTCGTGAGGATGTTCAGCAAGCCCCGCGGCCGAATTCTCGGCCATGACGTCGCCGGCGAGGTCGTCGAGGTTGGCGCCGAGGCTACGCGCTTCGCGCCGGGCGACCGAGTCTTTGGCGACCTGTCGGAGAGCGGGTTCGGTGGGTTCGGTGAGTACCTGAGCGTGGCGGAGACCGCGCTGACGGGCATCCCGAAGTCGGTGTCTTACGTGGATGCCGCGGCGCTACCTCACGCCGCAAACCTCGCCCTGCAGGCGCTCTTCACCGTCGCCGACCTGGGGCCCGAGCATCGGCTGCTGGTCAATGGCGCCGGCGGCGGAGTCGGACCACTGATCGCGCAGCTGGCCGGCCATCACGGCGTGACGGACGTCGTGGGCGTCGACGACGCATCCAAGCAGGACTTTCTGCGCGAGGTCGGCTACGCGCGCACACTCGACTACCGCACGGTCGACTTCACGAAAACCGGCGAGCAGTTCGACGTGATCGTCGACACGCGGCTGACCCGGTCGCCGTTCAGTCTTCCGCGCGCGCTTCGGCCGGGTGGGGTTCACGTGACGGTCGGCGGCAGCACGGCGAGCCTGCTTGGCGTAGCGATCTGGGGCCGCGCGATCGCTAAAGTGACCGGCAAGCGGGTCAGGTTGCTGCTGCTCAAGCCCAACCAGAGCATGGTGGAGGTTGCCGCGCTTGCCGAGTCTGGCGTCCTGAAGCCCCGCATCGACTCAGTCTTCTCACTTGCCGAAACGCCTCAGGCTCTCGCGCGTTTCGGTGCGGCGGAGCATCGCGGCAAGGTCGTCGTCGCTGTCGCCGACCCGGTGTGACATGCTGCCCGCGACCTACACGTTCACCACGGGACTGTGGGAGATGAGCACGGTCGCCACGGCGTGGGTGTTCGTTACGCTTCCGGCCGAGGCATCCGAGGTGATCAGGAGCGCGCCCCGACCGCCGCGCCCCGGCTTCGGATCGCTGCGCGTGAAGGCAACGATCGGCGACACCACGTGGGCGACCTCGATCTTCCCCGACTCGAAGACCGGATGCTACGTGCTGCCCGTGAAGAAGTCGGTGCGAGTCGCCGAAGGACTCGGGTTGGGCGACTCGGTGGGGGTGAGCGTTGAGGTTCTGGAGTAGGGCCGGCATCGCGGTAGCGGCCACGGTGGTGGTCGGTGCGGCGTCCTACCTGAGTGCCCTCATCCTGCCCGCGGGGAGGCCTGCGACGTGCGTCGATACCGGATGCTTCTGCGAGGCCGTGAGCGGCGGCATCCCGACCCAGATCGAGGCAAGTTGGAGTTCGCTCGCGTTCGTGTTGCTGGGGGTGTGGGTCATGTTGAGTCGCGGGCGGACGGATTCCCGCGAACGCACTCTGCTGCCACTGGCCGGCCTCACGATGGTCGCGATCGGCGTCTCGAGCTTCGTTTATCACGCGAGGTTGACGTTCCTCGGTCAGTGGCTCGACGTCTTCAGCATGTACCTCTTGGGCTTGCTCATCGCGCTGGGGGCGCTGTGGCGGGCAGGGCGGCTCGGTGGTCGAGCATCCGTAGGCCTGTATGTCGCGTTGGCGATCGGCCTCGGCGTCGCACAATTCCTGTACCCGGATGCCCGGCGCATTCTCTTCGCGCTGGTGCTGCTGCCCGGGGTGATCCTCGAGCTGACACCGTACATCGCGGGCCGCGGAGCCGAGTCACGACGCTGGGTGCTCGCCTCGCTTGCGACCTTCGTGCTCGCTTACGCAATCTGGATACTCGACCAATCGGCGCTGTGCGACCCGCAGTTCTGGCTGCAGGGGCACGCGGTCTGGCACGTGCTCGGCGCGGTGGCTGCGCTGCTGCTCACGGTGCACTGGCGGCGCACGGGCCACACCATCGTAAAGCCGGATCGGGACTAGACCCGCTGACTCAACACGCCAACCAAGTCATTCCACGACACGAGGAGTCCGTCGACGCGAACGGTGGGCATGCGCCGATGATAGTGCGCGAGCACGTGCATGTATCGCTTGGTGACCCCACACAAGGCCAACGGTCTTCCGAGGGCCCGTGAAGGCCAAGCTCCACTCACTACACTGAGCCATGCTCTGAGTCGCCCTGTTCGTGCTGCACGGATGCGCTGAGCGGTCTCGCCCTCGAACAGGACGGGGCGGGTGTTGTTCTAGCCGCTAGCCGCGTTCCTTCAACCGCACCCGGCGAGCCTGGCCGTCCTCCTGCAGCTCCGCGTCCGCCGACTGGGCCTTCACGAAGTCGGTGAAGGACTTGTAGCCGATCTTCTTCTCGTCGAAGCCGGCATCCAATCGCTTCATCTGCTGTTTGAGGGCGGATGCCGCTACCCACCCGTCCACGTTGTCGTCGCCGCGGCGCACCCGAAGCGCTCGCACCATCAGCTCAATCGCGTCGCGCTTCGGATCCGGCGCTACGGGCTCGGCCGTCGCCGGGGGAGCGGGTTCGTCGTCGACCAGGTCACCGTAGTAGCTGAATTCGTCGCACGCGTTCTTGAAGGCTGCGCTCGTCGACCCCTGCACTCCGATGCCGATCACGGTGCGCCCGAGGCGTCGAGCGCTCTGCGCGAGAGGAATGTAGTCCGAGTCGCCCGCGACGATCACGATGTGGGTGATGTCGCGCAGACGGAAGAGATCCTCGACCACATCGATCGCCAACCGGATGTCGGCGCCGTTCTTGGTACCGGACGTGTTGAACAGCTGCACGAGGTCAACCGCGCGGTCGACGAGCTGCTTCTGGTACCGCGTGTTCGCGGGGGCGGCCCAGTCGGCGTAAGCGCGGCTGATCGCGACCGCTCCGAAGGATGACGCGAAGTCGAGCACCGCGCCGATGTTGACTGTCGCCTCCTGAAGTCGCTCACCCGTCTTGCCGCCGGCCGCGCGCGCCTTCTCCTTGATGAACGCGCCCCGGCCGTGCACCGCGTCGTACTGGGAGATCACGATGTTGTCGAAATCGATGTACACGGCAACGCGGGTCTCGGTGGTCTCGGCCATGGTCACACGCTACAGCGCGCGTGAATGGGGCTGTGGAGCGCGCCATACCCGGCTGCGGCCAAATGCTTACCGTTGCCGCATGTCGATTCCAACTCGGGTTCTTGCATTCTGGTGTCATTAGTGACACCATCAAAGATAGAAAAGTCAGTTCAGCTCATGCGACGCGCCCCTGCGGGTGTGAAGTTCACGGAGGTACTCCAGGTGTGCCGCTACTACTTCGGTGAGGCTCGCCAGTCATCATCCAGCCATGTCGTCTTTGCGACCCCGTGGCCGGGTGACCCTCGAGTTAACGTCCAGAACGATCACGGCCGCGCGAAGGCCTATCAGGTACGTCAGGTGTTGCTGGCGATCGATCGACTTAGCGAGCACACATGATCGACATCGACCACTACACATATCGGGTCACGTGGTCGGCCGAGGACGACGAGTTCGTCGGCCTTGTCGCCGAACTCCCGTCGTTGTCGTGGCTCGCACCCACACAGGTTCAGGCGCTCGATGGGATCCGCGGGGTGGTGTGCGACGTAGTGGCCGACCTCGGAGGTCAGGCACCAAGGCCCTTCGCCGAGCGAACCTACAGCGGCGCGTTCAAGGTGAGGGTCCCCCCGCAGCTGCACCGATCGCTCGTGATAGAAGCGGCCGAGCAAGGTGTCAGCTTGAACCGTCTCGTAAGTTCGCGGTTGTCGAGCTAGGCAATCCCGGATGCGAGAGTCCCACGCGATCCGCCGGGCCACCCCCAACGACTGGCCCGTCTACCGCGAGCTCCGGCTGCGCTCACTTGAGCTCGCCCCGGATGCGTTCGGGTCGACCTTCGCCGGGGAGTCCGCTCAGCCCGACGAGTGGTGGCGGGAGCGACTGGCCACCTCGCACACGCTGCTGGCCGAAGTGGCGGGCGCCGCGGTCGGCATCGGCACAGGCATCTGGGACCGTCACGAGATCGGTTCGCGCGAGATCGTGGGCCTGTGGGTTGAGCCCCACCACCGCGGGCGCGGGGTGGCCAGACAGTTGATCGAGCGGCTCGCCGCCTGGGCTCAGGATGCCGGGACGCACGCGCTCGCGCTGTGGGTGTCCGACGGCAATGACGACGCACGCCGCTTGTACGAGCGCGCTGGGTTCGTGCCGACCGGGGAGCGCGATGTGGTGCGCGGCACCTTAATGGAGGAGCGGATGCGCCGCCCACTCGAGCCAATTCCCCCGAAGGAAACACCGGGCTGGCGGAGCGCCGGGATCGTGCTCGACGGTGACCCGATCGACCTCGAAGGCGCGAACCCGTGGCGGCACTCTTGGCGGGACACCGGCGAGGTCGTGTGGATGCGGCATCCCTCATACCCGACCCAGCTGCACGACGTGCCGGTCTACACGATTGAGACCGAGCGCGGCGAGGTCACGTTCGCAGCGGGGGAGTTGTCGAACACGGTGTGGGGGTTCTTCCTGCCCGGGTAACTACTGCGCGGCCTCCCGCGGCCGGGAACCGCGCCATTGCACGACAGCCGCCGCAAGGCCCGCGAGCATGACCGCACCGCCGACGAGCTCCAGCACGCCCGGCACCTCGCCCTGCACGAGCCACGCGGCAACGATGCCCACCACGGGAACCAGCAGGGTAAACGGCACGACGGCGCTCGTCGGGTAGCGCGCGAGCAGCGTGTTCCAGATGCCGTAGCCGATGAGGGAGGCGGCGATCGCCGTGTAGAGCGTCGACAGGATCGCGGCGATCGAGAGGTGCGAGAGGGCATCCCACACCACCGGCGGCGAGTCGACGATCATTGCGAGCGCAAGCGCCGGCAGCGGAACGACTGTTCCGCTCCACACCACGAGCCCGAGCCCGGATGCGGCCTTCGAGCGACGGGCGAGCACGTTTCCGATCGCCCACGAGAGCGCCGAACCCAGGGTGACGAGCAGAGGCAGCCAGGGCGCAGCGGAGCTGTGCCCCACGATGACGATGCCGAGGCCGAGCATCCCAACGAGCGTACCGATCAGCTGGCGGCGCGACGGCCGCTCGCGCAGGAACAGCGCCGAGATCACCAGCGAGAAAATTACCTGAGTTTGGAGCAACAGCGACGCGAGTCCGGGAGGCATGCCCAGCGCGAGAGCGAGGTACAGCAGAGCGAACTGTCCGAGGCTCAGAAAAGAGCCGATCAGCAGGATGTTTCGCCACCCGATCGTCGGCGGCTTGACCAGGAAGATGGCCGGGATGCACACCGCGATGAACCGCAGGGCGAGAAACACCAGAGGCGGCACATCGACGAGGCCCGCATCGATCACGACGAAGTTGAGGCCCCAGATCACCACGACGAGTAGCGCGAGCAGGGAGTGGCGTGGTGTCACCCATCGAGGCTAGTGCGTATCAGCGCCGCCGCCGGGCCTCCTCGCATCCACACCCCTGTCGCCGCGTCGAGTGGCAGCGAAGCCTTGGGGGCTGGCACACTGTCGAGCATGACTCGCGAGATCGCCACGCACCGACCCCGCTGGGTCGCCCGCAAACGGCACTGGATCCCGGTCGCGCTGCTCGCAGCGGGCCTTGCGATGACACTTTTCGCGACGGTGAGCCCCTGGCCGAGCGTGTGGGTGCTGCGAGCCGTCTTCGACTCCCAGGCCAACGAAACCGTCGCGGAGATGAACAAGTACGCGCCGACCGACGGCATCGCTGCGACCCTCGACGTGCAGTACGCAGCCCGAGGCGCCGACACGACCTTCGACATCTTCTCGCCGTCGACCTCGACCGGTCCGCTTCCCGCAGTGATCTGGGTGCATGGCGGAGCGTGGGTATCGGGCGACAAGGCGACTCGAGACCCGTATGCCCGCATCCTTGCCGCCGAGGGATACACCGTGGCATCCCTCAACTACACGGTCGCGCCCGACGCGACCTACCCGACCGCGATCACGCAACTCAACGACGCATTGGGCTACATCGTCGACCACGCGGCCGACCTGCGCGTTGACCCCGACCGGATCGTTCTCGCGGGCGACTCGGCCGGCGGCCAACTGGTGAGTCAGCTCGCGACCATGATCACGAGCGAGCCCTACGCGGCGGCGGTGGGCATCGCGCCGACACTGCGCGCCGAGCAGGTGCGAGGTGTGATGCTCAACTGCGGGGTGTACGACGTGAAGGGCATCCCCGATGTTCCCGGCATCGTCGGCTGGGGGTTCCGGTCCGCGCTCTGGGCCTACATCGGCACGAAGGACTGGTCAGACACCACCGGCGACCAGCAGATGTCGACGATCGACGATGTTACCGGCGACTTCCCCACGACCTGGATCTCCGGCGGCAACGGCGATCCCCTCACCGCCACCCAGTCCAAGCCCATGGCTGCGCAGCTGAAGTCGGTGGGCGTCGACGTGACCGAGCTGTTCTTCCCGGATGACACCACCCCCGCCCTCCAGCACGAGTACCAGTTCCACCTCGACAACCCCAACGCACAGAAGGCACTGACGTCGACCCTGGACTGGCTCGCGACCGTGACGACGTAGCGGCGACAGCCTGCGACGCATGGTTACGTTAGGTTTCGTTTCGTGACGTAATGATCTGCGGATGCCGCGGCATCCGCCATACGGTGCCCGTATGACACTTCTTGCTCCCGCAACCACGCCCACGTCGACCGCCGCCGAACGCGCGGACCGACTCACCGCCGCAGGCTCTGCCTGGGGTGCGCGCATCGCCGCCGACCCTGCTGCCGCTCACCTCACCTACAAGGTGCGGGGCACCGGCGAGGGCAGCGTCGCCTCTCTGATCACCGCAGGCAAGCACCGCTTTCTCGTCGATGAGCCGGCCGCACTCGCCGGGGATGACGTGGCCGCGAGCCCAGTCGAGTTTGCGCTCGGTGCGCTGATCTCCTGCCAGATCGTCGTCTACCGCCTCTACGCGCAGGCGCTCGGTATTCAGGTCGACGACATCACGATCGATGCCGAGGGCGATCTCGATGCACGAGAGCTGTTCGGCATCGCCGGCGGTGAGCGCGCCGGGTTCACCCACGTGCGCCTCGCGATCACGATCACCGGCCCCGAGACCGAGGAGCGCTACACCGAACTGCGCGACGTCGTCGACCAGCACTGTCCCGTGC
>JBJXDR010000076.1:0-18642 GCA_046155245.1 Rhodoglobus sp. | reverse complement strand
CCATCGGAATTCTTGCGGCACTGCATTCGAGAAGTGAAACGGGCCTCGGCCGACTTCTCGAGGTCAATCTGTTGTCGAGCCTGCAGGGAGCTCTGGCCAATCAGGGTCAGGCGCACCTCGGGGCCGGAGTCACGCCCCGCCAGCTGGGCAACGCGCATCCCTCGATCGCTCCTTACGAATTGCTGAACTGCCGGGACAAGCCCCTGGCTCTTGCGTGCGGCAACGACCGGCAATTCGCGGCCATCCTCCGAGTGCTTGGGCTCGACTCGCTGGTGAAGGATGAACGGTTTCTCACCAACAGCGCCCGGGTCGAAAACCGACCGGCGCTGGTCACGGCCCTTGAGAGCCAACTCGCTACTCAGGACGCGTCGTCCTGGCAAGCCGCCTTCGCTGCGGTGGGTGTGCCGGCCGGGCAAGTGGGCTCGATCGCCGACGGCGTTGAGCTTGCCCGCGCGCTCGATCTCGCCCCGACGATCGAGGTTCAGGATGCCTCGGGCAACCCCCGCGGTACCCAGTTCCGCAGCCCGATCACCTGGACCCCCACAGCAGTCCCCCGCACTGTTGCCCCGCCCGCCCTTGGCGAGCACAATGAGTCGGTGCGTTCTTGGCTCGCCGACCGCGAACCGCGCACACGAAAGTGAATCAATGACCGAATTCGTAAGCGACAGTTCCGATCTCATCGATCTGGAGTTCTTGCTCACACCCGATGAATTGGCGATCCGCGACTCTGTCCGGTCGTTCGTCGACACCGCGATCCGTCCGAATATCGCCGAGTGGTACGAGAATGCGTATTTTCCTGTCGAGATCATCCCCGAGATGGCTCGACTCGGACTGCTCGGCATGCACCTGAAGGGCTACGGATGCCCGGGGCGCAGCGCCGTCGATTACGGTCTCGCGGCACTTGAACTCGAAGCCGGAGACTCGGGGCTGCGCACCTTCGTGAGTGTGCAGGGGTCGCTCGCCATGAGCGCGATCTACAAGCACGGCTCAGAGGAGCAGAAGATTCAGTGGCTCCCCGGCATGGCGGCTGGCACGACCATCGGATGCTTCGGCCTCACCGAGCCCGACTCGGGCTCCGACCCCGCGAGCATGACGACATTCGCGCGCAGAGATGGTGACGACTGGGTCATCACGGGCCGCAAGCGCTGGATCGGCCTCGGCACGATCGCGCACATCGCGATCGTCTGGGCGATGACCGACGAGGGTGTACGCGGCTTCATCGTGCCCACAGATACTCCGGGGTTCGAAGCGCACGTCATCGGGCAGAAACTGTCGTTGCGGGCATCCATTCAGACCGACCTGATTCTGACCGATGTGCGACTGCCCACCTCTGCGATGCTGCCCAAGGCCAAGGGTCTGCGCGGGCCATTTGAGTGCCTCAACGAGGCGCGGTACGGAATCGTGTGGGGTGTGATGGGCGCTGCCCGCGACAGTTTCGAGGCGGCCCTCACCTACTCGCAGTCACGAACCCCGTTCGATCGTCCGCTTGCTAGCTTTCAACTCACGCAGCAGAAGCTCGTCGATATGGCGGTGGAGATATACAAGGGAACACTGCTCGCGCTACATCTGGGCAGGCTCAAAGACGCGGGCAGGCTGCAGCCGCATCAGATCTCGCTCGGAAAGCTCAGCAACACACGGGAGGCGATCGCGATCGCCCGTGAAGCTCGAACCATACTGGGTGGCAACGGCGTCACCCTCGACTACTCTCCGCTGCGTCACGCCAACAATCTCGAGAGCGTTCGCACGTATGAAGGCACCGATGAGGTGCACACTCTAGTTATCGGACATCACCTCACCGGCATCCCCGCCTTTCGCTGAACCAAACACCTTAGGAGCATCCATGAGCGGTTATATCGTGACCAATCCGGCAACGGGAGAGACCGGCTTCACACCGGCATCGACCACCGCAGCTGAGGTCAGCGCGTACCTCGACAGCGCCGACACCGCATACCGCACGTGGTCTCGCTCGACCTCCATCGCCGAACGGTCTGCCCTGATGCAACGGGTCGCGGAACTGCACAGTGAGCGCCGTGAGCACCTGGCCGCCATCATCGTGCGCGAGATGGGCAAGCCAGTCGAGCAGGCCCTGGGCGAGGTCGATTTCAGCGCTGCGATCTACTCGTACTACGCCGAGAACGGCGAGAAGTTTCTCGCTGACGAGCCGATCGAGCTGCTCGATGGCGAAGGCTCGGCGTTCATCCGTCGGTCATCCCTCGGGGCACTCCTCGGCATCATGCCCTGGAACTTCCCCTACTACCAGGTCGCCCGATTCGCCGGCCCCAACCTCGTGCTGGGTAACACGATTCTGATCAAGCACGCCAGCCAGTGCCCGGAATCGGCCGCAGCAATCGAAACCATTTTCCGCGACGCAGGGTTCCCAGAGGGCGCTTACCGCAACCTCTTCATCTCGAGCGGCCAGGTCGCCGAACTCATCGCCGACCCCCGCATCGTCGGGGTGTCTCTCACCGGCTCGGAGCGTGCAGGCGCTGCAGTGGCTGAGGTCGCCGGGCGCAACCTCAAGAAGGTCGTGCTCGAACTCGGTGGCTCAGATCCGTTCATCCTTCTCAGCACAGATGACATGGATGCCACGGTCGCGGCGGCTGCCGCGGGTCGCCTCGACAACAGTGGCCAGTCGTGCAACGCGGCCAAGCGTTTCATCGTCGTGGACGCCCTCTACGAGGAGTTCCTCGCGAAGTTCACCGACACGATGGTCGGAACCGTGGCGGGCGACCCGACTCAGTCCGAAACCGAACTGGGCCCCCTTTCTTCAGTTTCCGCCGCCGACAACCTGTCAGAGCAGCTCTCTCGTGCCGTAGCAAACGGGGCGAAGCTTGCGGGCTCGGGCACACATGACGGCGCATGGTTCTCTACCGCCGTGCTCACTGAGGTGACCCCCGACAACCCCGCCCACTCGGAGGAGTTCTTCGGGCCGGTCGCGATCGTCTATCGCGCATCCGATGAAGCACACGCCCTCGAGCTCGCGAACGACACCCCCTTCGGGCTCGGCTCGTACGTCTTCACAACCGATCCCGAGCAGGCTCTGCGGGTCGCCGACCAGATCGAGGCGGGAATGGTCTTCGTCAACGGCGTCGGCCTCGACAGCCCCGAACTGCCGTTCGGCGGAATCAAGAGGTCCGGATTCGGTCGAGAGCTCGGCCGATACGGTATCGAGGAGTTCGTGAACCGCAAGATGATTCGCGTGCTTCGTTAGGGACCCAGGAGAAAGGCAACACCCGGGGTGCGCACAAGGATGTGTGCACCTGTCTCACCCAAGGAAGGGCTCAAATGTCTACAGAATCCCGCAATTCCGAAAGCATGACCGACCAAGAGCACCTCAAGGTGCTCGGGTACGACGACTCATTCCGACGGTCCATGTCGCTGTGGTCGAACTTCGCGCTCGGCTTCACCTACCTCTCACCTCTTGTTGGCGTCTACTCGCTCTTCGCGGTAGTGCTCACGATCGGCGGTCCTCCGTCGATCTGGTGGATCGTCATCGTGGGAGCCGGTCAGTTGCTCGTGGCGTTTGTGTTCGGCGAGGTCGTGTCGCAATATCCGATTCACGGTGGCATCTATCCCTGGACTCGACGGCTGTGGGGTCGGCGGTACGCGTGGTTGGCAGCGTGGGTCTACATCTGGGCGATGATCGTCACGATCACGGCCGTCGCTGAGTACGGGTCCGGGTTCGCCGCAAGCCTCTTCGGAATCGAACTGAACGCCACGTCGGGCTTCCTCCTCACTCTGGCATTTCTGCTGGTTGCACTCGCGATCAACTTCACGGGCACGAAGTCTCTGGCTCGGGTAGCGCGCATCGGCCTCGCCGCAGAATTGCTCGGCGTCATCGGTGTCGGGCTCTATCTGCTCATCTTCCAGCGTCAGCAGGGCTTCGACGTGTTCTTCAACTCGATGGGCACCGAAGGTGACGGCACCTATGGCATGGCTTTCCTCGGCGCAGCCCTTGCGGGCCTGTTCCTCTTCTACGGTTTCGAGGCCTGCGGAGACGTCGCTGAAGAAGTCGAGAGCCCTGCGCGTCGCATCCCGATTGCGATGATCATGACGATTCTGGTCGGTGGAGTGTCCGCGCTGTTCGCATTCGCGGGGTATGTGCTGGCCGCTCCCAACCTGGAGGCGATCGTGTCTGGCGAGGATGCTGACCCCATCCCCGGCATCCTGAACGCGACCCTCGGTGAGGTTGGCGGGAAGATCTTCCTCGTCATCGCAATCACGGCCTTCCTCTCGTGCGTGCTGAGCCTCCAGGCGGCTGCGAGTCGCTTGCTGTTCTCCTTTGGCCGTGACGAGATGCTGCCGGGCCACCGCTGGCTGGCCAAGGTGTCGCCCAGAACGAAGGTCCCGACCAATGCGCTGATCGTCGCGAGCACTGTGCCCGCGCTCATCGCGTTCATCGTCTTCCTGAACAGCAGCTTGCTCGTTCCGATAACCGCGTTCGCGATCATCGGCATTTACATCGCCTTCCAGATGGTCGTGCTCGCCGCGTTGCGCCAGCGCATCAAGGGATGGCGGCCCGCCGGTCCGTTCAACCTAGGGACGCTCGGCTATGTCATCAACGTCGCAGCCCTCGCGTGGGGGATCTTCGCGATCGTCCTGCTCGCGGTTCCGGGCTCGTCGGGAAACTTCGCGACCGACTGGGTTGTGCTGATCGGGCTCGGTGTCGTTCTGGTGACCGGTCTTCTCTACCTGCTCATCGCGCGTCCCGACCGCAAGTCGGATGCGCCCGCCGGCGACGCGATCGAGGTCGCGGAGAAGTTGCGGGCAGGGAGCGCTGCTGCCTCGAAGTAAGGCTGCATCGAAGTAAGGCGATTCTCGTCTAGGTCAGAAGGACCCCGCCACAGTTCGGCGGGGTCCTTCTACGTCTGGTGCGCCCAAGGGATGTAACCGCCTCGGCCTACGGCATCACCATGAGTTGAAACATCATGGCCTCGGAACCCGGGGCGATTCAGTTTCTCTCCGTCCCGGTTCCATAAGCGACGCCGTCAAACCATCCGACTACGGTTTACCGCCCAGAGTCTCAACGCGCTCACGGTACTCCTCACTGGTCAACTCCCCGCGGGCATACCGCTCATCGAGAATTTGTCGCGGCGTGGAGGTCACGGCCGCACTTGTTGTGCCTACCGTTGTCGCGGCGGTCGAGTTGCGGATCAGAACGACCACAAGAATGACGACGCCGATGACAATAAGACCGCCGACAACCCACATCCAGGCCCCGCCGTTGTATCCGTATCCCCACATCATGATCGTGCCCTTCCCAGCATTGGCGCTTCAGCGCGGCGGTGCCATGTGCACTCGTCCACACCAGCATCACCCAAGCTGAGCCCCGGCGCTAAGGCCTTTGGTCCCACAGTTCGTGTACTCAAATTGAACGAAGGAAGATCCCACGATGCATCCCCCCTGAAGTTCGATGGGATGTAGATTCGTGTTGCTTCCAGGTCGATACCCTGTCGAGCGTGCAGAGCCGCGCGAGTTCGCTGACGTTCTGCCCGTTGGTCGCCGCCATCTTCAGCAACTCTGCCGGGTAGGATCCGGGCTGGCTCAGCCACCGCTTTAGCGCTTCATTGGCGACTTCCCCACTGAACTGGCAGAAGAACTTTGACCTCAAGACCGGTGCCGACGGTGTTCACGAGGGTCAGTTTCCCGCCGGCG
Source organism: Rhodoglobus sp. (assembly GCA_046155245.1). GTDB lineage: Bacteria > Actinomycetota > Actinomycetes > Actinomycetales > Microbacteriaceae > Rhodoglobus. Next base: position 12,987 of record JBJXDR010000076.1, on the reverse strand, counting down.
ACCTCAACGAGCGCTGACACGATTGCGAGCCCAAGCCCGGAACCACCCGCAACTCGAGCCGAGTCGGCTTGGGAGAAGCGGTTCAGTGCGTAGGGAAGAAATGTCTCGTCCATCCCGCCAGCATCATCCTTCACCGTGAGCACCACGTCCCCAGAATGCTGGGCCAGTTCGAGGACTACCGTGCCGCGAGATCCCATCGCCGCCAGTGCGTTCTCGACGAGATTGCTGCACAGCCGACCGAAGTCTTTGGCGTTGATCTGGACCCGACTCTCTCCTGTCGCCAGTGCAGAGTCGTATTCGATTTGGATGTCTCTGGCTCCAACGTGGCGCCTGCCACGATCGGCAGCATCCGCCAACTCCCTGCTCAACTCTTCGAGAGTCGCCGATCCGGGAACCGTCTGCGCTTCAATGCGCGACAGCTCAAGCATCGACGTCGCGAGTGCGGCTAGGCGCGCAACGGTTGCTTGAGCTGCCCTGACGTCGCCTTTCATTTGGGAGAGCGATGAGGCATCCGCCTGAGCGAGCTCAAGCTGGGTCTGCAGGATAGAGATCGGGGTTCGGATTTCATGGCTTGCGTCCGACACAATTTGGCGCTCTCTGTCGTTCGACTCGCGCATGTGCTCGATGAGTTCGTTGAGAGTTTCTGCGAGTTCGGCAATCTCGTCGTGGGCCGGCCCGACTGGAAGCAGTTCCCTAGTTGGAGATCGAACTAGCTTCTCGGCGCTCCGCCGAAGTCGAGTCACTGGGCTGAGCACAGCACTGCCGATCAACCAGGATGCGCCCCCGAAAGCGAGATTGATTGCCGCGATACTGGCGACGAGGAGTATCGCCACTTGATTGAGCACGGATTGTTGAATAGCGTTGGCGCTCGCTGCGATCACCGCCCACGTACCTTGCGCAGTCCGAACCTCCGTTACGCGCACAAGATAAGAGGTTGAACCCACGGAGACGGTCCGAGTACCCGGTGACTTCGCTAGGTCGGTCGTCGTGCTTGCCAAGTCGGCGGGCAGAGTGTTGACCTGAGGGATGCCGAATGGATCGACGACGGCAACCAGCTGACTTGCCCCTGGCGGATCAAACGTCTCCGCGGGTTCAAGCGCAAGGGCCGTGAGGTAGGGCGCTTCCACGTTCTTGAGCACCGCGACTTGTCCGTCGGAGACGATGCGGTGAACCTGGCTATAGATGAGGATGCCCGCGACAACGGAAATCAGCGCCGCGATGAGCAGGCTTCCGCCGGTGATCCGGGTTCGGATGCCAAGGCGCGACCACCTCATGTTTGCGTTGCCGAGAGCTGGAAGCCAATGCCGCGAGAGTTCACGATGCGCAGGGGCGCACCAACTGCTTCCAGTTTCTTGCGCACGTACCGGACGTATTGATCCACGATGTTCGCATCGATGTTCGCCGAGGATCCCCACAGCGAGTCGAGGATCTCTGCTCGTGGAATCATCCTGCCCATGTTTTCGGCGAGCAGACGAAGGAGATCGAACTCGGTGCGGCTGAGTCGAAGTTCGTTACCATCGCAGGTGATTTCGTGTCGTGTCAGATCGATGCGAAGGCGGCCGATGTCAATTCGGCTGGCACCGATGGCATCACGTCGCCTCAATGCCCGGAGTCTGGCGGCGAGCTCAGCGAACATGAAGGGCTTTGTGAGGTAGTCGTCGGCTCCGGCGTCAAGTCCTCGGATCCGATCGTCGACAGCGTCGCGGGCTGTGAGGATAAGTATCGCGATCCCCAGGGTCTGATCGCGTAGTCGCCGGCAGAGCTCGAACCCGGACATCCCCGGCAGCATTAAATCGAGCACCGCAAGATCGTAGGGGTTGTCGTTGCTGAGTGTGATGGCGTCGATGCCGTTGTCAGCAAGGTCGACCGCATAGCCCTCCGCGCGTAACCCGCGGCCTAGGAGAGCAGCCATTTCTGGCTCGTCCTCTACCACGAGTATGCGCAAGGCCACGCGGTCAACCTTCCTTGCTTGGTGTACTGAATCCTACGGCTATGCCGCGACCGGAACCCGCTCGGCCTCGACGAGCGCCTCCCGGCGCTGCCGTCCGACCTTGATACCGAGGTAGGTCGCAACGCCGACGATGACTGCTAGGAAGATGATGCTCGTGACGGTGGTGCCCAACCCCAGCCCCCCGTCGGCGGGAGCCTGGGACAAAAGGTCGCCCATGGATGCTCCGAGCGGACGGGTGAGGACGTATGCGGCCCAGAAGCAGAACACCACATTCACCCGGAAGGCGAAGCGCGCGATCGCAATGATGCCGATGAGCGCCGCGAAGAGGATGGTCCCGACGAGGTAGCCCAGACCGAAGCCTTCGGTGATGAGGTCGCCCGCAGCCGTGCCCAGCGCGAAGGTGAAGAGGATCGCGACCCAGTAGAACGCCTCGCGGCGACGGGTGAAGATCGTGTGAATCGAGAGGGTACGTTCGCGGACAAACCAGATCCCGAACGTGATCGCCAAGAGGGTGGAGAACGCGACGGTACTGAGCCAGAGGGGCACCCCAAACACGTCGGTTAGGTTGTCCGTGAGGAGGGTGCCGACAACGCTGATCAGCACGACCACCGTCCAATAGATGCCAGACGTGTATCGCTTGGTGAGAAACTGGGCGACGAGTGCGACGACGAGAAGTGCCGTCATCACCCACGACGTGATCGTCAGGCCTAGGCCGAGGGTCGTGTTCAGGTAGTCGGCCGCTGTTTCACCGGAGGTGGTCGACAGAATCTTGATCACCCAGAATGCGAAGGTGACTTCGGGCACCCTGTTGAACAGGATGGTGCGGACATGGTCAGGAAGTGTATTGGTCATAAGGACAGAGTCTCGGTGCTCGCTCGTTCGTTGCCGAGAAATGAAGGGTCCACGAGTGAGGGTTTTTTCAGTGAGTCTCGCGACTGAGAGCGATCCTGGAACACGGCGGTAAGGATAGCGGCCACGAGCAGCGCCACCGACGCTCCCAAAACCGCGGCGGCGAGCACATCCGACGACCAGTGGACAAGCAAATATGTGCGGCTCAGGGCCATGCTCGACACCCACACCCCGGCGAGCGCCCACGTCCAGATCTGAGGGAAAGCGAGAGCGATCGCGACGGTGAGGGCCGCGGCCGTTGTCGTATGGCCCGAGGGAAACGAGTCCAAGCCGACATCGACCACCCCATCCAACGGCCGCGGCCGCGCAATCACGATCTTGAGAACGGTGCAGATGCCGGACGCCAAGGCGACCGTGAGTCCGATGGTGATTGCCTGCCGCCACTTTCGTGCGGCCAGGAGCATTGCCACGATGGCGGCTGTCACCAAGGTCATCGAGAGGGTTCCCCCGAATGTGTTGAGAAACTGTGCAACCCAGTCCGCGACACCGTTGCGTTGCGACGCCATGAGGTCGTGCCACCAGACGTCGATCGGGGTCGGTCGGTTCTGCCACGCGAAGCGGATGAGCGACCCGGTCACAACGACGAGTGTGATCCCGAGTATTCCAAAGAATGCCCCCTTGGGGGACACTCCGGGCGTTTGCGCTTTGTTCATGGTTAGTTCCTGTCGACGTGTGGGCAGGCTAGTCGGCGGATACCCGCCCCTTCCTTGGGATCCGGTGCTCGTGGGTGAGAGTTATCTCAGGCAGCGAGCCCGCGGGGAGCCGCGTTGTGGGGCGGGTTTCCGCTAGCCGCGGGCGGCGTGAGTTCGGGTGCGCCAACTGCGGCGCAGAAAGCTGCGACGGCTTCGGATTGATAACGGCTGGGGTTGAACTTTGCCGTTGGGACGCGCCCTGCAAGATAGGACTCCATACCGGCGGCGAGGGCGGCGTCGTCCTGCTCCACCACCAGGCCCGCACCCGGCGGCAGTGCACCGGTGACCGACGCGAAGTCGACGGTAACGATCGGTATACCGATGACCCGCGCCTCGAGGAGGACCATCGGTTGACCTTCGTAGTCGCTGGAGAGCACGAAGCAGCTTGCCGCGGCCATAAGAGCGTAGGGGTTTTCTGAGTGGCCCGACAGGAGCACTGCGCCGCCGAGCCGAAGGTCGTTGGCGAGGTCGCGGAGGTCGGAGGCGAGAGGCCCGTCGCCGACGATGAGCAACTGGGTCGCGGGGTTGCGGGCATTCACTTGGGCGAATGCCCGAATGAGTCGCGCGTGATTCTTCTCCGGCGATAGTCGGCCTACGCTCACGAAGGTCGTCATCTTGGGTCGAGCAAGAAAATCGGCTGCAGGGCCATCGATGGGTTGCCGCGCCTTCCACCCGATGAGAGCTGAGTCAATGGCGTTCGGTGCCGAGGTGAACTTTGCAGCGGTGCCGTACTCAGCGAGGGACTTGTAGTTAATCTCGGAGAGTTCGGCCGAGACGGAGACGAGATGGTCGAATTGGTCGTAGAGCGTGAAGATCTGAGTGAGGCTGTGCCTCATACGTTTGCGACCGCGAATGACGCGATGGGCGTCGGCCGCGAGATCGTTGTGAAGCCAGATCGACCTGATCGCACCGGGCGCATGCAGGAGCAAAGCGGCCCAGAACGGGCCGTACCCACTGAAGTCGACCACATGATCGAATCGTGTGTCGGGTCCGAAGCAGCGTGTCCACTCGTCATCCCAGAGCTGTTGTCGCCGAGCGTCCCGATTATGGCTGCGGATGCGGCCGCGACGATAGTCCAGGTACCGCACGAACTGGTCGACCTTCGACCCGTTCATCCCGCCCACCCGAGGGAACTGACGCACCCGCGCGTCGATCGCCAACTGGTTGCTGAGCGAGTCAGCGGTTGCGGTAGCGGGGTAGAAGACCGACACGTCGAACCGGTCGTGGTCCAGTGAGGTGAGAAGGTTCAGTGCGGACGAGGTTATTCCGTTGGAGCGCATTCCACCCAGGTAGATCAGCATCGAGGTTCGTCCATCGTCGGCGCCCTTGTGCAGCCGGGCACCGCCGCGGATACCCCGAAAAATGATGTCGACGATTCTGCGGGTGCTGTGTCCGTCTTCGTACGGAACTATCCTGTGAGTCGTCGCCCGGTACCGTTGTTGGTCGGTGGTGGAGGGGGATGAAACGCTCGAGATTGCGTTCGCCAGGTCCTGCACTGATGTGCAGATCGGACCGGGCCAGTCATCGGGATCGGCATACAGCCCGCGGGTTCCGTCATATTCGGCAAAGTCCGGGATGAAATAAAGAATTGGCCTGCCGGTCGCAAGAAAGTCACAGGCGATGCTCGAGTAATCGGTGACGAGGATCGTTGTCAGCCCCAGCACCACGTTGGTTGGAATGTTGTTTGGCACGAGCGTGTCGCGCACATCGGGACGGTCTCGACCCAGCGAGTAGATCGACTGGTGAGTCTTGAGGAGCACGACGTATTCATCGGAGTTGATCAGGCCGGCGAGCTCGGCGACGTTGTCGGCCAGCGCATCGAGATCATCGGTGGGGCGAGCGAAGGTGGCACCCTTCCACGTCGGCGCGTAAAGGATGATCTTTCGGTCGCCAATCGGCAACCCCGCTTCGATCAGCTTCTTGCGCTCGGCGGTGATCGCCGTGGAGGTGAGCACCTGGCGATCAATGCGGGGATACCCCTCCTCGATGATGGTGCCTCGATAGATGCCCTTGAGGCGGTACGCGCGCCAGTACATGTCTGTCATGAGCGGATTGGCGGAAATGAGGAAGTCGGCCGCCACGAAGTTCCGGATGACGTTCGCGGACTCCTTCGCGCCTCCCGGCATGTCGTATCCCATCTTCTTGAGAGGGGTTCCGTGCCAGGTGTTGATGTACTGCTGCCCGGGGCGTTTAGCGAAGTCCGGCGGGAACGTGGCGTTGTTGATGAGGTACTGGCTGGTCGCGAGCGCCCGCAGGTAAGCGGCTGATCCGTATCGAACGATGGTCACTCGAGGGTCACGCGCGAATTCTGACTGCACTGAACGATTGAGATGCGGTTCGGAGATCGCCCAGATGTGGTGGAGGTGGGCCATGTCGGGGGCGTCGAGAAGTTCGCGAAAGATCGCTTCGGGATTGCACAGCATCCCGTTGCCGGCAAAGGATTCGTAGAGCACGGTGCTCGCCCGGATCGACTGGCGGCGCCAGTAGGCGTGGACTTCGAAGCGGGCGATCCTTCGGATGCGGGTCAGAATGCGCGTGAGCGGCTGAATTGTCATGACGGGCGAGACTGCGGGCCGGCCAGCGACTGCTCGCCGGCCCGCTGCACTACTTAGTCCTGGGTGCCGTCTTCAACAGCGACACCGTTGATGTCGTCGCTGGTGTCCTCGGCTCCTTCGGTCTCGGTACCGCTGTCGGCGGTGCCGTCTTCGACCTCGTCCTGCACGTTGTCGGTGTCCGTGGCGTCAACGGGTTCGACGACCGAGACGGACTTACCGGCGGGGGCCGCCTGAGCGGGCAGCGCGATTGCGAGCCCTCCGGCGATGAGGATCGCGAGCGCAGCTGCGGAGCCTGCGGCGACCTTTGCTGTCTTCTGCATGGTCATGTCCTTTCATGTAGCTGCGCCATGCGAGGTGCATGACGTTGGTTCCACGTTAGAAAGGTGACCGTGAGATGAACGTGAGAGTGACGGACAACTGGGTCCAGTTCACGGTTGCCGCTCATGCAAGCTCGGCGGCGACTTAGTCAGTTGTGCCGAAAAGTCCTTGCCCATATTCGGTGAGCGCTTCGAAGGCGTCCTCGTAGCTGTCGGGTACGGGAGCCGTCGGATCGCCGAATTCGGCAATCAGCAGTCCCAGAAGTCCTTTGGCGGGGTTGCTGAGTTTCTTCGCCTTGTTGGGCTCCGCGTTCGGCGCGAACTCACCGTCGGTGTCAGTTGGGACGTAGGCGGGAGTCGTGGTCGGCCATTGGGCAGGGGGCCGTGCGGTTGCAAGGTTCAGCGCGTCGAAGAGGTCGGGAGCATCCTTGTCGCGGTGGGTCAAGGGCGACAATCCGTGTTGACGTGTCAGGGTAGCAATCAGTGAGCCGTGATGCTTCGTTTCGTTGATGATGGTGTTCTTGGCCGTGTATGCGGAGATGAGGATTGCGGGCACCCGGCACCCGAGACGATCGAACGCGAAGTCCATTTCGCCGCGTTTGCCGTCGCCTGGAGGAGTCGCCGCTGGTGGGGCGACGTGGTCGTAGGTCCCGCCATGTTCGTCGAAGGTAACCAGGAGTGCAGTGTTCAGGGCGTTGGAACCCACTGTCACGGCCGAGGTTCGAATGGCGGTGTAGAGCTCGTGGAGCAGAAGTTCGCCGGCGCGAACGTCTGAGACCGCAGAGTTGGTGACGGTTACTCCCTCGCCGTTGTCACCGATGCGGAGGTCGCCGTAGGGGGGATGCATGTCGTTGTGGTTAAAGATCATCCGAGGTTCCACAAAGGAGTACGCTGGCAGGTTTCCCGTCTTGACGTCGCGATAGAACTGCTCCATCGTGCGGAAGTTGGTTTTCCAGTACTTCCGGGTAGTAGAGGCATGGAGCACACCGGTGAGCGAGATCAGTTGGTCGGCGTCGTAATAGACGCGCCACGGGATTCCGTCGTCTTCAAGCCGGTTGAAGATCGTCACCGCATTGGATTGACCTGCGTCAAACCACTTCCCATACCCTCCGTTGCCTCGGTTGGTGACGAAGCCATTCGACGTAGAGGCATGGAAGAATGATCGATTGCAGAATGTCTGTGACGGCACGCCGGCATGCCAGTGATCGAACACAGCGAATTCTTTCGCGAGCGTCGAGAACACCGGCAGCATAGCGGGCGAGAATCCTCCCATCGCGACGGAGTACTCCTCACTCGTCGGCGCGATGCCCTTCGACAGTCGTTCAAAGTTAATGATGTAGTCCTCGACGAACCCTGCCATCGTGGGGTCCTGGCCCAGCGCAGGCGCGTTGAATGACGAGTTCACGGTTCCGAAAACCTGAGTATTCACATGGGGGTATGCCTCGCCCGGATCGGGGATCGGGCTCGACATTATGTAGTCCGTGGCTCCTGTGTAGACATGAGCGGGCACGGTCTGGGTAGTTCCGGGAGCCGGGTTCGAGTAAGTGCCTTGGTGGAGCCCATCGAAGGAGCTACCAACCGGAACTTCCTCAGGCCGGTACAGCCACCCCAGCACGTTGTCGAAGGAACGATTCTCGAACATCACGACCACCACGTGGTCGAAAGCCCCAGTGGGTCGCTCAGGTCGATCGTCGAAACGCAGTGACGGCTGCTGGTTCACCGCTGACCCGACTGCGACCGCGCCAATGCCGGCAGCAGCCGTGCCGGCCGCCACAATCCCCACCGTCCTGAGAAATGTGCGACGGGACGCCGATCGGTTGCCCTCGGGTTCAGGATCTGGTGGCGTCTCCGCGCTCGTCATGGTGGTCTCGATTCAGGTTTGGTGCTCGGGGAGCGTCAGGGTGACGGTTGTTCCGGATCCTGGCGCCGAGGTGATGTTCACTTTGCCGTTGTGGGCGGAAATAATCTGTTTCACTAGCGGCAACCCGAGGCCGAAGCCGGGTGTTGTTCTCGCGTCGTGCGCCCGCCAGAAGCGGTCGAAAGCGTGAGCAGATTCAGCGTCGCTCATTCCGATCCCGTCGTCGGCAACCTGGATGGCGGCAATCCGGCCGGTACCCGAAATGATGATGTCGATGGTGCCAGAATCGTCGGTGAACTTTGCGGCATTGTCAACGAGGTTCGTGAGCGCTCGGGTCAGGAGCTCGGAAGTGGCATCGACCACAACGGCACGCGACTCGGTCACAGTAATTCTGGCTGAGGCTCCGTGGCTGCTGGCGACTTTGTGAGCGATTTCGTTCAGAGAGATGGGTTCGAACGTTGCTTCCAGCTCGTCGGCGTCCTCTCGGGTAAGAAGGAGCAAGTCGTTCGTCAACCTCGTCAGACCCTCGACCGATACAAGAGCGGCCGTCATCGCAGCCCGGTACTGGGCTGGCGTTCGTGACCTCGAGAGGGCGAGTTCGAGTTCGCCTTGGATGACGCTCAATGGACTGCGGAACTCGTGCGACGCTCCGTCGACGAAGCGCTGCTGCAGCTCGTAGCTGCGGCGCACCGGCGCCAGCGCACTACGAGCCATGAGGTAGCTCGATAAAGGGAGCACAACAACAAGTACCGCGTATCCCACTAGAAGACCGTTACGCAGCAGCGCGAAACCTTGCTCTGCGCTGGCGATGAAGGCCTCGCCAGCCAGTTCAGGAACGTCGAAATCGAACGTTCCGGTGACGAAGGCGTAGATGCCGAGCGCGAATGCACCGAACAGCAGCAGCTGTACCACCGTGTAGGTCACGGTGAGTCTGAGAATCGCGCGGCGGAAGATCATCGGTCGGCGGCGATCACGTAGCCGGCACCGCGGCGGGTCTCGATGATCTCGATCTCGCCAGGCAGGGTCAGCTTCTGACGGAGGTAGCGGATGTAGGTCTGCACGACATTGCTGTACCCCTCGTAGTTGCTGTCCCAGGCGTGGGTGATCAACTCCGAGGCGCTGATGATCTGGCCGGGGTTTCGCATGAGGTATTCCAGCACGGCGAACTCCTTCGCGGTCAACACGATGGTTCGACCGTTCCGGGTTGCGGTGCGCGTCGCGGGATCGAGTGCGACGCCTTGGGCCGTGAGGATGGGCGCGTGCGCCCGCGGGGCACGCCGCAGCAGGGCGCGAACGCGGGCGACGAGCTCGACGAGGTGGAAGGGCTTGACGAGATAGTCGTCGGCCCCGGCATCCAAACCCTCCACCCGTTTGCGTGTCGAGTCCAGCGCGGTCAGCATCAGCACCGGGACGTCGTGGTTGAGTTCGCGGATGCGGGCGCACACGTCCATCCCGCCCCGAGGCAACCCGGGCAGCATCAGGTCAAGAACCACAAGATCGTAGGTTTCGATCTCGAACGCCTCAACCCCGGCGGGGGCGGTGTGGACGACGTCAACGGCGTAGCCGGCTTCCGAAAGCGTGCGTCGGACGACGTCCGCGATGCGGACGTCGTCCTCCACGACAAGCAGTTTCACAGCAATGCCGTAAGGTCCGGGTCAGTCTGCTGCATCTCCCGCCCCTGATCCCTTCGTAGCTGTGGCGTTGGCCACCTGGACTCCGGCGGCGCTGACCTCGATCGTGAAGTCCACCTGATTCTTGGAGCTGCGGTAGATGCTGAATGTGTTCTCGGGGAAGTGGCCGGGACCGGTCTCGCCGTCGAACGACAGCGTACTCGTCGCACCCGCCGCGAGGGTGAACCCGGTCAATGCCTGGTAGTACGCCTCTTTCTGCCCGGTCGTCACATCCGTCATCACATAGTAGATCTCGAACGAGGACAGCTCGCTGGTGGTGTCGTTGCGTACTGTCACCTGGAGCCGGTCGGTGACGGCGGCGTTCGTCGCAGGGTCGAGGTTGTCCTCGGCGGCAGCGGACACGATCGTGAGACCCGGCACGGTGCTGGTGTTGACGATCGGGTCCGAGTTCACCGGGAGCACCGCCGTGGTCGTCGAACCCGAGGCGGCGGACGAGCTGGCCGGAGCCGGGCTCGACGCCTGGCAGCCGGCCAGCGCGACAACGGAGAGGGACACCACCAGGGCGAAGGGAACGAGCAGTCGTAGTTTCATGAGATCTTCCTTTGTAGATTGCGCCGGGTCGTAGCCCCGACGGCGAATGTCACGGAAGCGAGGGTCGCCACCGCGAGTGTGATGGCATAGCCCCACATGTCAGCCCACACGAACGCGAGGGGCTGCTGGTTGTACTTGTCCTTGATTCCCAGGAACGCGAACGACAGGCGCTCGAAGTGCTTGGTGATCGAGGAGACCTCCAGACCGTTGCGGATGCCGTCGAAGGCCGCGAAGTTTGCCAGCACCTTCAGCTCGTCTGGCTTCTGAATCTGCAGGGTGGCGAACAGTCCGCCGGGAACCTGATTGTCGGGATCCATCGTGTCGCCGATCTGCGGGATGATCAGCACGAACGCCAACCACACCACGATCGACACGATCAGGCCCGTGCTCAACCGCGGCGAGAGGGCGGTGATCCCGATCGCCAGCGAACTCCAGAAGACCAGATACACCCACGCCACGACCGCCGCGATGAGGATCCTCACGAGGTCGATCCCCTGCAAGGGCGCGTTGCCGATCACGAGGATGGCGAGGGTCGTCAGCACGGTCAGTACCGCGACCACGACCAGCCACACCACGGCAAGGCCGAGCACTTTGCCGGCGGGGATCGCGAAGCGGCCGACCGGGCGGCTCAACAGTAGTTGCAGGGTGCCCCGGTACTTTTCCTTGGCGACCGTGCCGTATCCGAGAACGATCGCGAACAGCGCGCCGAGGATCTCGAGGTACTCGACCCCGCCCCTCAATAGCTGCAACGGGAAGAGCTGCGGAGCCGCAGGGGCAGTCGTGCTGCCGCTGGCGGTGAGCTGCTGCACGTACAGGTTGTACGCATCCAGCTCGGTACGGAAGGCCGCCGCCGCAACTCCGACAGAGATCATCGTCGCGATAGCGAGGAACCCAATGAGCACGGCGAACAGCCGATCTCGGCGCAGGTCGAGCAGCTCCTTGCTAGCGATGACCCAGGTGCTACTCATTGAGACCACTCCTCATTCGATTGCGCGGAGTCACCACGACGACGACCGTCATGACGACCAGAAAGGCCAGGAGGATGAGGATGCTCGACGTCGCCTCACCCGTGACATTCGGGTCCTGCAGGATGATGCTGGACGCCCGCTTGAACTGCTCGGTCAGCGACAGCGGACCGGTGAACGCGGACACGACATCGAAGTAACCGCCCGTCGACGCCACGGCCGGAACCGGATTGAGCAGTGCGACCGGGCGGGCCGCGGTCCCGATCTGGGGGAGCACGAAAGCGACCGCGCTCCAGATCACGAACGGCACCAACAGCGCCGTGGTCTCCTGCTTGCTTCGCAAACCGGTGAGCATCCCGAGCAGGGCAAATGTTGTCAGGAGCACCCACGACAGCAGGCCGAAGGCGATGACCCGGCCCGTGTCATCCCAGCCCAGCGGAGCGCCGTTGATGATGCTGATGATCAGCCAGCTCACCGAGAAGCTGATGCCGATCACGGCCGCTAGCACCACCGCAAGCCCAGCGAGCTGACCCAGCAGCCGGGCAGGGGTGGCAACGGGTCGGCTGAGCACCAAGTCGACGGTGGAGGCCTTGCGGTCACGCAGCGTGGCCTGCACCCCCAGCACAATCGCCATCAGGGAGCCAATCAGCAGCACGTAGATAACGGCATTGCGGGCGTAGTACAGCGGACTCACACCGGCGAACGGGTTGGGCGCCGTCGTCAGCCCGTCGGCGACGACCTTGTTGTAGACGCCGGTTACCGTCTGGTTCGTGACCCATCCGATCACGGATGAGGCGATCACCATCCCGATGAACACGATAAGAAGGATGTGGGCGGTCCGAGCACGTCGCGTGTTGAGCATCTCGTGCCGAGCGCTCACCAGGAACGTGTTCACGAGACCTGCTCCGATTCCAGCTGGAAGTAGATCTCCTCGAGGGAGTCCTCGCCCGGGAAATCAGCGAGGGTCTTCGCCAGGGTGTCATGGTGAACGAGCGTGCCTCCCCGGAGGATCCCGATGCTTGTGCACGTCTTGGTCACCTCGGAGAGCAAGTGGGTGTTCATGAAGATCGTCATGCCGAACTCGGAGTTCAGGCGCACGATCGTCTCGCGAAGGGTGCGCACGCCTTCCGGATCCAGGCCCGAGGTCGGCTCGTCGAGGAACAGCACCGACGGTGCATGCAGGATCGCTTGCGCGATTCCGACGCGCTGGCGCATCCCCTTGCTGAAGGTACCCAGCCTCTGCCGGTCGCGACCCTCGAAGTCGAGGATGCGCAGCACATCGCGAATGCGCTGGTCGGGACGGCGCAGGCCTGACAACTCGGCGAAGAACCGCAGGTTCTCCATCAGGGTGAGGTTGTCGTAGAACTGCACGTTCTCGGGCAAGTACCCGATCGCACCACGGACCGCCCGCGCATCGGCTATGACACTGTGGCCAGCCACCTCTGCATCGCCCTGGGTTGGCTCAAGCAGAGTCGTGAGCACGTTCACGGTCGTTGTCTTCCCAGCGCCGTTGTGGCC
>JBJXDR010000075.1:0-2773 GCA_046155245.1 Rhodoglobus sp. | reverse complement strand
GGCCCGCTGCACCCGCTAGCCAGCACCGATTGAGGGTCTACCTGTGAACAACCAAGCCACTGATGCGCCGCCTGTCGTCGCCACTCTTACCATGACCGGCATCTCCAAGAGCTTTGGTGGGGTGGCTGCACTCACCGACGTCGCCCTCGAGGTGCTACCGGGTGAGATCCACGCGCTGCTGGGTGAGAACGGGGCCGGTAAGTCGACCCTCATGAACGTGGCCACCGGTACGATCCGCCAGGACGCCGGAACCCTCACTTTTCAAGGCGAGCCCCTCGGCGACCTTGACCCCCGTGCGGCATCCCGTCGCGGCATTGCCTTCGTGCACCAGCACCCGGCCGTTCTGCCCGACATGACCGTGCTCGAGAACCTGCTCGTTGCGCTTCCGTCTTCGGTGTTTGCTGACGGTCGCGTTTCCGACATCGCCCAGTCCATGCTGACCCTGGTCGGCCTGCGAGTGCACCTTTCTGAACGCGTCGAGAATCTCTCCGTGGCTCAGAAGCACCTGCTTGAGATCGCCAAAGCACTCGCGGTGAAGCCGGCGTTGCTCGTACTCGATGAACCGACGGCTCCCTTGGGCCAAGAGTCGGTCGACATTCTCTTCTCACTCGTGCGGAACTTCGTCGCCCAGGGCACCTCAGTGGTGTACATCACCCATCGGCTGGCGGAGGTACGCGAGCTCGCCGACCGCGTGACCGTGTTGCGCGACGGCAAATTACGAGCGACCACGCCAGTCGACGAGGTCACCGACAAGGAACTGCTGGCGCTCATCGTTGGTCGACAGCTCGACTCGACCTTCCCGCCCAAGCATGCCGCCGGTGACGACGAGCCCAACTTCGTCATCGATGAGATCACCGGCCCGGGATTCAACAGCGTCTCCGTGACTGCTCGGCGCGGCGAGATTATCGGCGTTGCCGGCATCGTCGGCAACGGACAGAGCGAGCTGCTGCGCTCTCTTGCCGGGCTCGCGCACCTCGACGGAACCGTGAGCATCAACGGCGCCGGGATGTCCGCTCGCGAGCTGTTGAGCAAGGCAGCCTTCTTGCCCGCCGACCGACTCAGCGAGGGGCTCATGATGCGCCTGTCGGTGCGCGAGAATGCGGCGGTCTCGGCGCTTCGCCGATTCCGCGGCCGCGTGCTCATGAACCGCAAGCGCGAGCTGGGGATGGTCGCGGAAACGCTAGGTTCTCTTTCGGTCAAAGCCGCATCACTTGACGCCGGAGTCTCGTCCCTCTCGGGCGGTAACCAGCAAAAGGTCATGGTGGCGCGCGCTTTGCTCTCCGAGCCCGTGCTCGTGCTCGCTGACGAGCCGACCCAGGGTGTCGACGTCGGTGCCCGTGCCGAGATCTATCAGATCCTTCGAGATGTCTCAGCGTCCGGCATCCCCGTCGTCATCGCGTCCTCTGACGCCAAAGAGCTTGAAGGGCTCTGCGACACCGTGATCGTCATGTCCCGTGGACATGTTGTGGACACGCTGCGCGGCGATGAGATCACCGAAGAGCGGATGATCCATGCCGCGGTCAGTTCGACCACCCAGACCGTCAACGTTGACGATGTCGCAGAAGCGCAGGGGGACGAGCGCATCGCCGCTCGTGCCGCGACCAGGCGTCGCTTCCTTCAGGGCGACTACGCGCCGGCGGTGCTTCTCGTGGCCGTCATGCTCGCGCTGGGAGCGTTTATCGCCCTTCAGAACGATCGGTATCTGGGCGCTTTCAACATCTCATCGATGCTGCTACTCATCACGGCGCTCGGATTCATCGCGATGGGGCAAACCATCGCCTTGCTCACGGGCGGAATCGACCTTTCGGTCGGACCGCTCGTGGGGTTCTTGGTCGTGGTCGGCTCGTTCTTCATACTCAAAGAGTCGCAAGTGACATCGATTGTGCTTGGCTTCGCCGCGATGCTGGGCGCATCGATCGTCGTCGGACTGATCAATGGCTCTCTGATCCGCTACGCCCGATTTACGGCCATTGCCGCGACGCTTACTGTGTACATCGCGCTGCAGGGCATGAGTTTTATCCTGCGGCCCACAGCCGAGGGTGCCATTAACCAAGATGTAACGGGCGCTATCACCACCAAGCTGGGACCGGTACCGGTGGCGTTCCTGGTGCTGGTGCTGGTCGTAGTCGGTCTTGAGTATGCGCTGCGCAAGACCCCGTGGGGCTGGCAGCTGCGCGCGGCGGGCTCCGACGAAGAGTCGGCCCGTCGCGTGGGTGTCGAGATCAACCGCACCGTGGTGCTGGGCTACGTTGCCACGTCGGCGCTGACCTTCCTAGGTGCCATCATGCTGATGGCTCAGATCGGCATCGGCGACCCGGCGCAGGGAATTTCCTACACACTCTCGAGCATCACCGCCGTGGTGTTGGGAGGCACGAGCCTGCTGGGCGGGCGCGGCACATTTGTCGGCACGCTACTCGGGTCGATGCTCCTCATCCAGGTGCTGAACGCTACGGTCTTCCTGCGTCTGGACCAGCTGTGGCAGTACATCCTGCAGGGCGTGCTGATTCTCGCGGCCGCCATTCTGTACGCGGTTGCACGCAGTCGTCGTCGACGAGCCCTACATGCAGGCACGGCCGGAGAAGGCGCGCGAATACGGCCTGGCGGCCTTGAACCGCGCGCTCGAAGGCGTTGCCGGCACCACCGCGGTACACATCTGCTTCGGCTACGCCGCGGTGATCCACGCGCGGCCTTCGGGGTATTCATTTTTGCCGGAGCTGCACGGCTGCACCTGCAAGCAGGTGTCGCTGGAGACGGCGCAGTCCAATCTCGACAC
>JBJXDR010000074.1:0-2667 GCA_046155245.1 Rhodoglobus sp. | reverse complement strand
CATCGCGGAGATCTACTCGCAGGCTCTTGAGAACGCGGGCTTCACGGTCGAACGCAAGTTCCAGATCGGTCAGCGCGACGCGTACCTGCCGTCGTTGGAGACCGGTGAGGTGGATCTGTTCCCGGAGTACACCGGTAACCTGCTCCAGTTCTACAGCCCCGACACCACCGCGACAACGTCGGAGGATGTGTTCGCCGAGCTTCAAAGCGCACTGCCCGATACACTCACGGTTCTGGATCAGGCAACCGCGACCGATCAGGACTCCTACAACGTGACGGCAGACTTTGCGTCGGCCAACAACGTCGCGTCGCTGGCCGATCTGAAGAACGTTACCGTGCCGCTGACCCTCGGGGGCAACGCAGAGCTCGCCGAGCGCCCCTATGGGCCGTCCGGTCTGCTGGCCAAGTACGGTGTGACCGTCGGCTTCACCGCCACCGGTGACACCACTGTGGAGGATCTACTCGCAGGCACGATCAACATCGCCAACGTCTACAGCGCCGACCCGCGCATCCAGACCGACAACCTAGTGACGCTAGCTGACCCCGAGGGCCTGTTCCTCGCGTCTAACGTGGTGCCGCTGGTCAACAAGGACATCGCCGACCAGATCGCTGACGTCATCAACGCCGTGCAGGCCAAGCTCACGCCCGAGGGGCTCGTGGCGCTGAACGTGCAGTCCACCGTCGACCAGATGTCGTCCGCCGACATCGCTACCGCATGGCTGACTGACAACGGGTTGCTCTAGTACCCGTCGCACGCCGGATAGTCCTATCAACCTTCACTTAGATAGGACTATCCGGCTCTGGCGGCGGTTCCTCGATCTCGCGCTCCAGTCGTCGCTTGATGAGCCAGGTCACGACAGCGAACGCGGCGATAGTGCCGGCGAAGACGTATCCCGCGAAGTGGAGCCGGTCGAGCAGTTCGCGGAACGTGCCCGCGGCGAACGTGCCCACCGACACGTAAGCGAAAGTCCAGATCGTCGTGGCCGGGAGTGTCCACGCGATGAAGGTGCGGTAGCGCATCGCACTCATTCCCACAGTGAGTGGGATGAGCGAGTGCAGCACTGGTAAGAACCGCGAGATGAACACCGCCACACCACCACGCCGCTTCAGGAACGTCTCGGCGCGCACCCAATTGCGCTCACCGATCCAACGCCCCAGCCGTGACACCCGGATGCGCGGACCGAAGAACCGGCCCAGCCCGAAGCCGATCGTCTCGCCGACCAGGGCGCCCGCGATCACCGCGAGCGCGAGAGCCACGAACTGAACGGGGGAGTCGACGGCGGTCGCGGCGATGATCACGATCGTGTCGCCCGGCACGATAAGGCCAACGAGCACCGACGTCTCCAGCATGATGCCCACGCCAGCGAGCCCCGTGCGCAGCACTGGATCGACGGACTGTACGACATCGAGCAGCCACAGGATGATGTCGTTCACACTTCGACCCTAGAGTGCTCGGCGCAACGCATCCATCCGCGCCCGCCAGGCCGATAGGCGGCCCGGCAGTTCGGCGAGCGACGGCCCTTCGACCCAGCGGGTGGCGATGCGGATGCCGTGCAGGGCGCTGAGCACCCACAGCTCGGTGCCGCCCAATTCGGCGGGCGTGACTGCTTCTTCGTGGATTGCGACGCCGAGGGCCGTCGCGAGTGTGACCACGCTGCGGGCGGTCACGCTATCGACGCGCTCGAAGTCGGCGGGCGGCCCGCACAGAATGTCGCCGCGCCACCACAGAAGCGCGCTGTAGGCGCCTTCAACGACGTAGCCGTCGCGGGAGAGAATGACGGCTTCGTCGGCCTCGCGTTTCTGCACCGCCGTGCGGACACGTAGCATCGAGTCGAGGTCGGGCCCCTTCACGCTCGGCACCATGCGGGGGTCGCGTCCCATCCACGTCGCGAGCACGGCCGAACGGCTGCGTTCCGGTGCCGAACGTAGCCGAAAGATCAGACGCGGACCGCCGAGTCGTGAGTGCAACTCGACCCGCGGAAACCAGTCACCATCTCGCGGGATCGCCGCAATCGCGGCATCCCAGAAGCCCTCGACATCGAGCTGGAGGTACCGGCCCCGCGGAATGGAGGTCACGAAGCGCTGGCGATGGAGCTCCAAGCCGACCACCAGCCCGTCCGTGACGAGCCAGGAGTCTGCCGCCTCCATCACCGTGAGGGTCATGTCGCAGTAGTCCAGCGGTTCCAGCACACCGTCGTGCCACCGGAAGATCGACTGCACACTCATAGGGTTAGGGTATGCGTCCTCGGGTTCACACGGCGTCCCTCGGTCGGTGGGTGGATCCGGCCGACGCCTGGGCCGCACTGTGTCGCGGGGCGGATGCCGCGTTCTGGCTCGACAGCGGACCGGGCGCCACCACCGGCACGAGCTACCTCGGCGTCGCGGCGCGCCTGTCGACCGACTTCGACGCCCCAGTGCTCGAGTGGCTTCGCGCGCAGCAGTACAGCGTCGACACGTCCGAGGTGCGGTCGGGGTTCGCTCTGGGCTGGATCGGCTGGCTCGGCTACGAGTTGCGCGGCGAGACCATGGGTGTGACGGTGAGCCGGGCATCCCGCTACCCGCTCGCCGCGTGGATGTACGTCGATCGCTGCCTCGTCTTCGACCACGATCGAGGGGAGGTGCGCCTGCTCGCGCTGGGCGACGTCGACGAGTACCGCGCACACGTGCT
>JBJXDR010000073.1:0-16193 GCA_046155245.1 Rhodoglobus sp. | reverse complement strand
CCGGCCCCGAGGTGCGCCTGACCCTGATTGGCCAGAGCTCCCTGCAGGCTCGACAACAGATTGACCTCGAGAAGTCGGCCGAGGCCCGTTTCACTTCTCGAATGCAGTGCCGCAAGAATTCCGATGGTCGCATCTTTCGCGGTGAGAATATCCACCACGGCAACGCCAACTTTCATCGGCGGCCCGCCGAACTCGCCGGTGATGCTCATGAGTCCCCCAACGGCTTGCACCATGAAGTCGTAGCCGGGCAGCTCGGCGCCGGCCCCGCTGCCAAACCCCGAAATCGAAGCGTAGATCAGGCCCGGGTTCAGCGCGCTGAGTTCTTCGTATCCGAGGCCCAGTGACGCCATGCCTCCAGGCTTGAAGTTCTCGACGAGGATGTCTGCGTTGCTCGCGATGCCGATGGCGACCTCACGATCGGCGTCAGTGGTGAGATCGAGCTCGATCGACTCCTTGTTGCGATTGACGCTCTCGAAATAGGTGGATCCGGTGGGCGAGAAGGGAGGACCCCAGTGGCGCGTGTCGTCACCCTCACCCGGGCGCTCGATCTTGATGACCCGAGCACCAAGATCGGCAAGAGTCATGGTCGCCAGCGGGCCGGCGAGCACCCGCGAGAAGTCGGCGACCACGATCCCGGTGAGCGGCAGCGCCTCAGGGTTGATCACCTGACCAACCTAACGTTCAGTACAGCCGCGGCACGATCCGGTACCTGACCCTCGACCTGTACTCATCCCATAGGTCGCCGTACTTCGCGCGGCACACCTTGTCGTCGTCGATCTGGCGGCTGAGGAACAGGGCAACGTAGTAGGTCGGGTACAGCCACACCATCCAGATGCCGAAGTAGCCGGGGGCGAGGGCGATCGCGACCGCCTGGATGATTTCACCGAGGTAGTTGATGTGACGGCTGGCACCCCAGAAGCCGTTGACGAGAAGCGTGTTCTTGCCATCGCTGATCGACTCGGGCGTGATCCACAGGAATTTGCGCCCCGGCGCGGTCTTGAAGAAGAACTTCTGCATGTTCGCGCCACGCGTGAGCACCCAGCCGCTCAGGAATAGCACGCCGAACAAGATCGTAAGCCCGACCGGCAGACCGGGGTTGGGGAGGTCGGCGGTGAACCAGAGCGCCACCGAGTAGAAGTAGGGGTAGAAGGCGAGGCATCCGAAACCCAGCTTGAATCCGACGCGTTCGGCGATGAAGTCGTACGTCCAGAGGTGCACGCGTTCGAAGATCAGGTACTCGACACAGAACCACGTCAGCATTGCGCTGCCGAGGAGGAACCCGGGGTTGACGCTCTCGACGTTCTGCAGATGGAACGCCGCGAACGACAGCACATTGAGCTGAAGCATGACCGCGCCAACGAGGTATAGCCAGACCTTCGCATCCACGAAACCGTCGTTGAGTTGGGGGTCTTTGGACCTGCCGAACCACAGGTCGGCGAAAAGGGACTTCCCCGTCGACGGAACCCGAAGAACGACGAAGAGCGAGTAGGCGACCCCGATGACGACGGCGCCAATGAGGCCCTGCCAGCGGGTTTCGTAGAGCCAGGTGTACGGAACCACGTTGAAGTATCCGAGGACAAACCACAGTATGACGCTCGCGATGAGCACGTATCGCCCATTTATCCGATACTTCAGAACCTCGCCGGTCGCCTCGTTCTTGACGTAGCCGGTCGTGCGTTTCGCGGGAATCGCGACGTGAAGGAGGGTGATCACCGAGTAGACGACCAGCGGTGTGATGAGACCCAGGAATATCGTCACGACAACCCTTCCGTGTTCTTGGCCATGATAGCGATCGCAGCCCGTCTGCTCAGTAGTCGGGTGAGCACGAAGCGGCCCACCTTATTGACCGGTCCGGGAACGATGATCGGACCCCCTCCCAGAGCGTTCAACGTTTGTTCGGCGACTTCTGCGGCTTGCATCGTTCCCGGCGCGGGTTTGGCGCCCTCGGCTTGCTCGTAGCCCGGAGTGAGAATCGCGCCGGCAAGGCACGCGAGCACATCCACCCCGCGGGGCTTCAGTTCCTTCCACAGGCCCTCGGCCAAGATCGTGTTGAACGCCTTGGTCGCCGCATACGCCGCGATGTTGGGGCTGCCCTGGGACCCCGCGAGGGATGACATCAGCACGATGCCTCCTCGTCCACGCTCGATCATGGGCGCCGAGAGGAGCTTCACGAGCAGGAGGGGTGCTCGCACGTTGACCGCGGCCGCGCGAGACAACTGATCTTCGGTGACGTCTTCGAAGCGACCGATCGGTGCGTACGCGGCGTCGTAGACGAGCAGGCCAATGGCGACCTTGTGCTCGCTCAGCAGGGCTTTCACGCCGTGGAAGTCGGACAGGTCGGCTGCGATGGCGATCACGTCGACGCCGTACTTTTCGGTCAGGTGGTCGGCTGTCGCCTTCAGCTGATCCTCGTTCCGCGCAAGGATGACGAGGTTCAGGCCCCGTTGGGCAAGCCCCTCCGCGAACGCGGCGCCCAATCCGTAGGAACCCCCGGCGACAAGGGCGTATGGCCCATAGGTTTCGGTGAATCGTGTCGCCACAACGATGCCCTTTCGACCCGGCACTTCCTGGTTGGTGAACGTGTCCCCAACCTAGTGGCTACAGCCCGATGAGCTCCCGCCCGATGAGGTACCGACGGATCTCGTTGGTTCCGGCCCCGATGTCGTAGAGCTTCGCATCGCGCAGCAGCCGTTCAACCGGCCACTCCTTGGTGTATCCGGCGCCGCCGAGGGCCTGGATGGCGTCGAGCGAGGTCTTCACCGCGCACTCGGACGCGTACAGGATGGCCCCCGCGGCATCCGCGCGCGACGTCAGGTCGGCGTCACACGCTCGGGCCACCGCGTAGACGTACGCGCGTGATGTGCTCAGCGCGACGTACATGTCGGCAACCTTGGCCTGCATGAGTTGGAACGAGCCGATGGCCGAGCCGAATTGCTCGCGTTGCCGCACATACGGCAGCACGACGTCCAGCGCCGCCTGCATGATGCCGAGGGGGCCCGCCGCGAGAACTGCGCGCTCGTAGTCCAGGCCCGACATCAGCACTGCGGCGCCCTCGTTAACTGTTCCGAGCACGTTCTCGGCCGGAACCTCGCAGCCGTCGAAGACGAGTTCTGCGGTGTCGGAGCCGCGCATGCCCATCTTGTTGAGCTTCGCGCCGACCGTGAAGCCGGGCATCCCCTTCTCGACAATGAACGCGGTGATCCCTCGAGCGCCAGCCGCCGGCTCCGTCTTCGCGTAGACGACCAGAGTGTCGGCCTGGGGCGCGTTCGTGATCCAGAACTTCGTGCCCGTGAGCACGTAGCCTCCTGTCGACGCCTCGGCCTTGAGCTTCATGGACACGACGTCAGAGCCCGCCTCCGCCTCGGACATAGCCAGTGAACCCACATGCTCCCCGGAGATGAGCTTCGGCAGGTACCTGCGCTTCTGCTCGTCGGTGCCCCAGCGGCGGATCTGGTTGACACACAGGTTCGAGTGCGCACCGTACGACAGTCCAACCGAAGCGGATGCCCGCGATATCTCCTCCATCACGACGACCTGCTCGAGGTAGCCGAGGCCGAGGCCGCCCCACTCCTCCTCCACCGTGACGCCGTGGAGCCCCAGGTCGCCGAACTCGGTCCACAGTTCGCGCGGGAACGTGTTCGTCTCGTCGATCTGCGCCGCGAGTGGAGCGATTCGCCGGGCAGCGAACCCGGCTGCGAGCTCGCGGATGGTGTCGGCCGCCTCGCCGAGCGCGAAGTCGAGGCCTGCTGGTGTCGTGCTCATGGTGGGCTCCAAACGGTCGCGGGTAGCAGTCAGAGAAGGGTGATCAGGGGGAGAGGATCGTGGAGGATCCCCGCGATATCGGTGAGGAACCGCGCACCCTGCTCGCCGTCGACGAGGCGGTGATCGAACGACAGGCTCAGGGTGAGCACATCGCGAAGGGCGACCTGGTCGCGGAACTCCCACGGGGCCCGCCGCACGGCACCGATCGCGAGGATCGCGGCTTCGCCCGGGTTGAGAATCGGCGTTCCGGCATCGATGCCGAACACCCCGATGTTCGTGAGGGTGATCGTTCCTTGCGCAAAATCGGCGGGCGCGGTGTGCCCGGATCGCGCGGTATCGACCAAGGCGCCAATCGCGTCGGCCAGTTCGAGCAGGCTGAGCGTCTCTGCGTCCTTGATGTTGGGCACCATCAGGCCCCGGTCGGTCGCGGTGGCGATGCCGAGGTTCACGTAACCGAACGTGATGATCTCTTGGGCCGTGTCATCCCATCGACTGTTGAGAGCCTCGTGGCGCGCGAGGGCAAGGCATACCGCCTTGGCAACCACGGTAAGGATCGTGAGCCGATGCCCGTCGAAGCGCGGGTCGGCCCGCAGGCGGGCAAGCAACCCTGTCGTGGCCGTGACATCGACGGTGAGAAACTCGGTCACCTGGGGAGCCGTGAATGCGCTCGCGACCATCGCTGCCGCCGTGTGTTTCCGCACGCCGCGGATCGCGGTTCTCGTCTCCCTCGCGCCGGTCGAGCTGCGCGACCCCGTTCGGGATGCCGCGAGCTCAACGTCTGCGCGGGTGATCAGCCCGCCCGTCCCGGTGCCCGTGATCGTGCCCAGGTCCACCCCGAGCGAGGCCGCAAGCGTGCGCACGGGAGGGGTCGAACGGGGGCCGTCGGGGCGGGCATCCGGAGTTGGGGCAGGTGCAGGCGAGGGGGACGGCGCCGCGCCCCAGGTCGCGCGCCGGCGTGGCACCGCCGTCTCGGGGCGAGCGCCGTATCCCACGAGGTGGGCTTCGGGAGTCCCGGCATCGGGGGCACCGTCGGAGGGGCCGGTCGGGTCATGCGCCGTGGTCTCGAACGTGACCAGCGGCGCACCCACCGCGACGGTCTGGCCGGCCTCGGCATGCAGCTCCGCGACAACGCCGGCGATGGGCGACGGCAGTTCGACGGCGGCCTTCGCGGTCTCAACGTCGGCGATGATCTGGTTGAGTTCGACGTGGTCGCCAACTCCCACGCGCCATCCCACGACCTCGGATTCGGTGAGCCCCTCACCCAGGTCGGGCAGGCTGAAGACCTTCTTCATGACCCAGCACCCATGCCGCTGCGGGAGTTCGGCCGGCCCAGCGCGCAATCAATCCCGTCGAGAAGTCGGTCGAGGTCGGGGATGTGGTGCCCCTCGGCTTTGGCTGGCGGGTAGGGGATGTCGTGGCCGGTGACCCGCACCGGCGCCGCCTCGAGGTACTCGAAGCAGCGCTCGGTGATGCTTGCGCAGACCTCGGCGCCGACACCGCCGGTGAGCGCCGCCTCGTGTGCGACAACGAGCCGGCCCGTGCGCCGAACTGACTCCGCGATCGGCGCGTAGTCGATGGGGGAGAGCGAGAGCAGATCGATGACCTCGAGAGAGATGCCCTCGCGCTCGGCGGCGGCCGCGGCATCCAGAGCGGTCTGAACCAGGGCCCCGTACGCGACGACCGTGACATCCGTCCCCGCCACGAGCAGCTGCGAACCGCCCGGTGACTGACCCGACAGGGGTGCGTCCAGGTCGACCTCGCCCTTGAGGTGGTAGCGACGCTTCGGCTCGAAGTAGAGCACCGGGTCGTCGGAGGCGATTGCCTCGCGAATCATCCTGTACGCGTTCTGGGGGTTCGAGCAGGCAACAACACGCAGGCCGGCGGTGTGGGTGAAGTACGCCTCGGGCGAGTCGGAGTGGTGCTCGGCAGCACCGATGCCGCCGCCCCACGGCACCCGGATGGTGATCGGCATGCGCACGGCACCCTTCGTGCGGTAGTGCATGCGGGAGACCTGGCTCACGATCTGGTCGAAGGCCGGGTAGATGAAGCCATCGAACTGGATCTCGCAGACCGGCCGATACCCCCGGTAGGCGAGACCCACCGCGGCGCCGATAATCGCGGACTCGGCCAGCGGAGTGTCGAGAACCCGACGCTCACCGAAGTCGGCCTGAAGGCCATCGGTGATGCGATACACGCCGCCGAGCTTGCCGATGTCCTCCCCGAGAAGCACGACCTTGGGGTCGGCCTCCATCGCGCGTCGAAGCCCTGCGCCGATGGCCTTGCTCAGGGTCAACGTGCTCACGGCGTAGCCTCGAACCCCTCGAGGTAGCGCGAGTACCACTCGCGTCGCCGCTCCAGCGCCGGGTGGGGTTCGGCGTAGACGTGGTCGAAGATGCTCAGCGGGTCGGGGTCGGGAAGGGCGATGCATCCGGCTCGAAGCTCCGCCGCAGTGCTGTCGGCCAGGGCCTGCACCTCGGCGCGGAAGTCATCGGAAAGTTCGTCACGGCTCGTCAAATAGGCCTCGAGCCTGGCAATCGGATCGCGCCCGCGCCACTCGTCCAGCTCCGCGGGCGGTCGGTAGCGGGTGGGGTCGTCAGCGGTGGTGTGCGGGCCCATCCGGTACGTGACGGCCTCGATGAAGGTCGGCCCGTCTCCCGAACGCGCGCGATCGAGGGCGATTCGGGTCGCGGCTGTGACGGCCAGCACGTCATTGCCGTCGACGCGTATCGAGGGGACGCCGAACCCGGTGCCGCGGTCAGCGAGGCTTCCCCGGGTCTGAAGCGTGACGGGCTCGGAGATGGCCCAGTGGTTGTTCTGACAGAAGAAGACGACGGGCGCGCGGTAGGCGGCAGCGAACACGAGGGCTTCGCTCACATCGCCCTCGCTCGTGGCGCCATCACCGAAGTAGGCGACGGCGACCGAGTCCGCCTCGTCGGCCTGAATTCCCAAGGCGTATCCGGTGGCGTGAAGAGTCTGCGCCCCGATGACCACCTGAGGTGTCGCCATATTGATCGAGTACGGGTTCCAGCCCGTGGCAGTGACGGCGCGCCACACGCTCACGAGCTCGACCGGCGCAGCACCTCGACAATAGGCAACGGCATTCTCGCGGTAACTCGTGAAGACGAAGTCATCCGCTCGGAGCGCGTGGGCGGACGCAACCTGGGCCGCCTCCTGGCCGAGCAGCGGTGGCCAGAGCGCGAGCTCACCCTGCCGTTGGAGGGCGGTGGCCTCGGTGTCGATGCGACGAACGACGACCATGTCGCGGTAGAGCTCGCGCAGTTGGGCGTCGTCGACGTCGGCGACCCACGGGTCGAATTCCGGCGAGGAGACCCGCTCGCCGACGGGAGTCAGAAGCTGCACGAGATCGGGCGCATAGAGAGTTATCACTGCGCCTCCCGTCATTGGTCGAGTGCTACCGACAGTAGGTCGCTCCGTCACAAAGCTCAAGCGGTTGCGCGTGCAGTGAGCAATATGATCACTACCGACGGGCATCCGATGCTACTATTGCGCACTATGGCAGGTTACGACCAGCTCGACCACAACCTCCTCATCGCGCTCGCCGACGATCCCCGTGCCACTGTCGTCGCGCTCGCCGACCGGTTGGGGCTCGCTCGCAACACAGTCCAGGCGCGGATGACACGGCTCGAGCGCGACGCCGCCTTCCTGTCTTTCGAACGCACCATCAACCCCGTGCCCCTGGGATACCCGCTGCACGCGTTCATCGCCGTGCACGTGCAGCAGAAGATCCTCGCGAGCGTGGTTCACGAGCTCGAGAAGATTCCCGAGGTCGTGCAGGCCCACGGGCTCAGCGGCCCGGTCGATCTCTTCGTCAGCGTGGTGTGCCGAGATACGGCAGACCTGTTCCGCGTGGACGACTCGATTCTGTCTATCGACGGAGTCGAGCGCACCGAGACGTCCCTGTCGATGGGGGAGCTCATCCCGTTCCGGCTACGACCGCTACTCGAGCGGGCGCCGAGCTAGTTGCCGGTGGTGACCGTGGTGACCGTGGTGCCGGCGGTGACCGTGGTGCCGGCGCCGAGCATCCCGCCGATCGCCATCCCGGCGAGCACCCCGCGCGCGTCGTCGACATCGACGAGCCTCGCGTTGTGTGGCGTCGAGTTCAGCAGCCCGAAGATCGCGTGCACTCGCACTTCGATTTCTGCGGTGGGGGTGGTCGGGCTCAGCCGGGCGACCAGGCCGACCCATTCCTGCACGTAGCGGCGCTGCAGCATCCGCACTTCTCGATTCGCCTCGGTCGGAAGGCTGGCGAGCTCGCGGTCTTGAATCCGGATGACGTCGCGCTCGCTCAGGGCGAAGTCGACGTGAAAGTCGACGAGGTCGCGCAGCGTCTGCTCGGCCGCGACCTCTTCGGCGAGGATGCGAGTGCACCCTTCGAGCAGCCGCTGACTCGCGCCGATCAGGAGTTCGCCGAGCATCGCCTCCTTGCTCGGGAAGTGCCGATACAACGCCGGGCCGCTCACGCCGGCCGCTGCCCCGAGCTCTTCGATCGATACCCCGTTGAACCCTCGCTCGGCGAACAGGTGCGCGGCAGCGTCGAGCAACTGTTGGCGACGGTGCGCCTTGGCCGTTGCCCGCCACGTCTCTGCCATGCCCCCATCGTACCGATTCTGGACAATTCAGTTAACGGTCGCTAACCTAAAACTGGATTAGCGCACACTAACTGAGATGAGGCGCGATGGAGACTCTTGCGACAGGTGCCCGCCCGCACAGCGACGAGTTCCTCGCGAACGATGCCTCTCAGCGCGCGCTGGTCACTGAGCTGCGAGAGCGTCTTGAGCTCGTCGGGCGCGGGGGCTCCGAAGCATCCCGAGAGCGGCACAGCGCGCGGGGAAAGCTCCTTCCCCGTGACCGGATCGACTACCTGATCGACCGTGGCAGCCCGTTTCTTGAGATCGGAGCGTTGGCCGCCTACGGAATGTACGGCGACGAGAGCCCGGGCGCGGGCATCATCACAGGCATCGGGCTCGTGAGCGGGCGGCTGTGCATGATCGTGTGCAACGACGCCACGGTCAAGGGCGGCTCGTACTATCCGATGACCGTCAAGAAGCATCTGCGAGCGCAGGAGATCGCGGGCGAGAACCTGCTTCCGTGCATCTACCTCGTCGACTCTGGCGGTGCCTACCTGCCACTGCAAGACGACGTGTTCCCCGACCGGGATCACTTCGGTCGCATCTTCTACAACCAGTCGCGGATGTCTGCCCGCGGCATCCCGCAGATCGCCGCGGTTCTCGGGTCGAGCACCGCGGGTGGGGCCTACATGCCGGCGATGAGTGACGAAACCGTGATCGTTCGCAACCAAGGAACGATCTTCCTTGGCGGACCACCTCTGGTGAAAGCCGCAACCGGCGAGGTCGTGTCCGCGGAGGACCTGGGTGGCGGCCTGACCCATTCGCGCCTGTCTGGGGTAACCGACCATCTCGCTGAAAATGACGAACACGCTCTGGACATCGTGCGCGACATCATCGCGCAGCTGCCTCCGCCCGAGCCTCGGCCCTATGAGATCAGCCCCGTCGCCGAGCCGACGGTCAACCCGACCGAACTGTACGGCGTGGTGCCTCCCGAGTTGCACGTTGCCTACGACGTGCGCGAGGTGATCGCGCGGGTGGTCGACGGCAGCCAGTTCCACGAGTTCAAAGCCGAGTACGGCCGTACGCTCGTGACCGGGTTCGCTCGCATCCACGGGCATCCGGTCGGCATCATCGCGAACAATGGCGTGCTCTTCAGCGAGTCGGCCCTCAAGGGTGCGAACTTCATCGAGCTGTGTGACCAGCGAAAGATCCCCCTGGTCTTCTTACAGAACATCACCGGCTTCATGGTCGGCCGCGAGTATGAGGAGGGCGGCATCGCGAAGCACGGCGCGAAGATGGTCAACGCTGTCGCCTCGGCGCGCGTACCCAAACTCACCGTCGTGATCGGCGGCTCGTTCGGTGCCGGCAACTACTCGATGAGCGGTCGGTCCTACTCGCCGCGCTTCTTGTGGATGTGGCCCGCTAGCCGCATCTCGGTCATGGGTGGCCCTCAGGCGGCGGCCGTGCTGTCGACCATCCGACGCGATCAGCTCGACGCCAAGGGTGAGACGTGGAGCGCCGAAGACGAGGCGGCCTTCACCAAGGACCTCCGCGACCAGTACGAGCGGCAGGGCAACCCCTACTACTCGACCGCCCGGCTGTGGGACGACGGCATCATCGACCCGGCCGACACCCGCACCGTTCTCGGGCTGTCTCTCGAGGTCTGCTCGCGGGCGCCGCTGGCCGACATCTCCTACGGCGTCTTCAGGATGTGATCGTGTTCGACACCGTACTGATTGCCAACCGCGGCGAGATCGCGTGTCGCATCATCGCGACCCTCCGCACTCTCGGCATTCGTTCCGTCGCCGTGTACAGCGATGCGGATGCCGCGGCTCGCCACGTCTCGCTGGCCGACGTCGCCGTGCGCATCGGTCGCGCGAGCGCGGCCGACAGCTACCTCAACATCGATCGGATCGTTCGAGCAGCTGTTGAGACCGGGGCACAAGCAATCCATCCCGGGTACGGGTTCCTCGCCGAGAACGCGCAGTTCGCGGCGGCGTGCGCGGCCGCGGGGATCGTCTTCATCGGCCCGAACATCGACGCCCTCGAGATCATGGGCGACAAGATTCGCGCCAAGGCGCAGGTGACCGCGCGCGGGGTGCCGGTCGTTCCGGGAGTTGCTCGGCTCGGCCTCACCGACGACGAGCTCATCCAAGCCGCGCACGAGGTCGGGTTCCCCGCCCTGATCAAGCCGTCGGCCGGCGGCGGTGGCAAGGGTATGCACGTCGTGTGGGGCCCCGACGATCTTGCGGACGCGCTCGCCGCAGCCCGACGCGAGGCCACGTCGTCGTTCGGTGACGACACCCTGTTCATCGAGCGCTTCGTCGCCCGACCGCGGCACATCGAGGTGCAGGTTCTCGCGGATGGCCACGGCAACGTCGTGCACCTGGGCGAGCGCGAGTGTTCGCTGCAGCGGCGGCACCAGAAGGTGATCGAAGAGGCACCCTCCCCCCTCATCGATGAGGCAACGCGGGAGCGAATCGGCCAGGCGGCGTGTGAGAGCGCTCGCAGCGTGGGCTATCTCGGTGCGGGCACGGTCGAGTTCATCGTCTCGGCCGACGCTCCCGATGAGTTCTTCTTCATCGAGATGAACACTCGCCTGCAGGTCGAGCACCCCGTGACCGAGTTGGTGACGGGGATCGACCTAGTGGAGTGGCAACTGCGCATTGCGTCGGGTGAGCCCCTCGACTTCGGGCAGGACGACGTCGTGCTCACCGGGCACGCGGTCGAGGCTCGCGTCTACGCGGAGGATCCCGCGCGCGGCTTCCTGCCGACGGGCGGCACGGTGCTCGAGCTGCACGAGCCGACCGGTGCGGGCATCCGCGTCGACAGTGCGCTCGTTCCCGGACTGGTTGTGTCGTCGGACTACGACCCGATGCTCGCGAAGGTCATCGCGTGGGCGCCGGACCGGGCATCCGCTCTTCAGAGACTGCGCGCTGGCCTGCGCGACACAGTCGTGCTGGGTGTCGCTACCAACGTCGAGTTTCTCGGGTTGCTGTTGGCCGCGCCCGACGTCGAGAGCGGCGACCTAGACACCGAGTTGATCGCACGACTCCTGCCCGACCTGGCGTTCGCCGAGCCGGGCCACGACGTGTTCGCGACGGCCGCCCTGATTCGTCACGCCGACGGATGGCGGGCCGCCGAGGCGGGGCCGTGGGCGACGCCCACCGGTTGGCGAGTGGGCGCTGCCCCGCCGAGCATCTACCGGATGCGTACGGGCGAGGTGTCCGCCACGGTGCGGGTGTGGGGCTCGCCGTCGCACCTGCGGGTGAGCGTTGACGACGGGGAATTGCGGGATGGCGCGGTCGTGCTGCGCGGCAGCGAGGCGCGGGTGAGGATTGGCGAGGCATCCGCCATGTGGGTGTTCGGGGAGTCGGGCGGCGAGCTGTATCTCTCTTCGCAGGGCGTGAGCTGGGCAGTCGTCGAAACCCGTGGCGTGCGCCGGCACACGCATGAGGGTGACGCGGATCCCGAGCTTCGGTCGCCGCTCCCGGGCGCCGTGGTGGCTATCTCGGTCGCGGACGGCGACCTGGTCGAGGCGGGCGCACCGATCGCGATCGTCGAAGCCATGAAGATGGAGCATGTGCTGCGGGCGCCGGTGGCCGGTAGCGTATCCCTGCGAGTTGCGGTCGGCTCGCAGGTCGCCGGCGACGAGATCGTGGCAACGATCGTGCCGGTTCCGCACGAACCTGTGGTGCCCGAGGAGAACCAATGACGCAGAAGCGAATCGTGCAGCGCGGCCTGTACTACGAGGAGTTCGAGCTCGGCGTGACCTACGTGCACAGCCCGTCCCGAACGGTGACGGAAGCCGACAACGTGCTCTTCACGACACTCACGATGAACACCCAGTCGCTTCATCTCGACGCCGAGTGGGCGCGCTCGACCGAGTTCGGCGAGCGGCTCGTCAACAGCATGTTCACGCTCTC
The DNA here is from genome assembly GCA_046155245.1 of Rhodoglobus sp. GTDB lineage: Bacteria > Actinomycetota > Actinomycetes > Actinomycetales > Microbacteriaceae > Rhodoglobus. The sequence goes on along the minus strand of JBJXDR010000073.1, from coordinate 3,916 downwards.
GACGCTTGTCGGAACGTCTGTAGCCCAGCTGACCCAGGGCACGATTGTGGCAAACCTCAGCATCGACAACGCGCGGTTCCCGCACCCGATGCGGCACGGGGACACGATGACCTCCGAGTCGGTCGTCACGGCCAAACGGTTGTCGGAGAGTCGGCCGGGTCAGGGGATCGTGACCCTTGAGCACACCGCGCGCAACCAGAACGGCGTCGTCGTCGCGGTGGCCACCAGGAACGTGTTGATGCTGTGCCTGCCCGAGGGGCACTGAGGTGACGCTCGGGCCCGCGATTCTCTTCTGCCCGGGGAATCGGCCGGATCGGTTCGCTAAGGCCGCGATGGCTGCGGATGCCGTGATCCTCGACCTCGAGGATGGTGTTGCGCCGCGCGACAAGCAGGCTGCGCGGGCGGCGGTCGCGGCATCCGACCTTGACCCTGATCGCACGATCGTGCGGGTAAATGGCGCATCGACCGAAGATTTCGTCCGCGACCTGGAGGCTGTCGCGGCCAGCTCTTTCCGCACGATCATGCTGGCCAAGGCCGAGCGGCCAGCCGACCTCGAGGCACTCGCCGACTACCGCGTCATTCCGATTTGCGAGACGCCGCTCGGTGTGGAGAATGCATTCGTGCTCGCCGAGCACAACTCGGTGATCGCTCTCATGTGGGGCGCCGAAGATCTCATCGCCGCGCTCGGCGGCAGTTCGAGTCGTGCGCCAGACGGACGTTATCGCGATGTCGCCCGGTACGCACGGGCGCGCGTGCTGGTGGCCGCTGCGGCTGCCGACAAGCACGCTTATGACGCCGTGCACCTCGAGATCGCCGATCTGGCAGGGCTCCGCGACGAAGCAGCGGATGCCGCGGCTTCGGGTTTCGTCGCAACGGCGTGCATCCACCCCTCGCAGGTCGAGACCGTGCGAGAGGCCTACCGACCCTCAGCCGAAGCTGTCGCGTTGGCGGAGCGGGTGCTGGCCGCCGCGACGAGCTCGCCCGGCGTGTTCGCGTTCGAGGGGCGCATGGTCGACGAGCCCGTGCTCAGGCAGGCGCGGCGGATCCTCGGCGATCTGCGAGCATAATCATCGCCAAGCCAGCCGCAACCGCAGTGGGGTGGGCCCGGTTGATGCGTGCATTCGGTCGGCACGTCCAGCAGCCCTAGCCGGCCGCCACTCGTTCCTCGCCGACCGCGTTGCCTCCGTCGACCACGATGACCTGCCCCGTGATGTATGACGCGCCCGGAGTCGCCAGCCACGCGATCGCCGAGGCGACCTCGTCGGCGGTTCCGCTTCTGCCGGCTGGCACTCGCGTACCCTCGACCGCCTCAGACGCCAGCTGCGAACCGGTCGCGATCCAGCCGGGTGCGACGGCGTTTGCTGTGATCGCGGCACCGGCTTCGTCTACCGCGAGAGCCCTGGTGAAGCCGACGAGCCCGGCTTTCGCCGCAGCGTAGGCGACGTCGCCGCGCGAGGCCATGACCGGGCCGGTGACGCTCGCGACCGTCACGATGCGACCCCATCCTGCGGCGCGCATCCCCGGCAAAGCGAGGCGGGTCGCGTAGAACGCGCTCGATAGGGTCATCGCGAGACTTCGGTTCCAGTCATCCGGGGGCATCATCGCATCACCCGAAACCATGTCGCCGTCTGCAACGGCGACCATGCCAGCGTTGTTCACCAAAATGCTCGGAACGATGGATGCCGCGGCCAGCGCATCACCCAACTGCTCCGCGAGCGCCGCCGACTCGAGCCGCGCAACGAACCCGTGTGCGGTGACGCCGAGCCCCCCGAGCTCCCGTGCTCGGTGGTGGATCCGGTCGGTCGTCCCCGTGATGGCAACCGCGGCTCCCAGTTGGCCGAGGGCGCGGGCCGCCGCGAAACCGATACCGGTCGCGCTCCCCGCTCCGGTGATGAGGGCAGTGCGCCCGGTGAGATCCCATGCGGGGGGCAGTGTCATGCCGATCATGCTAGCCAGCGAGGAGGTCTAACTCGCCGGGACCTGGTCGGAGACGGCGCGCAGGATGTCGAGAAGCAGAGCCTTGCGCTCGTCGGTGAGCCCGACCAGGGCTGGGCTTGTCGCTAGCACCCGCTTCGTCAGCAGGTTGCGCACCTCGTCGCCCTTGGGGGTGAGCACGAGTTGGCGCACCCGACGGTCATTCGCATCGGGCATCCGGTCGACCAGCCCGAGGCTGTCGAGGCGGTCCGTGAGAATGGTCACGTAGGACGCGTCGCACCCGAGAGCGTCAGCGACCGCGCGCATCGGGTAAGGCTTGTCGAGCTGGCGGAGCGCCCCGGCTTCGGCTGCCGTCAGCTCGAACTCGGCGGCGACCTGCTCGAAGTCGTGTTGCATGCGCCGGTGAAGGTCGAGAAGTCTCCAGACGATCTCGTCATCGCGGTTGTCGGCGCTCATGGTGCAAGGGTACCCGAACGCTTGACTCGCTCAAGCATTTTTCGCTAGTCTCTTGTGCATGAATGAATCAACTATCTATTCGGTCAAGGAAATCTGATGGCGCTCGACGTCGCGCCCACGAAAACACGCCGCCCGAGACCGCTGATCGGCGCGGCGGCGGGTTCGGCCCTCGCGCTCGTGGCCAACACGGTGATCTATTTCGTCGCTAACGCCATTCGGGGCGAGTCCGTCCAAGCATCCATGGATGGCGCGACTGCCTCAGACGTCCCCTACGTGGCGGTCCTAGCGGCCAGTATCGCTCCGCTTCTGGTCGGAGCGGCGGTACTGTGGGTGCTCTCCAAGCTGAGCCGGTCGTCACTGCGGATCTGGACGATAGTCGCCCTGGTTCTGACCGTCGTCTCCCTCGCTGCTCCGTTGACCCTGCCCGTCGACGGCGGGTCGAAGGTGGCCCTCGCGCTCATGCACATTGCCGCCGGAACCTCGGCCATCGTCGGCCAGCGTTGGGCCGCCTCCCGCGGGGCGTAACCCCGTAGCGGCGAATCGCTCCGGCGTGCCGAATTGCTTTAGGTGCTAATGTAATTTCATGACGTTCACTATTGCATTGTTCGGCGCGTCGGGGCGCACCGGTCGCCACGTACTCGAGCAGGCGCTCGCCGCGGGTCACACCGTTCGCGCTCTGACCCGCCGAGCCGACGCACTCGAGCCGCACGACCACCTCACGGTGATTGTCGGTGACGTGCTCGACGCCGCCGCCGTGCGCGAAACGGTGCGCGGGGCGGATGCCGTCGTGAGCGTGTTCGGGCAGGTCAAGGGGTCCTCGCACACCCTGCAAACCGACGGAACCCGCACCATTGTCGACGCGATGCGCGAGGAGGGCGTGAGTCGGATCGTGTCGCTCTCGGGGGGCGGCCTGCCCGCGCCCCAGGACCGGCCCAAGACTGCGGACCGCGTCATCCGGTTTCTGCTCAAGAGGATCTCGCCGCAGGTACTCGACGACGCCGTGAACCACCTCGAGGTGCTCCGGGGCAGCGGCATGGACTGGACCGTCGTGCGCGGTCCACGACTCACCGACTCGCCCGCGACCGGTTCGTACCGCGTCGGGTGGGTCGGAGTTGACGCGAGCACGCAAATCGGCCGGGCTGACCTCGCGAGTTTCATAGTGACCCAGCTCGATGATCGTCGCTTCATTCACGAACTACCCTTCGTGAGCCGATGATGGATGCTCGCAGCGAGTCCCTAGCCCGCGTGATCGAACGCATCGGGGTGCTCACCCGGGACTTCGCTGCCAACGGCACGCACCCGTTCAAGGAGCGTCGCTTGGGTCGGGCGCCGATGAATGTGCTCTTCGCCCTGTCCCGCACGGACGGCCTGGGCGTGGCCGTGCTCGCTCACCGGCTGTCGGTGACCAGCGGGGCGATCAGCCAGACGGTGGACATGTTGCGCGAGGCCGGGTTGGTCGTGAGTGAAGTGAACCCTGAGGACGGTCGTGGCCGCCTCATTCGGCTGACAGCCGAGGCGCGACGCG
>JBJXDR010000072.1:0-37784 GCA_046155245.1 Rhodoglobus sp. | reverse complement strand
TGCTGATCTTCAGCCACCACAACAGCCTCACCCTCGAGAACCGCGCGCAACGCCCCGGCGACACCGAGAAGCTGCACGGCGCCGAGGAGTTCGTCGACCTGCTGCTGCGATTCCCGGTGGTCGTCGGCTGGATGAACGGGCACACCCACCTCAACCAGATCCTCGCCCACGGCGGGCCGAAGGGCGGCTTCTGGGAGATCACGACGGCGTCGTGCATCGACTTCCCGCAGCAGCAACAGGTCGTCGAGATCGTCGACAACCGCGACGGCACGCTGTCGCTGTTCACGACGGTGCTCGATCACGCGGCCCCGGTGTCGCCGGGGTCGGGCGCCACCACGCTGGATCTCGCTGCCCAGAGTCGGGAGTTCGCCCTCAACGACTGGGCGGAATCCCCCACGATGCGTCGCGGTTCGCCCTTTGACCGCAACACCGAGCTGCTGTTGCCCGCCCCGTTCGACCTGTCGAGAATCACGGATGCCGCGCTCGAAGCCGAACACGTCGCCGCCCGCGCCCGGGTACTCGCCCACGAGAACGGACTCACCTCATGAGGGCACTGATCACGGTCGCCGCGCTCACGGTCGCGCTCCCGCTCGCCCTCACCGGATGCAGCCAGATCGCGGCGATCGCGCCGGTCGGCGGCGCGCACGTCTCGGAGGTGCGCTACGCCGCCCTGGACATCCTCGTGCAGAAGGAGATCGACGTGCTTACGGTTCCCGTCTGCACGACCGTCGAGCGTGCGGTTACCTGCACGGGATCGACGCTCGATGGGGCCGCGATCGAGGTGGACTCCCCCGCCGACGACCCGACGAACCTCACAGTGACAGTCGACGGCGCCGTGCTGTACTCCGGGAGCATTCAGGACGTGCTGGATGCCGCAGTGGAGCCCGCCCCGTGAGCGGGTTGGGCCGGGCGCTCGGCACCAGCGCTCGCGTGTGGGTTCCGGTGGCGGCCGCGGTGGCCGCCGCCCAGACGCTGCTCGTTGTCGGGGACCCGGTGCCGGTGGCCTCGCCTGGGTTCGTCGCCGCCGCCCTCGCGTCCGGCGCCGCCTTCGCGATCGGACTCTGGCTGGTCTCGCGGGCGCTCACGCTGGCGATCGCCGAAGAGCCGGTGCGCTGGCGGTCGGTGCTGACGGCGCATCCAGCCCTCGTCTGGGCGATCGTGGTCGTCGTGCTACTCGTGCTGCTGGGGTTGCTGAGCCCGTACCTCACCGTGGTGGGACTGTGGTTCGGGTTGCTGGTCATGCCCGCGGCGGCGGCCGGGGCATCCAACCCCTTTCCAGCAGCGGGGCACACGATTCGGCGCCAGCCGGTGCGGATGGTGCTCGCGGCCCTGGTCGTCGCTGTCGCATGGGCGCTCGGTGCCCTCGGGATGCTCCTGCTCGGGTTCTTCGTGACCGGTCCGCTGTCGGTAGCGCTCACCTGGATCGCGCTCACGGTGGTGGGCACAGTGGTGCTCGCCGTATGGACCGGCCTGTACTCCCGCGCCCGCATCACTCGGTGACGGTGATCACGGTCTTTCCCGTGGCGTGCCCCTGCCCGATGTAGCCGAGCGCGTCAGCAACCTTCTCGAGCGGGTAGGTCTGGTGGACCTGCGGCACAACCGCACCTGACTCGAGGAACTCACTCAGCGACATGAGGTCGGCCGTGTTCGTGGTGCCCAGGAGTGTCACGAACTTCTGGCCGCGCGGGCCGAAGAGCCCGGCGCCGATCTGACGCTGCATGCCGTTGAGCACCGGCCCACCGCCCTCGCCGCCGACGAAGACGACCGTGCCGCGAGCAGCGAGCACGCCGCGCAATTCATCGATGGGGCGGATGCCCGCGATGTCGAGAATCACGTCGTGGCGCCCGTCGCCCAGATCGTCGACCGTGTAGTCGACCACATGGTCGGCGCCGAGTCGCTTCACGAAGTCGATCTTGCCGGGGCTGACCACGGCGGTGACGATCGCGCCCTGTGCCTTGGCGAGCTGGATGGCGAACGAGCCGACACCGCTGCCGGCACCGATGATGAGCACCGACTTGCCCGCGACCGGGTCCGCCTTCCTCAGCGCCTGAAGTGCTGTGAGTCCCGAGACCGGGGATGCCGCGACCTGCTCAAACGAGAGTCCTGCGGGCATCGTGGCGAGGGCCTTCGGCTTCGCGATGGCGAACTCGGCGAAGGTGCCGGTGCCACCGCCGAACACCCGGTCACCCGGCGCGAACTCGGTCACCCCAGCTCCCACCCGCTCGACGACTCCGGCCACATCGAGACCGAGCACCTTTCGGCGGGGCGTGCGCAGGCCGAGAGCAAGCCGCGCCATGAGCGGCGTTCCCGTGAGCAGGTGCCACACGCCGCGGTCGAGTCCGGCGGCGTGCACCCTGATGAGCACTTCGCCGGCGGCGGGCTCGGGCACGGCGACATCCCGTACCGTGACGACGCTCGCGTCGCCGTAGACATCGTGCACTGCTGCCTTCATGATCAGTTCTCCTCGGGGTACTGGAAGACGGCGTCGAGGCCGACCCCGAATACCTGTGCGATCTGGAATGCCATCTCAAGGGAGGGCGAGTATCTGCTCTGCTCGATGGCAATGACGGTCTGGCGGGTGACACCGATGCGGTCGGCCAGGTCGGCCTGGGTCATCTCGCCGGTCGCGAACCGTAGCTGGCGGATCGAGTTGGTGACCTTGGTGGGCTTCACCATGACTGGAACCCGCGGCGGTAGGCGATGAGCTTGGCGATCGACGCGACGATCCCAGACAGTACGAAGCCGAGGTAGATCACGTTGGCGATCCAGAAGTACGGGGCTTCGATCCAGGCCAGGATCAGGGCGCTCACGCCACCGATGACGACGAACGACGAACCGATGTGCTCGCCCAGGCGATTGATCTCCTTGTCGCGCTGGTCCTTCTTGTCGACCTCACCCCGGCGGCTGATGATGCCGGTCAGGATGCCCGAGAAGATGCTCAGCACGATGCCGCCGACGATCGCGCCACCGATCGTCCACAGCATGGGCACGACGTAGGGGCGCTCGGCCAGCGGCACGTCGGCCGGCCCGCCCAGGATGAGGAACAGGTACACGGCGTAGGCAGCGACGGCAACCGTCAGCAGAATCCACACGCCTCTCTCTTCGAATGACACGATTCTCTCCCATGTAAAGAAATGTTGACATGCATGAATGTACGGTCTGTTGTACATCGTGTCAAGTTCTCTTTACTTGCCGGGGCAACCCCGCCAACGAGTGGGCGGAAATGGTGGTTGGTTGCCGAACAACGGCAACCATTTGTGCCCACTCGTGGCCGGCCGCGCGCGACGGATCGCCGACGGCGACACACGGAACCCCGCCGGCGGTGGGCTTCGAAACCCATCGGGGCTTGTGACTGTGGAGCCTAGGGGAATCGAACCCCTGACCTCCTGCTTGCAAAGCAGGCGCTCTACCAATTGAGCTAAGGCCCCGTGCTAGTTGGTGCGCCGCCGCTTCTGCGGCGCACATTGGTCTGGCCGGCCGCGCGCGAGCGCCCGGCCAGACCGCGTGGAACCAGAACAGCAGATTCCGGTGGGGGTACCAGGACTTGAACCTGGGACCTCTTCGTTATCAGCGAAGCGCTCTAACCGCCTGAGCTATACCCCCGGGACCAGATAAGAACTTACCCCATCTGGTTCGCATTGATGTAATCGCGGATCCCTTGAGCGGCTTGGCCGCATTCCTGTCAGCGATCAGTTGTTGGTGAAGCCGACGAGAAGCCCGCCGGTGAGACGCACACTGAAGTTGTAGAGCATGCTGGCGATCGCACCGAGCGCGGTACCGACGACGATGTTGAGGATCGCGACGATGAAGGAGAACAACGCGACCTGGCCGAGCGAGAACTGCTTGGCCACGCTGAACTCGGGGTCGCCGAGGATGTCTTTCAGGATGTTGTCGAGGCTGCCGAAGATGCCCGTGGAGTTGAGAACGATCCAGATGAGGATAGTCGCGACCACGAGCACGATCCCGAGCGAGACCGCCACGAGGAACGACAGCTTGACCGCCGACCAGAAGTCGACGTACACGAGTTTGAGGCGAACCTGCTTGACCGCCACCTGCCGCTGCGACTTGCGCTGCAGCTTCTCTGCGACACTACTCATCTACTGACTCGTCCTTCCCAGCGGACTCGGGGGCATCGGCGGCGTCATCCGCCTCCGGTTCGAGTTCCTGATTGTCTAGATTCCGCTCACTGTTCCTGGCGATCGCAATGATCTTGTCGTCGTCGGCAAACCGGGCGAAAACAACACCCATGGTGTCGCGGCCCTTAGCGGGAACCTCAGCGACAGACGAGCGTACCACCTTGCCGCTGGCAAGAACCACAAGCACCTCGTCCTCGTCGCTCACGATGAGGGCACCCGCGAGGTCTCCGCGGTGGTCGCTGAGCTTGGCCACCTTGATGCCCAGACCGCCGCGGCCCTGCACGCGGTACTGGTCCGCGGAGGTGCGCTTGGCGAAACCGCCCTCGGTCACCACGAACACATAGCCGTCTTCGCCGACCACGTTCGCCGTGAGCAACTGGTCCTCCTCGCGGAAGTGCATGCCGATCACGCCGGAAGTGGATCGTCCCATGGGGCGCAGGGCGGCATCCGAAGCGGTGAACCGGATCGACATGCCCTTGCGGGACACGAGCAGTACGTCGTCGTCTTCCTCGACCAGCATCGCCGAGACCAACTCGTCGCCTTCGCGCAGGTTGATCGCGATGATTCCGCCGGTGCGATTGGTGTCGTACTCGGTCAACGCGGTCTTCTTGATCAGACCGCCGAGCGTAGCGAGCACGAGGAACTTGGCGGCCTTGTAGTCGCGGATGTCGAGAATCTGCGCGATCTCCTCACCCGGCTGCATCGCGAGGAGGTTCGCAACGTGCTGACCCTTCGCGTCGCGCCCCGCCTCCTGGATCTCGTACGCCTTCGCGCGGTAGACCCGTCCGGTGTTGGTGAAGAACAGCAGCCAGTGGTGCGTCGTCGTCACGAAGAAGTGATTGACGACGTCATCCGCCCGCAGTTGGGCGCCCTTGACGCCCTTGCCGCCCCGGTGCTGGCTGCGGTAATTGTCGCTGCGGGTGCGCTTGATATAGCCGCCGCGCGTGACCGTGATCACCATCTCCTCTTCGGGGATGAGGTCTTCGACGCTCATGTCGCCATCGAAGCCGAACATGATCTCGGTGCGCCGGTCGTCGCCGAACCGATCTACGATCTCGGCGAGCTCGTCTTTGATAATCGTGCGCTGCTCGCTCGGTGTCGCCAGAATGTGGTGGTAGGTCGCGATGAGCCGCTCGAGCTCGTCGTGCTCATCGATGATCTTCTGCCGCTCGAGAGCAGCCAGCCGCCGCAGCTGCATGTCGAGGATTGACCGTGCCTGCAGGTCGTCGACGTCGAGCAGCCCCATGAGCCCCTCGCGCGCGTCGTCCACTGTGGCGGATGCTCGAATGAGGGCAATGACCTCGTCGAGTGCGTCGAGCGCCTTGAGGTAACCGCGCAGGATGTGGGCGCGCTCCTCCGCCTTGCGTAGGCGGAATGTCGTGCGCCGCACGATGACGTCGACCTGGTGGTCGATCCAGTGCGTGATGAATCCGTCGATGGGCAGAGTGCGCGGGATGCCGTCCACGATCGCGAGCATGTTCGCGCCGAAGTTGTCCTGAAGCTGCGTGTACTTGTACAGGTTGTTGAGCACGACCTTGGCCACGGCATCGCGCTTGAGCACGATTACCAGCCGCTGACCGGTACGGCCGGATGTCTCGTCGCGGATGTCAGCGATTCCGCCGACCCTGCCGTCCTTCACGAGCTCGGCGATCTTCAGGGCGAGGTTGTCGGGGTTCACCTGGTACGGCAGCTCGGTGACCACGAGGCAGGTGCGGCCCTGCAGCTCCTCGACGTTGACGACCGCGCGCATCGTGATCGAACCCCGGCCGGTGCGATAGGCGTCGTGGATGCCCTTGGCCCCGAGCACCTGTGCTCCGGTCGGGAAGTCGGGACCCTTGATGCGCTGCATGAGGGCTTCGAGAAGCTCTTCGCGCGGGGCATCCGGGTTCTCGAGAGCCCACAGTGCGCCAGCCGCGACCTCGCGCAGGTTGTGCGGCGGGATGTTGGTGGCCATTCCGACCGCGATGCCAACCGATCCATTGACGAGCAGGTTCGGGAATCGGGCTGGGAGAACATCTGGCTCTTGAGTCTTACCGTCGTAGTTGTCGCTAAAGTCGACGGTCTCCTCGTCGATGTCGCGCACCATCTCCATGGCGAGCGGCGCCATCTTGGTCTCGGTGTACCGCGGAGCGGCCGCACCGTCGTTGCCGGCCGAACCGAAGTTTCCCTGCCCGAGCGCGAGCGGGTAGCGAAGGCTCCACGGCTGCACCAGTCGCACGAGCGCGTCGTAGATGGACGCGTCACCGTGCGGGTGGAACTGGCCCATGACCTCGCCGACGACGCGGGTGCACTTGTTGAACCCCTTGTCGGGTCGGTAGCCGCCGTCGTACATCGCGTAGATCACGCGACGATGCACCGGCTTGAGGCCGTCTCGCACGTCGGGCAGCGCGCGCCCGACGATCACGCTCATCGCATAGTCGAGGTAGGAGCGCTGCATCTCGAGCTGGAGGTCGACCTGCTCGATCTTGTCGTGGCGGTCGTCGACTGCTGCGTTCTCGAACGTCGGGCCGGTCGGGGTGTCTTCGTCAGCCATGGCGGCCTTTCGTCTGTGGGTCTAGATGCGGCCATTGCGACCTACTCGACCGGCCTAAATGTCGAGGAACCGCACGTCTTTCGCGTTGCGCTGGATGAAGCTGCGGCGTGACTCCACGTCTTCGCCCATGAGCGTCGAGAAGATCTCGTCGGCTGCGGCAGCGTCATCCAGGGTCACCTGCAGAAGTGTGCGAGTCGCGGGGTCCATCGTGGTCTCCCACAGCTCGGTGTAGTCCATCTCACCGAGACCCTTGTAGCGCTGGATGCCGTTGTCTTTCGGGATGCGCTTGCCTGCGGCCACGCCGTCGGCGAGCAGGGCATCCCGCTCGCGGTCGCTGTAGACGAACTGGTGCTCGGCGTTGGTCCACTTGAGGCGGTACAGCGGCGGCTGCGCCAAGTATACGAACCCGTGGTCGATCAGCGGTCGCATATAGCGGAACAGGAGGGTGAGAATCAGGGTCGTAATGTGCTGACCATCGACATCGGCGTCGGCCATCAGAACGATCTTGTGGTACCTGGCCTTCTCCGGGTCGAAGTCCTCGCCGACGCCCGCGCCGAACGCGGTGATCATCGCCTGCACCTCGGCATTGGCGAGAGCCCGGTCGAGGCGGGCCTTCTCGACGTTGAGGATCTTGCCGCGCAGCGGGAGGATCGCCTGGAACTCGGGATTGCGCCCCTGAACGGCCGACCCGCCGGCCGAGTCGACCTCGACGATGAAGATCTCGGACAGCGAGGGATCCTTGCTTGAGCAATCGCGGAGCTTGCCCGGCATGCCACCCGACTCGAGCAATCCCTTGCGGCGGGTCTGCTCGCGCGCCTTGCGCGCGGCGATGCGAGCCTGGGATGCCTGAATCGCTTTGCGGATCACGTCTCGAGCCTGCGTGGGGTTGCGGTCGAACCAGTCGCCGAGTTGCTGGCCCGCGACCCGCTGGACGAATGCCTTCGCTTCGGTGTTTCCGAGTTTGGTCTTCGTCTGGCCCTCGAACTGCGGCTCAGCGAGCTTGACCGAAATCACAGCGGTCAGCCCCTCGCGCACGTCGTCGCCCGAAAGGTTCTCGTCCTTCTCCTTGATGATGTTCTTCTCGCGCGCGTATTTGTTGACGAGAGTTGTGAGCGCGGCGCGGAAGCCCTCTTCGTGAGTGCCGCCCTCGTGAGTGTTGATGGTGTTGGCGTAGGTGTGCACCGACTCGGTGTATCCGTTGGTCCACTGCATCGCGACCTCGAGGGAGATCTTGCGGTCGGAGTCCTCCGACTCGAACGCGATCACCTCCGGGTGGATGAGTTCGTTCTTCTTCGCTTTGTTGAGGTACTCGACGTAGTCGACGAGGCCGCGGTCGTAGCGGTAGCTCTCTACGACGTCTTCGTCGCCGCGCTCGTCGGTGATGGTGATGCGGAGCCCCTTATTGAGAAAGGCCATCTGCTGGAAGCGGGCGCGGAGGGTCTCGTAATCGAACTCGACCGTCTCGAAAATCTCGGGGTTCGGCCAGAAGGTCTGGGTGGTGCCGGTCTGGTCGGTCTGTTCGCCGCGCTCGAGCGGGGCATCCGGAACACCCTCGGTGAACCTCATGCGCCAGACGTAACCCTGGCGGCGAACCTCAGTTTCGACCCATCGCGACAGGGCATTGACCACCGAGATACCGACACCGTGCAGCCCGCCCGAGACCGTGTACCCACCGCCGCCGAACTTGCCGCCCGCATGGAGAATGGTCATGACGACCTCGACGGTCGACTTCTGCTCCTGCTGGTTGAGGTCGACCGGGATGCCTCGTCCATTGTCGACCACGCGCACCGAGCCGTCCCGGCGAATGGCGATCGTGATCTCGTCGCAGTACCCCGCAAGGGCTTCATCGACGGAATTGTCGACGACCTCGTACACGAGGTGGTGGAGACCGCGTGGGCCGGTCGAGCCGATGTACATTCCGGGGCGCTTGCGCACCGCTTCCAGTCCCTCGAGTATCTGGATCTGGTCCGCGCCGTAACTGTCGGCGGCGACGTGACCGTTGGAGATTGGGGTGGTGGCCTGCAGATCGTCGGGGGGCGTCGATGTCATCTGTGGTGGGGCTCCTGCCATTTGGTCACGCTGTCATTCGGCGCTGATGACTCCCCATGGAAGGCGCGCCCGACGACTCATGTAGATTCTACCAAATCCTCACCACCGATTGCCCGAAATCGGCGATCTGGGGACTTTTCCGCTGGTCCCTGACCTGATTTGCCTAGTTAGCCGTAAGTATCGCGCGGACCCCGGCCTGGAATTGATCTGGGGCCGCGTTTCCAAGAAGGGGCGTTCGGTCCTTCGAACCGCACGGACTGGATACCCGCCGCCGGGAACCGGCCCGCGATTGTCGTCGTGATCTGGCCACGCATGAGACGCAACTGAGTGGCCCACGCGGTCGAGTCACAGCGCACCGTCAGAACACCGTCTTCGGCTCCGATGGGCTCCGAATGGGCCGCCGTTTCGGCGCCCACGATCTCCGACCAGGAGGCGATGAGTTCCGAGCGGGCGAGGGGGGAAGTCCATCCCATGCTCGCGGCGAGCGACTCGATCACGTTGGCCAGCTCCTGCGGATCGCGGCCCGGCGCGAAGGGCACACTGGTTCCCTCTCGCTTCTCGCGCTGTCGAGGCGACGCTCCGCGCGCCCCGCCGAAGACGCGTCGGAACCGCAGGTAGACAGCGACGTGCTCAGGCTCGTTTCCCTCACTCATCGGCCACGGCCGATCCCGCCCTGATGCGCACGACGTGCGCGGCAAGGCTTGTGGGCACGTCGTCGAACACCGCGGCCGTGATGAGTACCTGCTCGAAGTCGCCGACGGCGTCCGCGAGCCGGCCGCGCCGCGATTCGTCGAGCTCAGCGAACACGTCGTCGAGGATCAGAACAGGGTCGCCCGACATGGACTCCCGTCGCAGCACCGCCGCCGACGCGAGCTTGAGCGAGAGGGCGAGCGACCAGCTCTCGCCGTGACTCGCGTACCCTCGTGCCGCGAGCCCGTTGAGTCCGAGAACGAGGTCGTCACGGTGTGGGCCGACGAGGGTAATCCCGCGGTCCAGCTCGGTGCGGCGCAGGCTAGCGAGCGAGGTGCGGAACGCGTCGGCGGCCGTGTCGGCGTTCACCGGTGTGATGCGCATCGCAGCGTCATCCGCCGAATCGTCGTCGGTCGTAGTGGCGAAGATACTCAACTGACTAGCGAGGGTCGCGCCGTGGTCCGCGCTGACGATCGCCGTGTACGCACGCGAGACCTCGGGCGCGAGTTCGGCGACGAGTGCTGTGCGCGCGGCGATGATCTCGGAGCCGAGCGCGACGAGCCGCTCGTCCCAGATCTCGAGGGTGCCCAGCTGGGCCTCCTTGAGCCCGGATGCCCGAGCCGACCTAAGGAGAGTGTTGCGCTGTCTCAGTACCCGCTCGTAGTCGGCAATAACTGCGCTCATACGTGGTGCTCGCAACACCAGTAGTTCGTCAAGGAACCGCCGTCGACCCGACGGCTCGCCCCGAACGAGCGCAAGGTCCTCAGGCGCGAAGAGCACACTGGAGAAATAGCGCGGGAGTTCGCGCGTCTTGATGGCGGATCTGTTGACCTGAGCACGATTGGCGCCGGTGCGATTGAGTTGGACCTCGGCCAGGACCTCGCGTCCGCCGTGATTCAACCGCGCGCGCACGATTGCCGACTCCTGCCCCTGACGGATCATCGCGTGGTCCACCGAAACCCGATGTGACCCCAGGGTGCTGAGGTACCCGAGAGCCTCGACGAGGTTGGTCTTGCCTTGGCCATTGCTTCCGACGAACAGATTCGGGCCGGCGTGGAGCTCCAGCGCGAGGGTCGTGTAATTCCTGAAGTCGGTGAGACTGAGCTGAGTGACGATCACTGGGTCACGGTCGTCTCAACTCTTGCGAACGGCGTGGCCACCAAACTGGTTCCGGAGAGCCGCGACCGCCTTCATCGACGGTGAATCCTTTTGCCGCGACACGAACCGAGCAAAGATTGCAGCGCTGATCGTCGGCACCGGCACCGCGCGATCGAGAGCGTCGTGTACAGTCCATCGCCCCTCACCGGAATCCTCTACGTACCCCGTGATGTCCTTGAACTCGGGGTCCTCCTGGAGTGCCCTCACCAGGAGTTCCAGCAGCCAGGACCGCACCACGGTGCCGCGCTGCCACGCTTTCAGGGAACCGGTCACGTCGTGCACGAGGTCCTTGCGACTGTCCAAGAGCTCATACCCCTCGGCCCAGGCCTGCATCAGCGCGTACTCGATACCATTATGAACCATCTTCACGTAGTGACCCGCCCCGGTCGGGCCCGCGTGCACGAATCCCTCATCGCGCGGTCCCTCGGGGCGCAGGGCGTCGAAGATCGGCATCGCGCGCTCGATGTCAGCCTTGTCGCCGCCGGCCATCAGCCCGTACCCGTTCTCGAGGCCCCAGATTCCTCCGGAGACGCCGACGTCGACAAACTTCAGCTTCCTAGCGGCGAGGAATTCAGAGTGAACCGCGTCGTCGGTGAAGCGAGAGTTGCCCCCGTCGATCACGAGGTCGCCGGGCTCCAGCACGTCCGCGACGTCGTGGATCACATCGTCGGTGATCTTTCCAGACGGCACCATGACCCACACGATCCGTGGGGCTGGCAGTGCCGCGGCGAGATCCGCGAGCGACCCGACATCCGTGACTTCGGGGTTGGGGTCGTACCCGGTCACCTCGACGCCCGCCTTGCGGAGTCGGGCTCGCATGTTGTTGCCCATCTTGCCGAGCCCGATGATACCGATATGCATCGGATACCCCTTTGCGTCGCGTGTGGTGGCTAGCGCAGCAACAGGTTGGGCTGCAGAAGGTACTTGTAGTTGTCAGTACCGGGCTGATCCTTGGATGACTGGCTCGTGATCAGCACGGGCCCCGGCTTGTTGGGGTTCTCCGTCTTGGTGAATGAGATGCGCACGAACTCAGAGTGAACCGAGCCGAGGCCATCGAGAAGGAACGCTGGCTTGAGCGATACCACCGTGTCGCTGCCGGTGAGGAAAGCGTCGATCGCCTCGGATGCCTGGGCTTGCTCAGACCCGATCGCCTCGAGAGTGAGGCCTTCGGAAGTGAAGGTGAACCGCAGCGCGGCCTCCCGCTCGAGCACGAGCGAGACTCGACGCACGGCTTCGATGAGCTCCGCAGTGTTCATCACGGCGTAGTTGTCGACGGACTCTGGGAACAGCCGCCTCACCGGCGGGAAGTTGCCTTTAATGAGTAGGGATGTGACGGTCTTGCGGTCGGCCTGAAACGCAATCAGCTCGCGATCGTCGGTGCTCGTGATCGCTACCGAGATCGACCCGGAGTGCCCGAACGTCTTGCCGATCTCGATGAGGGTACGTGCCGGCACAAGCGCGGTCGCGGCCTCGATGCCCGAGCTCGCGGCATCCCACTCGATCTCGCGCACCGCGACCCGGTAGCGGTCGGTCGCCACCAACGACAGTTGGTTGTCTGAAACCTCTAGCTGCACCCCGGTGATCACGGGAGTGACATCGTCACGGGAGGCAGCTACGGCCACCTGGGCGATCGCGCTGGCGAACTCCTCAGCCTTGAGCACCCCCGAGTTCTCAGACACCTGGGGAAGTGTGGGGTACTCCTCAACAGGCATGCTCAGGAGTGTGAACTGCCCAGACCCACACGCAACGGTAATGCGACCGTCTTCAGTGGAGAACGACACTGGCGCGTTGGGCAGACGGCTCGCGATGTCCGCGAGAAGGCGGCCTGAGACGAGAACCTTGCCGACCTCATCAACCTGCGCTGCGATCTGAGTGCGTGCCGAAACTTCGTAGTCAAATGACGAGAGTGTGAGCCCGTCGGTGGTCGCCTCGAGGAGCACGCCGCTCAGGATGGGCAGTGTGGTGCGCTGTGGCAGGAGCTTCACGGCGAACGAAACGGCCTCGCTGAAAACGTCGCGATTGACCTGGAACTTCACTTCATTCACCCCTAACACAGTCGGCCGGTCTGGGGGTTAATACTGGCACAGGCCGATGATGCGCGGGCTCATGGGTTATCTCTCTCACAATTCATCTTCTGAAGGAACAACATCATTAACCGCTGTGCAGACTGTGAGTAACTGCGGATGGCTCAATCAGGCAGCCGGAACTACATCGGTGTGAGATGTTGAGAGGCCGTGGGATCGGGTGGGTAGTTTGTGGTCATCCCTGTGCCGGTGCCAAGTTGATTTCCACAGTTCAGATTTCCGAATCAACAGTATGTACGGCGCGTCGCCGAAGTTATGCACACCTTATGCACATGGTGTGAAACTCAACTCTTGCCGTATCGATGGTCCTGTTTGATTCGACTGGTGAGTTCGGTCACCTGGTTGTAGATCGAGCGACGCTCCTTCATAAGCTCGGTGATCTTCTTGTTCGCGTACATCACGGTGGTGTGGTCGCGGTTGCCGAACAGCTGTCCGATCTTGGGCAGGGAGAGGTTCGTCATCTCACGACACAGGTACATGGCGATTTGCCGGGCAGTGGCGACAGCCTGGGATCGGGATGAACCGTACAGGTCATCAACGGTGAGCTTGAAGTAGTCCGCCGTGTGGTTGATGATGTCGACCGGGGCGATCACATTGTCTTCGTCCAGAGTGATGAGGTCCTTCAACACAGTCTGCACGAGGGGCAGATCCACCTCGGTGCGGTTGAGGCTAGCGAAGGCTGTGACCCGGATGAGGATGCCCTCCAGCTCGCGGATGTTCGATGACACCTTGGACGCCATGTACTCGAGGATCTCGTTGCTCACCTGGAGCTTCTCGCTCTGAGCCTTCTTCCTGAGGATCGCGATACGTGTCTCGAGGTCCGGCGCCTGCACGTCGGTGATGAGGCCCCACTCGAAGCGCGACCGCATTCGATCCTCGAAACCGGTGAGGTGCTTCGGCGGCAGGTCGCTCGTGATGACCACCTGCTTGTTGTGGTCGTGGAGGGTATTGAACGTGTGGAAGAAGGCCTCCTGGGTCGAGTCTTTGCCCGGGAGGAATTGGATGTCATCGATGAGAAGAATGTCGATCTCCCGATAGCGGGACTGGAATACCGACGCTCGGTTGTTCGCGATCGAGTTGATGAAGTCGTTGGTGAATTCCTCCGAGCTCACATACCGGACTCGAATCCCTGGATACAGGCTCTCGGCGTAGTGACCGATCGCGTGCAGAAGATGAGTCTTGCCGAGTCCTGACTCCCCGTAGATGAACAGCGGGTTGTACGCCTTGGCCGGGGCCTCGGCGACAGCGACGGCCGCGGCGTGCGCGAATCGGTTCGAGCCGCCGATCACAAAATTGTCGAAGCTGTACTTCGGGTTAAGACGGGAGTCTGAGCGCCGCGGTCCGCCGCTGTCGGCAGCGGATACCAGCGTGGGTTCGATGTACGACTGTTCGGCGGGACCAGGCGTCTGCTCAAGCACGTCCTGTTGTATCTCGGGGTTGACGACGATCGCAAAGTTGCTGACGTCCTGGGTCTCGCTGAGGCCGGAGATGGCGTTGAGCAGTGGTAACCGGATGCGCTGCTCGAGCATGCCGCGGGTGAGCTCGTTCGGCACCTCGAGGTACAGAGTGCCGGCCATCACGCCCTTGGGCTCCACGAGGCTAACGAACCCGAGCAGCTGGGGGGTGATGCGCTCATCTGAGGTCAGCCGGGACAGCACGGATTGCCAGATCTCTCGGGTCGAGTCTGGGTTCTCCGACATCGAAGTCACATCCTTGGTTGTAGTTATTCACAGGTTCGTACACCGGGTGCCGCACCGGGAACGCCCCGAAGTCAGCCGCGTGCCCCCGCGATTCGGCTGGCTTTTACCTTAGTTGTCCACAGCCTGTCGTTACCAACCCCAGTTGCGCACATGTGGATAATGCGACGGGACCCTTCGAAAGTTTGACCGCCCGCCCTAAACGCCGTAGTTTTAATCAGTTGACTTCCGGCCCTAGGGCCAACCGACTTCTTTCCGGCCTACAGAGCTGGGCTTTGGAGATACCACCATGAGCAAGAGAACCTTCCAGCCGAACAACCGTCGTCGCGCCAAGGTGCACGGGTTCCGGCTTCGTATGCGCACCCGCGCCGGCCGTGGCATCCTGGCTGCCCGTCGTCGCAAGGGTCGCACCGAACTCTCCGCGTAGCGCGTTCAGTGCTGGCCAGGAACAATCGGGTGACCCGACCCGCCGATTTCCGGACCACCGTTCGCAGCGGCCGACGAGTTGGGGCGGCCAACACACTGCTCCACGTAGTGGTCGGCAACGGGGAACGAGAGCCCCGGTTCGGATTCATTGTCACGAAGGCGGTCGGGGGGGCTGTGACCCGGAACCTGGTGCGGCGGCGGTTGCGGGCCGTGTGCCGCGACATCCTGCCCAATGTGGCCGCGGGAGTCGATGTTGTGGTTCGTGCACTGCCAGGATCCGATCGGGCGACGTGGGGTACCCTGCACTCTGAGATTGCCGAAGCGCTCGGGAAGGCTGTGAGCAAGGGATGAACCGCACGCTGGCGTTCGTTCTGCTCGCCCCGCGCAATCTCTGTGTTGCGATTCTCAGTGTGTATCGCGCGGTGATCTCCCCCTTGTACGGCGACGTGTGCCGCTACTACCCGTCGTGCTCGCACTACACACTTCAGGCCATCCAGCAGCACGGTGTGCTGCGCGGTGTGTTGTTGGGGACGCGGCGAATCGCACGCTGCCACCCCTGGGCGGAGGGCGGCGTCGACGATGTACCCCACGTTCACCACGATCGTTACGCGGTAACCCGCTTCGGATTTGTTGTCGCAAATAGCCACGGAAAGGGCTGACCGCACACATGGACATCGTTGGCTTTTTCAATACCCTCCTCTGGCCCATCAAGTGGGTGATTGAGGCGATTCTGGTTGCCTTCCACACTTTGTGGACCGCGGTGGGTCTCAATGCGGACGCCGGCCTCACTTGGGTGCTCTCGATCGTTGGGCTCGTGCTCGTTGTTCGGGCTGCTCTCATCCCGATCTTCGTGCGCCAGATCAAGAGCCAGAGACGGATGCTCGAGGTCGCGCCTCAACTCAAGAAGATTCAGGACAAGTACAAGGGCAAGAAGGACCAGTTCTCCCGCGAGGCGATGTCGCGCGAGACGATGGAGATGTACAAGCGCACCGGAACCAATCCGTTGAGCTCGTGCCTGCCGTTGTTGCTTCAGATGCCGATCTTCTTCGGTCTGTTCTCGGTGCTGAGCAACGCCCAAGCGGTCAATGCAGACGGCAGCCGAAACCCCGGTGTCGGTCTGCTCAACGCGGCACTGTCGGAGTCCTTTGGCACCTCGTCATTGTTCGGCATCGCGCCGCTGCACCTCGCCATCAGTACGGCGGACGGCAACATCGCGGTGATCGTGATTGCCGCGATCATGGTCGTGCTCATGACCGGTTCGCAGTTCATCACCCAGCTGCAGATCATGTCGAAGAACCAGTCGGCCGAGATGAAGGCCAGCCCGATGTACCGCCAGCAGCGCATCCTGCTGTATCTGCTGCCACTCGTCTTCGCGTTTTCCGGCTTCACCTTCCCGCTCGGCGTCATGTTCTACTGGCTGGTTTCCAACTTCTGGACGATGGGCCAGCAGTTCCTCGTCATCCGCAACATGCCCACGCCAGGTAGCGAGGCGGCGCTCGCGCGTGAGGCACGAATGGCCAAACGGCAGCAGCGCAAGGGGATTGTGGAGGAGACCCCAGACGGCGGCACCCTCATGGTCGAGGAGCCGAAGAAGCCGCAGCGACAGCAGCCCGTGGGCAAGAACCGATCCAAGAAGAAGAAGAAATGAGCGACGTGACTGACACGCAGACCCCCGAGATCGACGCCGAGCAGATGAACGCCGAGCAGATCGACGCGGAGCAGGTTGACAGCGCAGCCGAGGGGGATGCCCGCACCTCGAGTCAGCTCGAACAGGAGGGCGATATCGCCGCCGACTACATCGAGGAGTTGCTTGACATCACCGACCTCGACGGCGACATCGAGATCGACGCCCGTGGAGGACGCGCCTATCTCTCGGTGACCTCGAGCGAGGACACCAACCTGCGTTTGCTGTCGCGCCCCGAGACGGTGACCGCACTTCAGGAGCTGACGCGCATTGCCGTGCAGACCAAGACCGGGTCGTTCTCGCGGCTGATCCTCGACGTCGGCGGGTCGCGGGAGGCGCGCGCCTTTGAACTCGCGTTGCTCGTCGACAAGGCGATCGAACGGATCGAGGCCGGTGCCGTGTCTGCCGCGCTCCCACCGATGTCCTCGTACGAACGCAAGCTGGTTCACGACATCGTGTCCGACCGCGGTTTCTCGTCGGAGTCCGAGGGTGAGGGCCGCGACCGCCACACGGTGATCGCTCGGGCGTAGTGCCCGCTCGTTCCGCCGAAAGTCACGTGGCCGGCCAGATGTTTCACGTGAAACATGGAGTGGAGCAACTGTGACGGTGGTCGAGCCTGAACCGGATGCCGCGGCATCCCTCTTCGGGGTCCGTATCGACCTTGCGCGTGCCTACGCCGCGGATCTCGGGCTGCGCGGCGAAGAGCTCGGCCTTATCGGGCCACTCGAGCCGCCACGGCTGTGGTCGCGCCACATCCTGAACTGCGCGCTGGTTGCGCCCCTGCTCCGGCCGGGCGTGACGGGAGACGTCGGCAGTGGGGCCGGCCTGCCGGGGATTGTGCTCGCGATCGCCCGCCCAGACGTTCACCTCGTGCTGATCGAGCCAATGGAGCGGCGGGTCGACTGGCTGCGGCACGAGTCGGCCCAGCTAGGACTCGACAACGTCACCGTGGTGCGCGCGCGAGCCGAGGAGGCGCAACTCGAGCAGCCCCTCGACCAGATCACAGCCCGTGCGGTCACCGCGCTCGTGAGGCTCATACCTGCGACGGCCCCGCTTGTCCGCCGGGGTGGGCAGATGCTCTTCTTGAAGGGGTCGAGGGTTACGGAGGAGGTCGATGCGGCTTCCAAGGCGATCCGCAAGGCGAGGCTCAGCGACGTCGATGTGGTCACCCTCGGGGAGGGGATAACGCCCGAGGCCACTCGGGTGTTTCGGGCTACAGTGGACTGATCATCCGCACGACCGCGATGATCTCAACCACTTCAGGCGAAGACCGCCTCGCACTCAGAAGGTTTCACGTGAAACATCCAGAAGGCGATCTCGCCGAGTCGCGCGTAGCGTTCGACGACTCGACTCCGCTCGCCCGGGAACTCGCGGAGCTGACCCGCCGCCGGCAGGCCCTCGCGCAAGAGTCGCTGCCTTTGCCCGAGGACACCCGGGTGTTCACGGTCGCCAACCAGAAGGGCGGCGTTGGCAAGACCACGACGACCGTCAACCTCGCGGCCGGACTCGCGCGAGCAGGAGCGCGTGTGCTCGTGATCGATCTCGACCCTCAGGGCAACGCCTCCACCGCCCTCGGGGTCGAGCACCGTTCAGACACCGTGAGCGTGTACGACGTGATCATCAACGACGAACCGATGGCCGGCGTGGTTCAGAAGAGTCCTGAGTTCGATGGCCTGTACTGCGTACCCGCGACGATCCACCTCGCGGGGGCCGAGATCGAGCTCGTCTCGCTGGTGGCTCGCGAGCAGCGCCTGCGGACGGCCCTCGAGCTCTTCCTCGCGCAGTCGGAAGAGCCTTTCCACTACGTCTTCATCGACTGCCCACCGTCACTGGGCTTGCTCACCATCAATGCCTTCGTTGCCGCACAGGAGGTGCTCATCCCGATCCAGTGCGAGTACTACGCGCTCGAGGGACTGAGCCAGTTGCTCAGCAACATCCAGCTCATTGAGCGCCATCTGAATCCCCGCCTGTCGG
Organism: Rhodoglobus sp.; assembly: GCA_046155245.1. Lineage (GTDB taxonomy): Bacteria > Actinomycetota > Actinomycetes > Actinomycetales > Microbacteriaceae > Rhodoglobus. Next base: position 19,353 of record JBJXDR010000072.1, on the reverse strand, counting down.
TCTCGACCATCCTGCTCACGATGTACGACTCCCGCACGAATCTGGCCAATCAAGTGGTCGATGACGTGCGCGCGCACTTCCCGGACAAGGTGCTCACCACGGTCATCCCTCGGTCAGTTCGGATCTCTGAAGCGCCGAGCTACGGGCAGAGCGTGATCAGCTACGACTCCACCTCTCCGGGATCGCTGTCGTACCTGGAAGCCGCCGCGGAGATCGCCCGACGAGGAGCCCCGCAGTAATGGCAGCACCCAAGCGCACCGGGCTCGGCCGCGGTATCGGCGCACTCATCCCCGGTACCGAGAATGACTCCCAGCGGCCGGTAGACGTATTCTTCCCGGCGACCGGCGGCGACCGCCAAGGGCTACTTGCCGTGCCGGGAGCGAAGCTTGCCAACCTCTCCCCCGACGACATCGCGCCAAACTCTCAGCAGCCTCGCAAGGAGTTCCGGGCCGAGGATCTCGAGGAACTGGTTGTGTCGATCCGGGAGATTGGAGTTCTGCAGCCGATCGTGGTTCGACCCATCCCCGGTGCCACAGCGGCCCCGCGATTCGAGCTGATCATGGGCGAACGTCGACTGCGCGCGACGAAACAGCTCGGCCTCTCGACGATCCCGGCGGTGATCAAGAACACCGCCGACGAGGACATGCTGCGCGACGCGCTTCTGGAGAACCTTCACCGCGCCGACCTCAACGCGCTTGAGGAGGCATCCGCCTACCAGCAGCTGCTCGCAGATTTTGGCATCACTCAGGACCAGCTCGCGACCCGCATCGGTCGCTCTCGACCCCAGATCACCAACACGCTGCGCCTGCTCAAGCTCCCCGCTGGAGTTCAGAAGCGGGTCGCGGCGGGCGTCCTGAGCGCTGGTCACGCGCGGGCCATTCTTGCCGCGGGTGACGTCGCCGCGATGGAGCGCCTGGCCGAGAAAATCGTCAACGAGGACCTTTCGGTGCGCGCGGCGGAGGCAGCCGCTGGGCAGCTATCGACCCGCACGCCGAAAGCGAAGCCCGTAGCAGGCGGGCGCCAAGGTCAGCTGAACGAGGTCGCGGAGCGGCTGGCCGATCGGCTCAACACCCGCGTGAGGGTCACGCTTGGCGCCACCAAGGGCCAGATCGTGATCGATTTCGCGACGGTGGCCGACCTGAACCGCATCCTGGGCGAGCTGGGTCAGCAGAGATTCGCCAAGTAGTCGTGAGCGAAGTCGAGATCGTTGCGGCGGATCCCGTGAGCGCTGACGTGGTTCCGCTGCTCGTGGAGCACCTGTCCGAGATGTACGCTACATCGCCGCCGGAGAGCGTTCACGCGCTTGATGCGGAGCAGCTGCGACATCCATCGATCAGCTTCTTCGTTGCGAGGCAGGGCGGTGCGGTTATCGGCACCGGCGCTATCCGCGAACTGAACTCGGCTGAGGGCGAACTGAAGTCAATGCGTACGGCTGCGGTCGCCCGGGGCCACGGAGTCGGTGCACGGATGCTCGAGCACTTGCTCGCCGTCGCTCGAAGCCGCGGCTACCGCGCGGTGCGGCTCGAGACCGGTGCGGAGGACTACTTCGAGCCCGCCCGACGGCTGTACGCCCGCTCCGGTTTCGTGCCGGGCGAGCCCTTCGCGCACTATCGTCCTGACCCGAACAGCGTCTTTCTGCACCTCGAACTGGGTGAGTCGCCATTGGGTCGAGGTGCCAGCGGGCCGGCGTTAGCGTCCGACGCGGCGGCGCCCGACACGACCGCGTCCGACGCGCCGAACTAGGCCCGCGATTCCGCGATTGCCGCGTCAGCGAGGGCCGAGTACACCCAGCCCAGATCGTGACCCGCTGCCTCCAGTGCTTGAGGAAGGATCGAGGTCTCGGTGAGCCCCGGCAGCACATTGGCTTCGAGGAACCAGGGCGTGCCTGCCCCATCGACGATGAGGTCAACCCGCGACAGGTGGCGCAGACCGAGAGCGCTGTGTGCGTCGAGGGCCGCTCGCTCGGCGCGACTGGCGACGTCCGGATCGACGCGCGCGGGCACGAAGAACCGGGTCTCCCCTGCGTTGTAGCGCGCCTCGAAGCTGTAAACACCCGATAGCGGCTCGATCTCGACCGCGGGCAGTGCGACCGGCCCATCCCCGCTGTCGATGATGCCGATAGCGATCTCGGTACCGGTGATCTTCTGTTCGATCAGCGCCGAATCGCAGTAGGTATACGCATCAACCATTGCGCGCGGCAGCAGCGACCGATCGTCGACCATCGTGACGCCCTGAGCCGAGCCTCCCTGCGCGGGCTTCACGACGAGTGGACCGGAGAACTCGTCACTGATCTCCTCGAGGATGCTGTTGGCACCGAGTTCGCGGAACGCGTCGCGCGGGAGGGTGATCGATCGCGGCGTCATGACACCCACGCGTCCGACGATGGTCTTCGCGGTGGGCTTGTCCCACGCGAGGCGGGATGCCTCGGCGCGCGAGCCCACGTAGGGGATCCCGATGAAGTCCAGGAGGCCGCGGAGCGCGCCATCCTCGCCGCTGGCCCCGTGGAGGGCCGGCCACACCACATCGGGACGACTCGTGCGCAGGTAGCTCAGCAGCGACGCATCCGGGTCTCGGAGTTCGACAGTGAGGCCGTGCTCGGAGAGGCTGTCGGCCACCCGTCGACCGGAGCGCAGCGAGACGTCGCGCTCGTGGGAGATCCCGCCCGCCAGGACGAGTACGTGTGGGGACGCCATCAGCCGAGGTTGGCTGGCGGGTTGATCATGGTCGCCTCGGGCCGCACGACCGCTAGCGGTGCGGTCTGGGCGAACGTGCTGAGCAGCTCGAGCTCACCGTTGATTACGGTTGACAGGCGACGAATTCCCTCACGGATGAACTCGGGCGTCGGGTAGCAGAACGCGAGGCGCATCTTGTTGCGGCCTCCTCCGTCGGCGTAGAACGCGGTGCCCGGTGTGTAGGCGACGAGTTCCTTGACCGCGCGCGGCAGCATCGATTTCGAGTCGAGATTGTCGGGGAGCGTGACCCACACGTAGAAGCCGCCGGTGGGGTGGGTCCAACTAAGGTCGGGGAGGTAGTCGTCGAGCGCGGCGAGCAGCGCATCGCGCCGTTCGCGGTAGACGCCGCGGAACGTGTCGATCTGCCACTTCCAGTCGGCGGTGGACAGGTACTCGGCGATGACGTGCTGCGTGAACGAACTGGGCGAAAGCACCGCAGCCTCGTTGGCAAGAATGAGTTTTTCTCGTATCGCGTGGGGGGCGAGCACCCATCCCACCCGGAAGCCCGGCGCGAGGGTCTTGGAAAACGTTCCGAGGTAGATGACCCCGTCTTCCTCGACCGAGCGCATGGCGTGCGGCGGCTGGCCGTCGAAGTACAGCAAGCCATAGGGGTTGTCCTCCAGAACGAGAATGTCGTTCGCGCGGCAGATCTCGAGGATCTCCAGGCGACGCTCCCACGTGAGCGTCACGCCGGCCGGGTTGCTGAAGGTCGGCACCGTGTAAAGGAACTTGATGGTCTTGCCGTCGGTGCGCAGTCGCGCGATGTGCTCGCGCAGCGCCTCGGGGATGAGGCCAAGCTCATCCATCGGCACGTGCTGAATATCGGACTGGAACGACTTGAACACGACCATCGCGGTCACGTAACTCGGACCCTCGGCGAGCACCACGTCTCCCGGGTTGATGAACAGCTTGGTGACCAACTCGAGAGCGTGCTGCGATCCGGTCGTCACGACGATGTCGTCGACGCTGCCGCGGATGCCCTCGAGCGCCATCACTTCGAGGATGTGCTCGCGCAGCTGCGGCATCCCCTGACCCGAACCGTACTGAAGAGCCACGGCACCGCTATCGCGCATAACGCGCTCCATCGCGGAGGTCACGAGGTCCTGGGGCAGCGCCGAGACGTAGGGCATGCCCCCGGCGAGGGACACCACCTCAGGACGGGATGCCACGGCGAACAGAGCTCGCACCTCCGAGGCAGCGAGGCCCGCGGTGCGATCCGCGTAGTGGCCGTACCACCGGTCGAGGTTATTGCCCCCTGCGTGAGTGTGTGCCGTCATCCGCTGCCCTTTTCAGTCGCGAAGTTCTAAGAATAGGCCAGAGGCTACGGCTGTCGCATCCGACCGCTACCGGGAAGGTGCGGCGCGACTGCCAGCGCGATCAGAAGAACGAACTGCGCGAATACGAGCACCCACGGGAGCCAGCGCTTCATGGGCCGACACTAGGGAACGTGGGTGGACGGAGACAGCACGAAGCCCCGGCACCCCACACGGGCGCCGGGGCTTCGTTAGGTGCGGATCAGGCCAGGAATTCGGCGAGGTCGGCCTCGATGGCCGGCTTCGGCTTGGCGCCGATGACAGTCTTGACGACCTCGCCACCGCGGAAGACCTTCATGGCGGGGATCGAAGTGATCTGGTACTTCATGGCCATCTGGGGGTTGTCGTCAACGTTGAGCTTGACGATCTTGATCTTGTCCGCGTGCTCTGCGGCGATCTGGTCGAGGATGGGCGAGACCGCGCGACACGGGCCGCACCACTCGGCCCAGAAGTCCACCATGATGGTGTCCTTCGAGTTGAGCACTTCCTCAGCGAACGTGGCGTCAGTGACGTCGAGGGCGGTTGACATTGGTTTTTCCTTCTTTCGTGATTCAGACGGATGCGACGGCAGGCTGGGTGGCCGCGTCGACGGTGTGCTTCGGGAGCGAAGCGAGGTAGTGCTCGGCGTCCAACGCCGCAACGGTGCCGGACCCGGCCGCAGTTACGGCCTGGCGGTACGTCGGGTCGATCACATCGCCAGCCGCGAACACACCCGAGATGTTGGTGCGGCTTGAGCGGCCGTCGACCGCGATGGTGCCGTCGGGGTTGAGGTCGAGCTGCCCGTGCACGAGGTGCGTGCGTGGGTCGGCGCCGATTGCGACGAACAAGCCACTCAGATCGATCGTCGATTCGGTGCCATCCACGGTGTCGACGAGTCCGACTCCCGTGACGAGCTCGTCGCCGTAGATGTGGGCGACCTGTTTGTTGAACAGGAACTCGATCTTGGGGTCGCTGAAAGCGCGCTCCTGCATCGCTTTGGAGGCCCGCAGGCTGTCCTTGCGGTGGATGACGTAGACCTTGTCGGCGAACCTCGTGAGGAAGGTGGCCTCCTCCATCGCGGAGTCGCCCCCACCGACGACCGCAATCGTTTTCTGTCGGAAGAAGAACCCGTCGCAGGTTGCACACCACGAGACTCCGTGACCGCTCAAGCGTGTCTCGTCATCGAGGCCCAGCTTGCGGTACGCCGAGCCGGTCGCGAAGATCACCGTGAGAGCTTCGTGCACAGCTCCGTTGCCCAAGATGACTCGTTTGACAGCGCCCTCTAGTTCGAGCGCCACGACATCGTCGAGAATAATCTCGGTGCCGAAGCGTTCGGCCTGCGCCTGCATCGCCATCATGAGCTCGGGACCCTGAATGCCGTCGGCGAAGCCCGGGTAGTTCTCCACCTCGGTCGTCTTCATGAGTTCTCCGCCGGCCTCGACTGAGCTGGCGATCAGGAGGGGTGCAAGGCTCGCGCGAGCCGCGTAGATGGCCGCCGTGTACCCAGCCGGGCCCGATCCGATGATGATTACTTGCCGCACGTGAAGCGTCTCCTCAGGATTGTCGCTGCCCGGTACAACACATCCTACGTCGAGGATATTCCGCGATTTCCGGGCGTTGCAGGCGGGTCGGGCACCGCACCGAGACCTAGCGGTTCGGGCGAAGTCGACGGAGCACCGGTGCAGCGAGGGCGGCCAGCTGGCGGTTGCGCGTGACAGCGAGGATGGCGAGGTAGACAAGCGCCATCGCCGTTCCTACGACCGCAACCGTGACGCCTGCGCCCACTCGCGTTGCTACGGCAAATCCACCCGGCGTGAAACCACCGAGGGCCCAGACCGCGGCGGTGCCGAAAGCAGCACCCACCATGGCGGCGCCGAAGTACCACGCGGCCGAGGCCAGGATCGAGCGGGCGCCTAGACCGCCAAGCCGACGGCGCAACACCACGGCCGCGACAACCATCCCGATCGCCCCGGAGAGGCTCATCATGCCCGCGACGCCCACGGCGACCCACGCGCTGGGGAGCACAGCGACCCCGAGAATGCCGACAACGAAAACCGCGGACTGCAGTAGCTGGATGAAGAACGCGCTGCGCGTGTCATCCAGTGCATAGAAGACCCTCTGGAGCACGAACAGCACGGTGAAGGGAATCAGGCCCACAAGGTAGGCGATGACCACATTGCCGAGCGCGCTGATCTCGTCAAACCCGCCGCCGAAGACGGCGCTGAAGGGGTAGGCCAGAACCGCAAGGCCGACCGCGGAGAAGACCATGATCAGCAGAATCGACTTGAGGGAGGATGTGACGTCGTCGCGAATCGAGACAAGGTCTCCGCCACGGGCGTGGGTGCTCAGGCGGGTGAAGTACGCGGTCGCGATGGACACGGTGACGATCGAGTGCGGCAGCATGAAGATGAGCCAGGCGTACTTGAGCGCTCCGATCGAGGCCTCGCCGGACGCGCCAGTGGCGACCCGCGTCTCGACGATCGCCGCGAGCTGGGTGATCAGGATCATCCCGAACACCCACGCGGCGGCGCGCCCGGTGCTCGCGAGGCCGACCCCGCGCCATCGGAAGTCCGGCCGGTAGGTCAGTCCCGCCCGCCGCCAGAACAACAGGAGCACGAACGCCTGCGCGGCGATCCCGAGGGTCGCCGTGCCGCCGAGCAGGGCGATCATTGTGGGCGTCCAGACTGAGGCATCCTGATTCGTGGGGAAGGCGCCGAACAGCGCGATGAAAATGGAGACGCCGGTGATCGCGATCACGTTGTTGAGCGCCGGCGCCCACGTGAACGGCCCGAAGACCCGTCGGGCGTTGAGAACCTGGCCGAGCAGGCTGTAGAGGCCGTAGAACAGCACCTGCGGCAAGCACCAGTAGGCGAAAGCGGTCGCCAGCGCGAGTTCGTCGGGGCCGAAGCCGCGGCTACCGGACTGCGTGTAGAGACTCACGAGCCACGGGGCTGCAACGGTCGCGGCGGCGGCAACGACCACGAACACGACGGTTGCGAGCGTGACGAGCTTGTTGATGAAGGCGGCACCACCATCGGTCTGGATGCCCGCCCGCACGATCTGCGGAACGAGCACGGCGCTCAACAGCCCGCCAGCGATCAGCGCGTAGATGCTGTTGGGAATCTGGGTCGCAAGAGTGAACGCGTCGGCCGCGCCGCCGATGTAGCCGATCGCGCCGGCGAGCACGGCGGCATTGACGAATCCGAGGATGCGCGACACAATCGTGCCCGAGGCTAGGGCGGCGCTCGCTCGCCCGATCGCCGAAGCGCCGTCGACGTCGTCGCTCGACCGGTCAGTCATCGTCGCCCACCGGGTCGCCGGGCGTGCGGCGGCGCAGGATGTTCCGCACGATACCCACCGCGAAGACGACCACGACTATCGCCGCGATCACGAGTACCACTGGGGTCTCCCAGCCCGCCTGCACGTTGATCTCGGCGGTCGCGGGGTCGCCCACCGGCGCACCCGCGCCGCTTGACAGCGTGATGAGCACCTGAACGGTCCCGTTGGACACGGCCTGCACTGGTATCTGTCCCTTGGCTTGCGAGTCGGGCTCCACCACGAGCGCTACCCGCGAGTCACCCACGGCGAGAAGAGCGGTTTCGGGCCGCACGGTGATGTACACGGTCACCGGCTGGTCGAGGGTGTTGCTCACCGAGATCGGCAGTCCGGCGCTGTCAGCGAGTAGGTTGAAGCTGCTGTACGCGACCACTTGCACCGAGGAGCGCAGGTCACTTGACGCGGTCAGGTGGGCGTCCGTCGCCGTGACCCAGCCGTCGGGATTCTGAAGCCAGGCTGTGGAGAGCAGCGCCAGCAGTTGAAGCCGCCGCGGTGCCGTGATTTCGCTTGGCGAATCGGCCACCGTAGCGAAACGTGCTTCTGCTCGCTCGGCGTCCAGCAGCACGGTGACTTTCGCGACGCGCGAGGCATCCTGCGGAGAGTCCACTAGCGTCGCCCCGGCGGCCGCTCCTGCGATGAGCTCCCCTAACCCCGAGAACCGCACTCGCGGGTCGGCCTGGAGAGCTGCAAGAGTGTCGGCCAAGTGGGTGCCGCTGATCGGAACGGTGCGGTCGAGCGTTGCGAGCACGCTCTCGGGCGCGGCATCCAGCACAGCAAACACCGCCGCCATTGCGGCCTCCCAGTCCTCCGGGCCGACGGATGCCACGGCTGCGCGCAGCGCGGCTGACACCGTGTCATCCGCCACCGCCGCCCTGCCATCGGCGACCGTGACCACCGGCGACGGGTCGTCACGGGTCACGTTGCTCGACGACAGGAGAGTCGTCGAGTAGCCGCTCGCGGCGATCGTGGACAGATCGTCCTTGACCACCGAGGCGTCACGCGGCCACGCGATCGAGGTCAGCGAATACGGCCACTGGAGCAGCGACTCGCTCGTCGGCAGTTCGATCGCCGGGGGCGTGGGAGCGGGGGTCGGGTTCAGCGCGTCGGGCGGCGTGAATAGCGCAGGATCGATTGCGAAGTCGAACGATTCGGGTTCGAGCACCCGGCCACTTCCGGCCTGTGTGGCCAGGGTGATGTCGGAGTCCGCGTAGGTCAGAGGAAACGTCTCGTTGCTCACTGCCGCCAGCCGGTCGAGCCAGGCCAGTGCCGACGGCGGCGCCGAGGAGCCCAGAATGCGAATCGACGCGATTATCCGTGGGTCGATCGCGATCGCGACGGGCCGGCCGATCAGTGCATCCAACTCGCGAGTTAACAGTCCCGATGCGCTCGTGTACTGCGCGAGGGCGGCGGCCGGGATGAATCCGGTATCTGCTTCGGGAACCGCGAGCGGAACAACGACCGTGAGGGTCACCATTCCATCGGGTCCGAGCGTCGTCGCCCCAGGTGCCGCGGGGGCGACACCGGCCACGCCTCCTGCCAAGCCGAGGAGCAGCGCCAGTGCAGCGCGCAGCGGCATGAATCGCTCGGCCAGCATGGGCAAAGTCTATTCACTCGCTTCTGCGAGTCCGGTCAGCCTGAGTGCCCTGTGACAAGCTTGGGTCTCATGGAGAGCGTGGCCTCGGCTGTTCAGCGACTAGGTGAGCTCGCCGACTCTCCCGCCGTCTCCCGGCTCGCCAGCGCGTTCGCCTCCGCGGGTCATGAGCTGGCTCTCGTGGGTGGCTCGGTGCGCGACGCGTTCCTGGGCCGCGAGCTCTCCGACCTCGACTTTGCGACCAGTGCCCGACCCGACGACATCCTGGCGTTCGTGACTCCGCTCTCTGACGTGCAGTGGGACGTCGGTCGCGACTTCGGCACCATCGCTGCGCGGGTGAACGGGCTGACCGTCGAGATCACCACCTACCGGGCGGACGCATACGACGGCGAGAGTCGCAAGCCGGTCGTGCGGTTCGGTGACACTCTCGACGACGATCTGCTGCGCCGGGATTTCACCGTCAACGCGATGGCCCTGCGCCTGCCCGAACGCACGCTCGTTGATCCGTGGGGCGGGCTCGAGGATCTCCTCGCTAGCCGAATCGCCACCCCCGGCCCTCCCGAAGTGTCCTTCGGCGACGACCCGCTGCGGATGCTCCGTGCCGCCCGGTTCACGAGCCAACTCGGCTTCACCGTGGCCGACGGGACCGTCCGCGCGATGTCCGAGCTCGCGCCGCGGTTGGAGATCGTGAGTGTCGAGCGCGTCGCAGATGAGCTGTCGAAACTGCTGCGCACGGATGACCCGGTGCCGGGCATCCGGCTGCTCGTGGACACGGGGCTAGCGGAGCTCGTGCTCCCGGAGATCCCCGCGCTTCGGCTGGAGGTCGACGAGCACGCCCACCACAAGGACGTCTACGAGCACAGCCTTACCGTGCTGCGCCAGGCCATCGAGCTCGAGAAGTCCCGCGGGCATTCGGTCGATCTCGTGGTGCGGCTCGCGGCGTTGCTGCACGACATCGGAAAGCCCGCGACCCGGCGTATCGAGGGCGGCCGCGTCGTGACGTTCCACCACCATGACGTGGTGGGGGCGAAGCTTGGAGCGAAGCGGTTGAAGGCTCTGCGCTTCGACAACGACACCGTGGCATCCGTGGCTCGACTCATCGAGCTACACCTGCGATTCTTCGGGTACACCGAGGGGGCCTGGACGGATTCAGCCGTGCGCCGGTATGTGCGTGACGCCGGCGACCAGCTCGAACGCCTGCACATCCTCACGCGCGCTGACGTGACCACCCGCAACCGGCGTAAAGCCGATCGGCTGGGCTTCGCGTACGACGACCTCGAGCAGCGCATCGCGGCGATCGCGGAGGCCGAGGGCATCGCTGCCGTTCGCCCCGATCTGGATGGCGAGCAGATCATGGCGATACTGGGCCTCCCGCCGGGCCGCGATGTGGGTGAGGCCTACCGGTTTCTCCTCGACCTTCGGCTCGACGAGGGACCACTCGGCCCGCACGTCGCGGAGGCGCGCCTGCGTGACTGGTGGGCCAGCCGGGATGGAACTCCGCGCGAGAACTGACTAGACTAGGGAGGTTGTCTTCGAACCGTTCGCGGTGCGGGCAACCGTCAACACCCTCCTGTTGCAGATCGCCTGCAACCGTTCTAGTCCGAAGGAGGTGGGTTTGTGACGCATCAGTATGAACTCATGGTGATCCTCGATCCAGAGATCGATGAGCGCACCGTGGCACCCAGCCTGGATAAGTTCCTCAACGTCATCCGTACCGATGGGGGAACCATCGACAACGTTGACATCTGGGGTCGCCGTCGCCTGGCCTACGAGATCAACAAGAAGAACGAGGGCATCTACGCCGTCGTCAACTTCACCGCTACGTCGACCGCGACCGTGGAGCTCGACCGTCAGCTCAAGCTCAGCGAGGCCGTCATGCGCACCAAGGTGCTGCGGGCCGAGCAGGGCTTCGCGCAGGTCGCTGCCGCGAAGAAGGTCGCCGACGAGAAGGCCGCCCGCAAGGCTGCCGCTCCGGCGAAGGCCCCGGTCGCTGCCTCAGCACCTGCCGCCGCCAAGGTCGAGACCGAGGATGCCCCGGCCAAGCCCGCCGCAGCTGCGAAGCCGAAGGCTGCCGCTACCGAGGACGCGGAGTAACCCGTGGCCGGCGAGACCGTCATCACCGTCGTGGGTAACCTCACGAGCGACCCGGAGCTGCGTTACACGCAGAACGGACTCGCGGTGGCGAACTTCACCATCGCATCAACCCCGCGCAACTTCGACCGTGCAAGCAACGAGTTTAAAGACGGTGACACTCTGTTCCTGCGCGCGAGCGCGTGGCGCGAGTTCGCCGAGCACGTTGCTGGTTCGCTGACGAAGGGCACTCGCGTGATTGCGACGGGTCGCCTCAAGCAGAGGGACTACCAGACGAAGGAAGGCGAGAAGCGCACGAGCCTCGAGCTCGAGATCGACGAGATCGGCCCGAGCCTGCGCTACGCGACCGCACAGGTCACCCGTGCCGCGTCATCCCGCGACTCCTCCGGCGGCAGCCCTCGCGGCGGTGGCCAGGTCGGCGCAGGTTCAGGACCCGAGGAGCCGTGGGCTGCATCTGCTCCCTCGGATGCCGCGGGTGGCGACGTGTGGAACACGCCCGGCAACTACACCGACGAGACGCCGTTCTAACGGCTCCCAGATTCTAAGGACTAACAACTCATGGCAGGAAAGAGCAGCGGCGATCGCCGCAAGCCCATCCGCAAGGGCAAGGACGGCAAGAACGCCGCCCCGGCCAAGGCGATCCGCGTCGGCGTCATCGACTACAAGGATGTCGCGACGCTTCGCAAATTCATCTCCGAGCGGGGAAAGATCCGCGCTCGCCGCATCACCGGTGTCTCCGTGCAGGAGCAGCGCCTCATCGCAACGGCCGTCAAGAACGCCCGTGAGATGGCGCTGTTGCCCTACGCCGGCTCGGGCCGTTAAGGAGAACCGACAATGTCAAAGCTGATCCTCACGCACGAGGTCACCGGTCTCGGTGCCCCCGGCGACGTCGTTGACGTCAAGAACGGTTTCGCTCGCAACTACCTCATCCCCCAGGGCTTTGCCGTGGCGTGGACCAGGGGTGGAGAGAAGCAGATCGAGTCCATCAAGGCAGCGCGCTCAGCGCGTGAGCACGCGACCCTCGAAGAGGCACAGGACCTGAAGGCTCGCCTCCAGGCCGCGACTGTGTCGCTCACCGTCAAGGCGGGCGAAGGCGGGCGTCTGTTCGGCTCCGTGAAGACCTCGGATGTCGCCGACGCGGTTGCCGCTGCCGGCCTCGGTTCGCTTGACAAGCGCAAGATCGAGATCACGAGTCCGATCAAGGCAACGGGCGAGCACGAGGCCACAGTTCGCCTGCGTGACGACCTCGTTGCGACCATCACCCTGAAGGTTGTCGCCGCGAAGTAGCGTCTAGCCATCGATAGCGACGAGTAAACGGCTCGTCGCTATCGTGCTTTAACGAGCGAATGTCAAGGGCTTTGTGCACAGGAATGTATTTTTCCTGGCAACCCTCAAGCGGCAGTGTAAGCAGGTTTCTACACACACCCTGTGAATCACAAAAATGCTGGTCAAGTCGCGGTAGTAGCCCGAAACTGGGCGGTTCTCCACAGAGAAGTGCACAGCTTGCTCACACGCCACGCGGCGTTTCTCGCACGTTTCCCACAAGTTCATCCACAGGGTCGGTTGTCCCTCTCTATGCCGCTTCCCTATGGTGGGGCAGTCCCGCCGCCTCGACGGGACTAGCGAAGCCTTGGCGGCCGGAGTGTCGGCGGGCGCCGCTAGAACTGAGGCGTAGCGTGATCCATTGGGAGGCGTCGCATGTCCATTGCCCACCTTGGGCTCGCTGGGGACCAGCGCCAGTCGAGCGACTCCCGTGGCGATCGAGTTCCTCCGCACGACCTGCTGGCCGAACAGAGCGCGATCGGCGGCATGCTCCTGAGCAAGGATGCCGTTGCCGACGTCATCGAGACCGTGCGCGGGCTGGACTTCTACATCCCCAAGCACGAGACCATCTTCGAAGCGGTGATGACCCTGTACTCCCACGGGGAGCCGACGGATGTCATCGCGGTCACCGATGAATTGACCAAGACCGGGGAGCTCACCAGGGCCGGCGGCGCCGAGTACCTGCACACCCTGACCGCGCTCGTGCCGACCGCGGCGAACGCCGGGTTCTACGCCTCCATCGTGGCCGAGAAGGCCGTGCTTCGCCGCCTGGTCGAGGCCGGCACCCGAATCGTCCAGATGGGGTACGCGAGCGAAGGCGAGGTGGTCGACCTCGTCAACAACGCGCAGGCCGAGATCTACGCCGTCACTGGCGGTGTCGAGAGCGAGGACTTCGTTCCCCTCACGGAGGCAGTGACCACAGCGATCGATGAGATCGAGACGGCGATGGGCCGTGACGGCAAGATGGTGGGGGTGCCCACCGGGTTCGCTGAGCTCGACGACCTGACGAACGGGTTGCACCCGGGCCAGCTGATCATTCTCGCCGCCCGCCCTGCCCTGGGCAAGTCGACCCTGGGCCTCGACTTCGCGCGGTCCGCGGCGATCAAGCACGACATGCCGACGATCATCTTCTCCCTCGAGATGGGGCGCAGTGAGATCGCGATGCGTCTGCTTTCGGCCGAGGCATCCGTGCCCCTGCAGCACATGCGCAAGGGCACCGTGCACACCAACGACTGGACGACCATTGCGTCGACCCGCGGCCGCATTAACGACGCGCCGCTCTACATCGACGACAGTCCCAACATGACCCTTGTTGAGATCCGGGCGAAGTGCCGCCGACTCAAGCAGCGGGTCGGCTTGAAGATGGTGATCATCGACTACCTGCAACTCATGACGAGCGGAAAGAAGGTCGAGTCCCGGCAGCAGGAGGTCAGCGAGTTCTCGCGGGCGCTCAAGCTGCTCGCCAAGGAGCTCAACGTTCCGGTGATCGCGATCTCGCAGCTCAACCGTGGTCCTGAGCAGCGTGCCGACAAGAAGCCCGCGCTGTCTGACCTCCGCGAGTCGGGTTCGCTCGAGCAGGACGCCGACATGGTCATCCTGCTCCATCGCGAGAGCGCGTACGAGGCGGAGAATCCGAGCGCCGGCACGGCCGACTTCATCGTCGCCAAGCACCGCAACGGACCCACCCGCACGATCACCGTCGGATTCCACGGTCACTTCTCCCGGTTCGTGGACCTTCCGCCGGGTTCGTAGACTGGAGTTCGTGACTACTTGGTACGCGCCGCTCGCTCGCGCGGTTATCGCACTCGTTCTCGCAGGGGTGGTGACCTTCACCGCCGACCACTCTGCCTCCCTGGGACTCACGACCTTCGGCATCTTTGGCGTGGTTTCGGGCGCGATCATCACGGCATTCGCTCTGCGAGCCTCGCCGGGCACGGCGCGCACCCTGCAGATCACTCAGGGCGGTGTGACTCTCGTCGCCGGCGTCGCCTCGCTCGCGCTTACCAATGCCGGGCTTCCCTACTTCGTATTGCTCCTCACGGCGTTCGCGGTCGTCACCGGCTTCCTCGAGCTGTACCTCGGGCTGCGCAGCCGTCGCACCGCGGGCTCTGCCCGCGATCGAATCTTCGCGGGAGGGCTCACGGTGTTGCTCGCCATCGTCGTGCTGCTGGTGCCGCCGGGCTTCGTGCAGACGTTCGAGGGGCCTGACGGCGTGGTTCGGGAGCTCACGGCATCCGTCATCGTCGTCGGCACCCTGGGTGCCTACTGGGCGATTCTCGGCATCTATCTGGTCATCGCAGCGCTCTCACTCAAGTGGGCGCCGGATACCGCGGCAACCCCGAAAGCAGCCTGACATGTCCACGCCTCCCACCCCGCCGAGCCGCCGCGATCGCACGCGTCCGGTAGAACTGCTCCTCATCTCGGCAGTGCTCGCGATCTTCATCGGGCTCGTGGTGTTGATGTCCACCCGCCAGCCGCTGCTGGCGCTGATCTTCTCCGGCATCACGTTCATCGTGGCCTTGGTCGGGTTCGCGATGCTCTCGCTCGCGGTGCGACCGACCGGCGACGAGCAACGCGACATAGACGAGCAGGACCGCGACCAGGGCGGCCGCAAGGGCCACTGACTCTCGCCGGTTCAGTAGCGCGAAGTGTGTATCGAAACCTACCCCTCGAGATACCCCACGAGGTCGCTCGCGAGCCCGGTATACCCGGCCGGCGTGAGCCCCCGCAGCCGAGCCTTGGCGTCGGCGCCGATGTCGAGTCCGTCGATGAACTGCACCAGCTCGGCCTGACCGACCCGCTTGCCGCGGGTGAGTTCCTTCAGGATCGCGTACGGGTCGGCGATCGAACTTCGACCAGCAGTCACCTCGGCGCGGATCACCGTTTGAATTGCCTCACCGAGGATCTCCCAGTTCGCGTCGAGGTCGGCGGCGAGCGCATCCCGATTCAGATCGATCTCGCCCAGGCCGCGCTCAATGTTGTCGAGCGCGAGCAGCGAATGGCCCAGCGCGACGCCCACGTTGCGCTGCGTGGTGGAGTCGGTGAGGTCGCGCTGGAGGCGCGAGGTAACGAGGGTCGCGGCGAGGGAGTCAAGCAGCGCGCTCGACAGTTCGAGGTTGGCTTCGGCATTCTCGAACCGGATCGGGTTGATCTTGTGGGGCATCGTCGACGACCCGGTCGCACCCGCCTGCGGAATCTGGCGGAAGTAGCCCATCGAGATGTAGGTCCAGACATCCGTGCACAGGTTGTGCAGCACCCGGTTGGCGTGGCTCACCCGGTTGTACAGCTCCGCCTGCCAGTCGTGCGACTCGATCTGGGTCGTCAACGGGTTCCAGGTCAGGCCGAAGGATGTCACGAACTCCCGCGAGATCGCGGGCCAGTCCTGCGTGGCATCCGCCGCCCGATGCGCGGCGAATGTGCCCGTCGCGCCGCTGAACTTGGCGAGGTACTCGGTCGCCTCGATCTGGGTGCGGATTCGTTCCAGTCGGTAGACGAAGACCGCAAGCTCCTTACCCATGGTCGTGGGGGTGGCCGGTTGGCCGTGCGTGTGGGCGAGCATCGCGTCATCCCGAAGCTCGATGGCCCGCTCGCGCAGGGCGGTGATCACCGAGCGGAATTTCGGCAGCCAGACTTCGCGTACCGCCGCGCTGATGGTCAGCGCGTAGGAGAGGTTGTTGATGTCCTCGCTCGTGCAGGCGAAATGGGTGAGCTCGGCGATTGGGGTGAGCCCCATGTCCGTGAGCTTGCGGCGCACCAGATATTCGACTGCCTTCACGTCGTGTCTAGTGGTGGCCTCAAGGCCGGCCAGTTCGTCGATCTCGGCCTGCCCGAATTCGGCGGCGAACTCCCGCAACTCGCCCGCCTGCTCATGCGTGAGTCGTGTCGACTCGAAGAGTTCATGATCGATGAGGTAGATCAGCCACTCGATCTCGACACGCACCCGGGCCCGATTAAGGCCCGCCTCGGACAGATGCTCGGCCAGACCGGACACGGCGGGCCGGTAGCGCCCGTCGAGCGGGCTCAGCGGTTGTTCGGGCAGGCTCATGTGGCTCCCTGTCGGATTCCTGGAGTGATCTGGCGAAAGAGTGCAGCGCAGGCCCGCTCGATCATGGCGAGCACCTGATCGAAGAGGGCGGCATCCGAGTAGTAGGGGTCAGGCACGTCGATGAATTGCGCCTGCTCGCTGTCGAAGCTGAGGAGCAGTTGCACCTTAGAGCGGTCCTGATCGCTTAGCGCCCAGGCCTTGAGGATGCGCTCCTGGCTGCGGTCGAAGGCCACGACCAGGTCGAGCTTGTCGAACCATGCCGGGTCGAACTGACGCCCGCGGTGACCGGAGCCGTTGTAGCCCTGGGTGGCGAGCGCTTCGAGGGTGCGCTCATCCGATGGCTCGCCGACGTGCCAATCGCCGGTGCCGGCCGAGATCACCGCGATGCGGTTCTCGTAGCCGGCCTTCTTGACCATCGCCTTGAATACTGTCTCGGCCATCGGCGAGCGGCAGATGTTGCCCGTACATACGAAGCAAATACGGAAGAGCGCCGACTCATCGAAGGTGCGCTCGAAGCTCATGACTTCATTGTCCCGCAGAATCTCCTCCTCACCACGACCGTTCGCCAGCCGCGGCCCACGACTTGAGCCAACGTGGGTTCGAATGAGCTGCGCGGCCGTAATCCTCGTCCCATGACCCTTCCGACGGATGCCGCGCTCCTCGCCGCGCTCGAGGCCCAGCTGCGCCGCCTCACCGAGCTGCTCCGGCGCCTCGAATACGCGCGCGCGACCCTAGTGCCTCCGCGTGCGACCTTCTGGATCGGGTCGGCTCGACAGGCCTATGACTCCGCGATCGACGCCACTGGCGGAACTGTTGACGGAGCGGTGCTCGCGATGCGTTCCACGGTCGAGTTGACTGCGAGCGCCGTGGCGGAGGTGAGCTCACGTGGCTGAACCGATCACCGTCACTGGCGGCACGACCACCGGCGTCGCCCCGGAGGAGCTGGAACGGGCGGGGGTTCTGCTCAAGAGACTCTCTGCGGAGGCATCCGCGATCGCCATGGAGCTCGCAGCAATCGATCGCATCGCGACGCGGGGCAGGTTGCGGGAGCTCAACGCGCCGATGAGCGCGATGTACGCGGAGAACGACATCGATCAGGCGCTCATCGTGCTCGGCGAAGTCAACGTGATCGCCGACCTTCTCGGGCAATCACTGCAGTTCGCGGCCGACGGGTACGCGACGGTCGAGCAGTTCGTGCGCACCCTGTTTTTGTCGGGGCTCGGCGATCTGGCTTCGACCGGAGGTGCTCTGGCTCGCTTCACCCCCCTCGGGTTGATCGCGGCCGGTGGCGTGATCGGCGCGGCATCCAACCCGCAGTTGCGGGGTCACCCCTTCTTCGTGTCGCTAGTCAGGGAGTCGGTGATGGAGACGGATGACGCGCTCATGGGCGCTCTGGGGGTGCCGCGATTCGTGTCGCGAGCCCTCGGCGATGAGGGACTTGGGCTCGTCGGGGCGCACACGACAGCGGCATTGCTCGCAGGCGCCGGTGCCGCGGTCGGGCTAGTTCGCCGGACGCCGGTTCGCCTCGTTGCGGAATCGCCGGCGACCGAGGTGCGACCAGTGAGCGGTGCGGAGGAGCGGCTCGCGCGGGTGCCTACGCCCACCGACGCCAACGGAGCGCAGATTACGGTTGAGCGGTACGAGTTCGACGGCAAGCCCGACGCGTTCGTCGCCTATGTCGCGGGAACGGTGACCTTCGACGTGGGGGAGACCGGCGAGCCCCTGGATATGGAAAGCAACGTGATCAACATGGTCGACGGGTCGAGCGCCTCGGCTGAAGCGCTCCGCCTGGCGCTGGCCGAAGCGGGAGCCGACGAGTCCAGCCCGGTGCAATTGGTGGGCTACTCGCAGGGCGGAGCGGCGGATGCCCGGGTCGCGGCCTCGGGCCAGTTCGATGTGCAGGGCATCCTCACCTTTGGCAGTCCCACCGGGCAGGTCCAGCTGCCCGCAGACCTGCCCGCTTTGCTCGTGGAACACGACGACGACCTCGTGCCGGCGCTGGGCGGGCGCCAAGACAACGAGTCGGCAGTGCTCGTGGGTCGACGAGTTTTCGACGACGGGCAGGTGCCGCCAGACGAACCTGTGCCAGCCCACCTCCGTGCGAACTACGCCGAGACCGCGCGACTCATCGACCGCAGCAGGCAGCCCGATGTCGCCACAACGCTGAGCAGGTTCGACTCGCTCACAGCGGGCGCAACCCGGGTGACGAGCACGAGCTACGAGTTCGAGCGTGTGACCGACGCAGCCCGGGTCAGCGGCGGCTCTTAGAGCCGACGATCGGGCGCAACAGGATGCCGATGAGCCAGCCGATGACACCCAGAACGAAAGCGCCGAGCACGCCCCACCAGAAACTATCGACTGTGAGCCCGAAGCCGAGGAGGCTCGTCAACCAGGCAGCGAGCAGAAGCAGGAGCCCGTTGACGATGAGCGAGATCAGGCCGAGCGTGAGGATGTAGAGCGGAAACGCAACGATACGAATGAAGGTGCCGACGATGGCATTGACGATGCCGAACACCGCCGCCACAAGGAGGTAGGTGAGTACGGTTTCGAGAGTTCCGCCCGGCGCAAAGGGTACGACATGCACGCCCGCCACGATCAGCGTGGTGAGCCACAGGGCCAGGGAGTTGATCAGGAGCTTCACGAAAAGTCGCATGAGCCCACTATGCCCGGGCCTCCCGTTGCCCGCAATCGCGCGCGACACGAGCGCGGTGCCCAGCCCCAATTAGGCTGGGTCGGTGACCACGTCCAGAGTGAAGCTACGGCCCGAGATCGAGCAGATTGTGCCCTACCGGCAGGGTCGGACCGCGGCCGAGGACGCGTTCAAGCTTTCGAGTAACGAGAACCCGTTCGAGCCGCTCGATGCTGTGCTCGAGGCCATCGCCGAGAGCAGCATCAACCGGTATCCAGAGGCCTCGGCGGCGGCGCTGCGCGATCGACTCGGGG
>JBJXDR010000071.1:0-5097 GCA_046155245.1 Rhodoglobus sp. | reverse complement strand
GATCTAATCGCCCAGCGGATAGAAAGGGGCGTGGGGTGAAGCTCCAGCACCCAGTGGTGATCGGGATTCTCGGTTCCGTGTTCTGCTTCTGCGGCGTTGCCATCGTGGTGTTTTCGCTCGGAAGGCTCCTGAGCTAGCGCGCGCAGACCCGATACCCCGCGACCGCAACGACCGTCGGATTTCTTGCGAGTTTCGGGGTGGTTCGATGGCCCCGCAGGGGCCGTCGAAGCGCACCGATGTTTGAGCTGAAATTCGATGGGCGTTGCGGGTGGCGTACCACGGGTTGGATCTCGACAGGCTCGATCACCGGGCGGCGAGGGCGAGGGCGACGGTGTAGGCGGACGCGCGATCGAGGTCGGCGAGCAGCGGCGCGACCGCGGTGTCCTGCACCACTGTGCGCACCGACGCGAGCAGCAGCTTGCGGGTGCGACGGCGGCGGGATGACGCGGCGATCGCGGCGAACAGGGCGCCGAGCATCCCGAGCAGGATGCCGAGCGCCACGCCCGCCGCGATGAGCAGGGTCGGCACGCTCCACCCCTCGACCTTGGGCACCTGGAACGCAGGCAGCCCGAAGGTGGGGAGGAATGCCGCGCCGAGCAACCAGACGATTCCGGTGAGGGCGGCCACGATGCTCACCCACTGCAGCACGCTGAAGATTACCCACCACCACGAGCCATTCGCGGGAATGGCGGTGCGCGCTATCGCGAGGTCGAGTTGGTCGGGCAGGTCGGCGATGGCCCGGTCGGCGGTGGTGCGGATGCCCGTGCGCCAGCTATCCGTGAGGCCTGCGGCCGCGGCATCCGCGAATCCGCGCACGGAGAGGGACACTCGTGCTCGGGCGCCGGCGTCGAGGGCGGGCATGCTCGTGCGGTGCAGGTCGGGGTCCTCGCCGCGGCGCGTCGGCCCTAGCCCCAGGCGGGTGAGGGGGTCGGGGCGGAGTCGCAGCAGCCACGACACGATCGGCCAGCCCGTGGCCTGTCCCGCGCGCTTTCGGTAGGAGCGGGCGACAGCCTGGGCGACCACGTCGGCCCCGGCGGCAGTGCCGAGTTCCGAGACGAGGGTCTCGATCGCAGCCTTGCTCGGGCTGCTCGGGGTGCCTGCCGCGGGCACGCGAGCGACAACCGTGGCGACGTCAGCGGCAAGCCGAGCCTCGCGCACCTCGGTAGCGGCGGCGAGGTCGCCGAGTGCCTTGCGTAGGCCGTCGATGCCAGCGCCAGTCCGCGCGCTCACCGAGAGCACGCGTGCCTTCGGGATTCCGTCATGCTCGACGATGCCGCGCAGGGAGTCGACGACCTGCGGTAGCTCTGCGGCGGGCAGCAAGTCGATCTGGTTGAGCACGATCAGGGTCACCGCGGAGTGCTTCGCGTGCGGCGCGATGAACTGCGCGTGCAGCACCTCGTCGGCGTACTTCTGCGGGTCGACGACCCACACGAGCGCGTCGACCTGGGCGGCGAGACGTTCGGCGATCTCCCGATTGGCCCGCTCCACTGAGTCGAAGTCGGGCAGGTCGAGCAGCACAAGCTTGGACGCGCGCGGGTCGATCGGGGCGTCGCGCACAGTGCGCTCGCGCACCTGCAGCCAGTCGAGCAGGTCGACGGCGCCATCCGGGTCCCAGACCACGGCATGGGCTTCGGATGTGGTGGGTCGCCGCACATGGGTACGCGCGACCTCTGCCCCCACGAGTGCGTTCACGAGGCTGGACTTGCCGCTGCCCGTCGCCCCGAAGATGCCCACCACGGTGTGTTGCGGCGAGCGCTGGCGACGTTCGCTCGCATGAAGCAGCAGCGCGTCGAGTTCGCGGGCGAGCGCATCCGTCAGTCGCCCCTCGCCGGTTTCGCGCACGGTGCGCAGGGCGGCCAGGCGCTGGTCGAGCGTGACCTTCACGCCGCTCCCCCGTCAGCCGCGCGGCGCACGTCGTCGAGCAGGGCCGCGGATTCCCGGCGCAGCGAGTCGGGCGAAGACCCGAAGCGAGCGGCCTGGAGCGCAGCGGTCACTCGCGCGCCTTCCGTGTCGAAGAGCGCAGCGACGCGGGTGGTCAGGTCTTTGCGGGCTTCCCCGGCGAGGCGGCGCACGGCATCCTCACCGAAGATCGTCTCGAGGAGCTTCTGGCCGACCACGGCAGAGCCGCCCGCAATCACGAGCTCACCTCCCGTGAGCCCGCCGGTCGAGGCGAAGACGACGATCATGAGGGCGACGGTCACGACGTTGAGGCCCGCGGACAGCACTCGAGCCTTGATGCGCTTCGAGCCAGCGTTCTCCTGAATGAGCCGCAGCAACGCCCCCTGCCACTCCCGGATCATTGCGGCCGCACGGTCAGAGAAATCCGGGCTCTCGGTGCCGAGCTCCGGATGCGCCTGCGCGACTGCCCGACCCGCCTCGGTGCGCTGGAGCCCAGCCCAGGATGCCGCGGCTGCCCGTCCGGCCTGGTCGACAACCACCGCGTGCAGCCCGTGCTCGATGCGCACCTCGACGTCGATTACGGGTTGCGGCTTGCCCATGATCCACGCGGTCGCGGCATCGCGAGTGCGCCCGAACCAGCGCTCGAAGCTGCGGAAGAGGTCGGACGTGCCGACGAAATCCTGCCAGCGCGCCAGCACCTCGCCGCGCAGCAGCGCGCCATCCCGGGTGGCGTCGTCGACCGCGTCGGCCGCGTTGTCGTAGTCGAGGGCGACCGATTTGGCCGTGCCATCCAGCCAGTCGAGTTGCTGCTGACGCGCGGTCGCAATCCAGGCGACCCTGATGTCGAGGTCGACGATCGCGCCACGCAGCGTGCGGGCGGCGATGCGGGCGCGCTCGGCACGGTCGGCGGCGATCGCGCTCAGCCACTTGCGGGGGCCAGCGACCGCGCCCGGCGGCAGCATCCCGAGCTCATCGAGCGGCTGCTCCTCGATCACGAACACCGGGGCCTCGGCAAGGCCGCGGGAGCTCAGCATCTGCTTCAGGTCGGGCAGCACCTCGTCGGCGGCGCCCGGCGGCACGCGGTTGAGCACGACCGCGACGGTGATGGCCCGGGCCGCCGCGCCGTCGAGCAGCGCCCACGGCACCGCGTCAGCGTAGCGGTTGGCCGTGGTGACGAACAGCCAGAGGTCGGCAGCGGCGAGCAGTTGGCCCGCGAGCGCGCGGTTGTCGTCGGCAACGGAGTCGATGTCCGGCGCGTCAACGAGCGCGAGGGAGGCGGGCACCTGATCGCTCGGCAGGAGCATGAGCTCGTTCATGCGGGATGCCGTCGGCACATCCCCCGCGGACGACGCCGGCGTCCCCGGCTCGGTGATGCGCCCTCGCACCCGCGCGAGCCCCGGCAGGATTCGGTCGGACGCGAACCATCCCGCATCGACCGGCGCGTGCACCAGGATCGGCTGGCGGGTCGTCGGTCGGATGACACCCGCCCGCGTCGTGGGCGTACCGATGATCGCGTTGACAATCGTTGACTTGCCCGAGCCGGTCGATCCCCCCACCACCGCGAGCAGCGGCGCATCAAGATCGGACAGGCGGGGGCGGATGTAGTCGTCAATCTGTCGAACTGCGGATGCCGCGGCATCCCGTTGAGCTGCGGCACCCTCGAGCGGCAAGGCGAGCCCGGGGTCGGCCAACGACGAACGCAGTCGCTCGAGCGACAGGATCGCGGGCGGACGTGCGTCGGTCACTTCTCAAGCATGCCTCATCGTGAGCGCGCGTGGCCGTTACCATCTTGACTTTTGTGCCACATTCGTGCATCTGGCACTACAGATCATGTGGTATTACTCTTGTTCTATGACACTTCTTGTCGAACAGGCGGTGATGGGCAGGCAGGGGCGCGTGGTCGTGCCCGTCGAAGTGCGCGAGGCCCTCGGACTCAAGCCGGGGAGCGTGCTGACCTTCACGGTCAGTCAGGGCAGCGTTGTAGTCACAACACCTCGAGGCGCCGCCCGTGAACTCCAGAAGCTGTTTGCAACTGTGCCCCGTGCGGGCGGCCCGCTGGCGTCCGAAGAGCTGATCGAGGAGCGACGCGTCGAGGCCACGAGAGAGTCTGAAAGATCGTGAATGTGCTCGATGCGTCCGCGGTGCTCGCTCTGATCTACAACGAGCCCGGTGCCGACGAGGTGATGGAGTACCTAGACGGGTCGGTGATCTCCAGTGTCAATTTCTCCGAGGTTCTGCAGAAGGCGGCCTCGGCGGGGCACAACATCGCCGATGTGGCGACGCTGTTGCGCCAGACGGTGACGGGCGTGGTTCCGCTCGATGACAGGCTTGCGGTTGAGACTGCTGAGTTGTGGTCATCGACCCGCACGGCGGGACTCTCGCTCGCCGACCGCGCGTGCCTTACCCTCGCTCGGGCGATGAGCGGCGTCGCGATCACAGCCGACCGAGCATGGGCTGATCTCCAGCTTCCGGGCATCGCCGTACACGTGATCGAGCGGTAGCTCTACTCCCATTCAATCGTGCCGGGCGGTTTCGACGTGATGTCGAGCACCACGCGGTTCACGCCAGGCACCTCGTTGGTGATTCGGTTGGAGATTCGGGCGAGCACGTCGTAAGGCACTCGGGTCCAGTCGGCAGTCATCGCATCTTCCGAGGAGACCGGCCGCAGCACGATGGGATGCCCGTAGGTGCGCCCATCACCCTGTACGCCGACCGAGCGCACGTCGGCCAGGAGCACGACGGGGCACTGCCAGATCGCGGCATCCTGCCCGGCGGCTGTCAGCTCGGCGCGCACGATCGCGTCGGCGGCGCGCAGCAGCTCGAGCCGGTCGCGGGTGACCTCGCCGACGATCCGGATACCAAGCCCGGGCCCCGGGAACGGCTGTCTACCCACAATGACCTCGGGCAGCCCCAGCTCGCGGCCGATCGCCCGCACCTCGTCCTTGAAGAGGGTGCGCAGCGGCTCAACGAGCTCGAACTGGAGGTCTTCGGGCAGACCGCCCACGTTGTGGTGGCTCTTGATGTTGGCCGTGCCGGTTCCGCCGCCCGACTCGACGACGTCGGGGTAAAGCGTGCCTTGCACGAGGAATCTGATCGGCTCGCCGTCTGACGCAGCCTCGGCTACCAGCGAAGCGGCAGCCGCCTCGAACGAGCGGATGAACTCGCGACCAATGATCTTGCGCTTGGTCTCCGGGTCGG
>JBJXDR010000070.1:0-5594 GCA_046155245.1 Rhodoglobus sp. | reverse complement strand
TCCCGAGCGAACGCGAGCATCGCGCGCAGCCCCGTGGCCAGAGTGAGATCGTCGACACTGAGGCCCTGAGCGGCGAGGGAGCGCAGCAGGGCGTTGCGGGCGTAGGCGATGCGGACCCAGCGGGCGGGCACTGTCGAATGCTACCTTCGGGGCGCTGGATAGAATGTTGAGCATGTCAGGCCACTCCAAATGGGCAACCACAAAGCACCAAAAGGCGATCAAGGACCAGCGCCGCGCCAAGTCGTTCGCCAAGCTCATCAAGAACATCGAAGTCGCAGCAAAGATCGGCGGCGCAGACCTCTCCGGCAACCCGACTCTTGTTGACGCGGTGCAGAAGGCGAAGAAGACCTCCGTGCCGAACGAGAACATCGACCGCGCGATCAAGCGCGGTGCGGGCCTGACCGGCGAGGTGATCGACTACCAAACGATCATGTATGAGGGCTACGGCCCCAACGGCGTTGCGCTTCTCGTCGAGTGTCTGACCGACAACCGCAATCGTGCCGCGGCGGATGTCCGCACGCTCATGAGCCGTAACGGCGGCACCATGGCCGACCCGGGCAGCGTCGCGTACAACTTCACTCGCAAGGGCGTCATCTCGATCACCAAGACACACGGGGTCAGTGAGGATGACATCCTGCTCGCGGTGCTCGACGCGGGCGCCGAGGAGGTCTTTGATCGCGGCGAGGGCTTTGAAGTGGTCACCGACACGGCCCACCTGGTCGCGGCCCGTGAGGCCCTTCAGGCGGCAGGAATCGACTACGACTCCTCAGAAGCCGAGTTCGTCCCTAAACTCACCGTCGACGTCGATGCCGACACGGCCCGCAAGGTCATGCGACTGATCGACGCCCTCGAGGACTCCGACGACGTGCAGAACATATATTCGAATTACGACGTGTCGCCCGAGGTTCAGGCCGAATTGGAGCAAGACTAGGCCTCATGACGCGGGGCTGGATCAACTGATGCGCGTTCTCGGCATCGACCCCGGCCTGACCCGCTGCGGCATCGGCATCGTGGATGTCACGCCCACGCGAATCGCGACCCTAGTGTATGTCGGGGTCCTCCGTACCCCACCGGAGATGCCGCTCGAGCAGCGCCTTCTGGCAATTGCGTCGGGCATCACGACGGCTCTGGATGGTTACGCCCCCCAAGCTGTCGCGCTCGAGCGGGTCTTCGCCCAACACAACCTGCGCACCGTGATGGGAACGGCGCAGGTAAGCGGGGTCGCTCTTCATCTCGCTGCCGCCCGCGGACTGGCCGTGGGGCTTCATACCCCTAGCGAGGTCAAGGCGTCGATCACCGGGTACGGTGCGGCCGACAAGCGCCAAGTGGGCACGATGGTCGCGAGGGTCCTGCGGCTCGACGAGGTACCCAAACCAGCGGATGCCGCGGACGCGCTGGCTCTCGCGATCTGCCACGCGTGGCGCGGGCAGGCTCTGGTCGCCGCGCCCACATCACTTACGCCGGCACAGCGCGCGTGGCGTGCGGCCGAGAGCCCAGTGACGTCATGATCTCGTCGCTGCGCGGAACTGTGCTTGCGGCCCTCGGTACAACCGTCGTGGTCGAGGTCGGCGGTGTGGGTCTCAGCGTGCAAGTCACGCCGCAGCATGCGCTGAGCCTGCGGATCGGCAGTGAAGCCGTGATCCGCACCGCCCTCATCGTGCGCGAGGACGATCTCTCGCTCTACGGGTTTGCCGAAAGCGACGAACTCGTCGTGTTCGACCTGCTTCGGGGCGTGACGGGGGTCGGCCCCAAGAGCGCAATGGGCGTGCTTGCCGCCCTGAGCCCGGGCGAGGTCGCTCAAGCCGTCGCAGTCGAGGACGACGGGGCCTTCAGGAAGGTGTCCGGGATCGGGCCCAAGACCGCCAAGCTCATCGTTGTGTCGCTCGCTGGCAAGCTGCTCGTGATGCCGACGGCACGGGCATCAGCACCCGGACGCAGCAACACGGTCGCCGAGAACGTCACTGTTGCGTTGACCGGACTCGGGTGGCCCGAGCGGGTCGCGATGCAAGCGGTCGAGGATGCGCTCGCCAGCGCATCAGACGTCGAACGCGATTCCGTCCCGGCGCTTCTCAGACTCGCGTTGGCTGCGCTCGGACCGCAGGCGGTGAACTCCCCGTGAGCGAACCCGATTCGATCGTGCGGCCCACTCCGGAGTCGGACGCGGAGCTCGCCTTTGAGGGCGCTCTTCGGCCCCGTTCCCTCGCCGAGTTCATCGGCCAGAGCAAGGTGCGGGGACAGCTTCAGCTGCTGCTTCAGGCCGCAGCGATGCAGAACCGCACGCCGGACCACATCCTCTTGGCGGGACCTCCGGGACTTGGCAAGACGACCCTTGCGATGATTGTGGCGCACGAGAGTGGTCGGCCACTGCGGATGTCGAGCGGACCGGCGATCCAGCACGCGGGAGATCTTGCCGCGGTGCTGTCGTCGCTCGTGCCCGGCGAGGTGCTGTTCATCGACGAGATCCACCGCATGGCGCGGTCCGCGGAGGAGATGCTATACCTCGCTATGGAGGACTTTCGCATCGACATCATGGTCGGCAAGGGGGCTGGCGCGACATCCATCCCGCTCGACCTGTCTCCGTTCACCCTCGTGGGCGCGACGACGCGGTCGGGGCTGCTGCCGAACCCGCTGCGCGATCGCTTCGGATTCACCGCACACCTCGAGTTCTACGATGAAGCCGAGCTTCAGCAAGTGCTCGAGCGTGCCGCGAGACTACTGGAACTCGATATCGACAAGGTCGCCCTCGCGGAGATCGCGGGGCGGTGCCGGGGCACGCCGCGAATCGCCAACCGACTGCTTCGCCGGGTGCGCGACTATGCGCTCGTCAAGGGTTCTGGCGCCGGCATCGCTGCCGTCCACGCCGCGCTCGAGCTTTACGATGTCGACGAACTGGGCCTTGACCGGCTCGACCGCGCGGTCATGCACACGGTGCTTACTCGCTTCGACGGGGGACCCGTGGGGCTCAACACGCTCGCTGTCTCGGTGGGCGAGGAGTCGGAGACTATCGAATCCGTCGTAGAGCCCTTTCTGGTGCGAATCGGCCTACTCACCCGCACTCCCCGCGGACGGGTGGCGAGTCGTGCCGCCTGGAAGCACTTCGGGATGGCGCCTCCGCGAGCCGAGCATGCCACTCTTGGCCTGTTCCGGGATGACCTATAATTCTCGGGGACCGCCTAGCGAGCTTCACTAGACTTGCCGGTCATACTCCCTCTCGGAAGGTAACCCCATGGATCCGTTGACTATTGGAATGCTCGTCATTCTTGCGGTGCTAATTTTCTTCATGTTCCGCAACAGCCGCAAGCGCAAGGCCCAGCAGGAGGAACTGCGCTCGCAGATTGTCCCGGGCGCAGAGATCATGACGAACTTCGGGCTGTTCGGTACGCTGAAGTCACTCGATGACGTGACAAAGGTCGCCGAAGTCGAGGTCACACCCGGCACGATCGTGCGCGTGCACAGCCAGACCATCGCGAAGGTCGTCACGGCGGACGACATCGACCCCAACGCCCCACGCTCGGTCGAGGAGGCCATGGCTATCGCGAACCGCGAGGCTGCGGAGCGGGAGCGGGTCAAGCTCAACGAGGACACCGCCATCCCGCTCGCCGAGCCCGCCTACGGCGAGCGCGTTACTGACGAGGCGCAGAAGCCCCGCCGTACGACCAAGAAGGCTGGCGAATAGCCATTAGCCTTGAGTGCTCGCCCCGGCCAGACCGGCTGGTGGCTGGCACTTTCGGGTGCGCGCAATTTACCGCGACACCCACGCGCGCCTGACTCCCAGACCCAGAGAAAGCTGAGTAACACCCGGTGGCTAGATCTACCCCCGTGAAGAAGGCGTGGCGATCGCTCGCGTGGCTCGGCATCATCATTGTCGGTCTCATCGCGATCAATGGTGCGGGTGTGCTGTTCGGGGGCGGCTCGTGGGCTCCGAAACTCGGGCTAGACCTCGAGGGCGGCACGCAGATCCGGCTCGCCCCGAAGCTCGAGAGCGGCGAGACGGTTAGCCAAGAGCAGCTCAACCAGGCGGTGGCGATCATCCGTCAACGAGTCGACGCGAGCGGCGTCTCCGAGGCGGAGATTAGCACCGAGGGTTCCCAGAACATCATCATCTCGATCCCCGGCGTGCCCGATGACGAGACCTTGCGGCGCGTCGAAGCGTCGGCGAAGCTCGAGTTCCGTCCGCTCATCTTCACGGATGTCGCGGCTACCAGCGCGGCCGACGGTTCTACACCCACTTCCGTGCCGACCGAAGGGCTGTCGACCACCCCAACGGCCAGTCCCACTGACGCCAGCGACCCGAGTTGGGTCACTGAAGCTCTGTACGCCGAGTACCTGAACTTCGACTGCGCCTCACTCGACCAAGCCAATACCAACGTCGCCCCGGCCGACGAGCCGTTGATCACGTGTGAGGACGACGGGAGTTTCAAGTACATCCTCGGCCCCGTGGAGGTGTCGGGCGAGACGATCCGCGACGCAACCAGCGGGCTCATCACGAATAGCCAAGGGGCCAGCACCGGGCAATGGGGTGTGTTCATCACCTTCAACGATGAGGGCACCCAGCAGTTCGCGGCGGTTACCGAACGTCTCTTCGGCTTCCCGCAGACTGACCCTCGCAACCGATTCGCGATCGTGCTTGACGGGCGCGTGATCTCGGCGCCAACCACACAGGGCATCATCACCGACGGCAAGCCGCAAATCTCGGGCTCCTTTACTCAACAGACCGCCAAGACGCTCGCCGACCAGCTCAAGTTCGGTGCGCTGCCCATTGGCTTTACGGTGCAAAGCTCCGAGGTTATCTCGGCGACTCTTGGTTCGACCCAGCTCGCGAGCGGGCTCATTGCGGGCCTCATCGGACTGATTCTGGTCGTGATATATTCCCTGTTCCAATACCGTTTGCTGGGTCTGGTGACCGTCGCCTCCCTCGTGATCGCGGCCGTGTTGACCTATCTGGTGATCGTGATTCTCGCGTGGCGGCAGGGGTATCGGCTCTCCCTAGCCGGCGTCGCGGGCCTAATTGTTGCCATCGGCTTCACGGCGGACTCGTTCATCGTGTACTTCGAGCGAATACGTGACGAGCTGCGCGACGGTCGCACACTTGTCTCCTCGGTCGAGGCGGGCTGGAAGCGCGCGCTGCGCACGATCTACGCGGCCAAGGCGGTCAATCTGCTCTCCGCCGTCGTGCTGTTCGCGCTCGCCGTAGGCAACGTGCAGGGTTTCGCGCTCACGCTGGGAATCACCACGGTGATCGACGTGCTCGTCGTAGTTCTATTCACCCATCCGATACTTCAGTTGATGGCAACCACGAGGTACTTCTCGAGCGGGCATCCGCTCAGTGGGCTGGACCCGAACGCTTTGGGCGCGGTCTATCGAGGGCGGGCACAGTTCCGCGCCCCGGTCGGAGTCACCAAGAAGGATGGCGCGAACCGAGAGGCCGTTCGCCGCCAGACGATCGCCGAGCGCAAGGCTGCCGAACTCGCGTCGGGCTCGAGTACCAAGACCGACGGAGGGGATTCCTGATGGCCAGTTTCGCCAAGTTCGGCAATGACCTGTACACGGGCGAGCGCTCGTTCAACTTTGTGGGCCGCCGTCGCATCTGGTAC
>JBJXDR010000069.1:0-13455 GCA_046155245.1 Rhodoglobus sp. | reverse complement strand
CTGAAGTAGCGGAGTCCGCAAGGTGAAACATCGATGCTCGCTCGAATGCGTGGCTTCGCAGCCCAGTCGGACAGAAACTCGCAAGTGGCGCGCGTAGCTCCCTATGATCGGCCCATGACCAACATCGCCGCCGAACTGGATCTCGTCACCGCCCACTGGACCCCTCGCGTCATCGGCGAGGTCAACGATCAGTACCTCAAGGTCGCGAAGGTCAAGGGCGAATTCGTGTGGCACGCGCATGACGACGAAGATGAGCTTTTCCTGGTGCAGTACGGCACGCTGCGCATCCAGCTCGACGGCTCGCCCGACGTGATTCTGCAGCCGGGTGAGTTCTTCGTCGTCCCCAAGGGCGTGCGGCACAACCCGATCGCCGACGAGGAGGTCGGGCTGGTGCTCATCGAGACGAAGTCCACGCTGCACACCGGCGACGTGGTGACCGAGCGCACCGTGCCGATCGAGCGCCAGCTCGGCTGATTAGGGCAGCACGCCCACCGAGGCGAGTGCCGCACGGAGTAGCGCCCCGCGACCACCCTCCATGTCGGCGGTCACCGACTCGGATGCCGCCTCCGCGGGTCGCATCCACGTGATCTCGAGCGCGTCCTGGCGGGGCTCACACGTGCCCGTGACGGGGACGACGTAGGCGAGGGACACCGCGTGCTGGCGGGAGTCCATGTACTGGCTCGAACCCGGCCACGGAAAGTACTCGGCGACCGAGAACGGTACCGGGTTGGCGGGCAGCAGCGGGAAGGCCATGGGTCCGAGGTCCTTCTCGAGGTGGCGGAACAGGGCGTCGCGCAGCGTCTCGCCGTACATCACGCGACCAGAGACGAGTGTGCGGGTGATCTCGCCGTTGTTCGCGCGCAGGAGCATCCCGACCTCGGTCACGCGGCCGAGGCCGTCGACGCGCACGGGAACGGCCTCGACGTAGAGCAGCGGCAGGCGGCGGCGGGTTTCGGCGAGTTCCTCGTCGGAGAGCCATCCGGAGTTGGGGTCAGGAGTGCCTACTGAGCTCATGGTCCATTGTCACCCAAAGTAGTGTGAGCGGATGCATCTTGATGAGTCCGCGATCCTCTGGTCGGCACCCGAGCGTCAGCGCGCCGGACGCCCGCTGATCGTCTTGCTCCACGGCTACGCGTCGCACGAGGGCGACCTGTTCTCGCTTTCTCCGCGGCTGCCCCTCGGAGCGACCGTCGCATCGCTGCGTGCGCCGTTGCGCGAAAGCGGGGGCAACGCGTGGTGGTCACTCGCCGGGCGCGGCCTCGAGCAGCTCGAGCTCGCGACCATCGATGACCCAGCTCAGGCGGTGCTCGACTGGCTCGACACCGTTGAGTACACGACTGTCGCGCTCCTCGGCTTCTCCCAGGGCGGCGCCATTGCATTGCACCTGAACCGGCTCGCGCCGGATCGGTTCGCCGCGACGGTGGCGCTGGCCGGGTTCGTTGCGCCGGGCATCCATGCTGGGGATGCCCAACTCAAGCAGATCCGTCCGCCCGTGTTCTGGGGCAGGGGTACCGCTGACACCGTAATCCCGGCTGCCGCGGTGGATCTCACGGCCGAGTGGCTGCCCACGCACACCGAGGCGACCATCCGTATCTACGAGGACCTCGGCCACTCGATCTCCACGCAGGAGCTCAGCGACCTGACGGGGTTCTTGGGCGAGCACCTGTAGCGGCCGCGCGGTCGGTGCGGCGGGGGAGGATAGGAGCATGGTGCTCGACCGCTTCTCCCCCGCGACGCGGGAGTGGTTCGCGGGCGCCTTCGCGGCGCCGACACCCGCGCAGCTCGGCGCGTGGGAGGCCGTGTCATCCGGCGGTCACGCTCTCGTGGTCGCGCCGACCGGCTCGGGCAAGACTCTGGCGGCGTTCCTCTGGTCGATCGACCAGCTGATCACCCGCCCGAGCGAGGGTGCGAAGACCAGGGTGCTCTACATCTCACCGCTGAAGGCCCTCGGCGTCGACGTCGAGCGCAACCTGCGCGCCCCACTCGTCGGCGTGACCCAGACCGCGAAGCGACTCGGGCTCCCGGCCCCCGCCGTGACCGTCGGCGTGCGGTCGGGCGACACCACGGCGCAAGACCGGCGGCAGCTCGCGCGCACACCCCCCGACATCCTGATCACCACCCCCGAGTCGCTGTACCTCATGCTCACGTCGGCGGCACGCGAGACCCTCGCGGGCGTCGAGACCGTCATCATCGACGAGGTGCACGCGGTCGCGGCCACCAAGCGCGGAGCGCATCTTGCCGTCTCCCTCGAGCGACTGGATGCCCTGCTCCCCAAACCCGCGCAGCGCATCGGCCTCTCGGCCACCGTGCGGCCGCTCGGGGAGGTCGCGCGGTTCCTCGGAGGGCGCGCGCCGGTCACGATCGTGCACCCTCCGGCGGCGAAGACGTTCGACCTCACGGTGGTCGTTCCCGTGGACGACA
Organism: Rhodoglobus sp.; assembly: GCA_046155245.1. Classification (GTDB taxonomy): domain Bacteria; phylum Actinomycetota; class Actinomycetes; order Actinomycetales; family Microbacteriaceae; genus Rhodoglobus. The sequence continues at coordinate 11,034 of JBJXDR010000069.1, read as the reverse complement.
TGAGCGCGCCGGGCACTTTCGAGCCCCGCGAAGGCAGCACCTCTGGGCCCACGGGCATGCCCGCCGAAGCGACCGGGTCGATCTGGCCGCACGTCGAGGAGTCGATCGTCGACCACATCCTCGCTCACCGGTCGACGATCGTCTTCGCGAACTCGCGCCGGCTGGCCGAGCGCTTGACGGCGCGGCTGAACGAGATCTACGAGGAGCGAGAGCTCGCACCGGTCGACATCCCCGCGACCCCCGGGTTACTCGCGAGAGCCCACCACGGCTCCGTCTCCAAGGAACAACGCGCGACGATCGAAGACGACCTCAAGTCGGGCCGCCTGCGCTGTGTCGTCGCAACCAGTTCGCTTGAGCTGGGGATCGACATGGGCGCGGTCGATCTTGTGATCCAGGTCGAGTCACCTCCGAGCGTGGCATCCGGGCTGCAGCGCATCGGGCGCGCGGGGCACCAGGTCGGGGAGATCTCGAAGGGCGTGCTGTTCCCGAAGCACCGCACCGACCTGCTTCACACCAGTGTTGCGGTCGACCGGATGCGGCGCGGGCAGATCGAGGCCATCGCCGTGCCCGCGAATCCGCTCGACGTGCTCGCCCAGCAGACCGTCGCCGCCGTTGCGCTCGGCGCCCTCGACGTCGAGGACTGGTTCGACACTGTGCGCCGAAGCGCGCCCTTCGCGACGCTGCCGCGCAGCGCCTACGACGCGACCCTCGACCTGCTCAGTGGGCTGTACCCGAGCGACGAGTTCGCGGAGTTGCGTCCGCGGATCGTGTGGGACCGTGTCGCCGGGACGATCGAGGGGCGGCCCGGCGCGCAGCGGTTGGCCGTGACATCCGGCGGCACGATTCCCGACCGGGGGCTGTTCGGAGTGTTCATGGTCGGCGGCTCGACGACCCCTGGCGCGCCCGGCCGACGGGTCGGTGAACTCGACGAGGAGATGGTCTACGAGTCCAGGGTCGGCGACGTGTTCGCCCTGGGTACAACGAGCTGGCGCATCGAGGAGATCACCCACGATCAGGTGCTCGTGAGCCCCGCTTTCGGGCAGCCCGGCAAGGTGCCGTTCTGGAAGGGGGATGGGCTCGGTCGACCCGCCGAACTGGGGGAAGCCATCGGCGCCTTCACGAAGGAGATCTCGACCGGTTCGATTGCGGGCAATCGGCAACGGGCCGCCGCGATCGGCCTCGACGAGCGCGCCGTGACCAACCTTGTGGCTCTCGTCGCCGACCAGCGTGACTCCACCGGACAGGTGCCGACGGACACGACGCTCGTGGTGGAGCGGTTTCGCGACGAGCTGGGCGACTGGCGGCTCGTGCTGCACTCCCCGTACGGGATGCCCGTGCACGCGCCTTGGGCGCTCGCGGTGACCGCGCGAATCCGAGACCGGCTGGGTGTCGACGGGGCGGCCATGGCCGGTGATGACGGAATCGTTGTGCGGATACCGGACACCGACGCCGAGCCCCCCGGCACCGACCTCTTCGTGTTCGAGACGGCCGAGCTGGTCGAGATCGTGACCGAGGAGGTGGGCGGCTCCGCGCTGTTCGCGGCGCGGTTCCGCGAGTGTGCTGCGCGGGCACTGCTGCTGCCCCGACGCGACCCCGGGCGCAGGTCGCCGCTGTGGCAGCAGCGGCAGCGGGCATCCCAATTGCTCGAGGTCGCCCGTAAGTACCCGAGCTTTCCGATCGTGCTTGAGACTGTGCGTGAGGTGTTGCAGGACGTGTACGACCTGCCGGCGCTCACCGCGCTCTCGAACCGTATCGCGACGCGCGAGGTTCGGATGGTCGAGGTCGAGACCCCGGTGCCGTCACCCTTCGCTCGCAGCCTGTTGTTCGGCTACGTCGCGGCGTTCATGTACGAGGGCGACTCGCCGCTCGCGGAGCGTCGCGCGGCAGCGCTGTCACTCGACCCCACCCTGCTCGCGGAGCTGCTCGGCCGCGCCGAACTCCGCGAACTGCTGGACCCCGCCGTCATCCAGCAGACCGAGCTCGAACTGCAGCGCCTCACCCCCGAGCGCGCGGCACGCGACGCCGAGGGCGTCGTCGACCTGCTCCGGATGCTCGGGCCGCTGTCGATCGACGAGCTCGCGCAACGCTCGACCCCCGAGCTCATGCCCTCCCTCGCAGGCTCGGTCGGCGCTGGTGTCGCCGGATCGCTGCGCGATCCTCATAGCTCCAGCGCGCTCGAAGGGCTGAGGACCGCCAACCGGGTGCTTCCGGTGACGATCGCAGGCGCCGCCCAGTGGGCTGTCATCGAAGACGCCGCCCGCCTGCGCGACGCCCTCGGTGTACCGCTTCCGATCGGCGTGCCGGCCGCGTTCATCGAGCCCGTGGACGACCCGCTCGGCGACCTCGTGAGCCGGTACGCCCGCACGCACGGTCCGTTCACGGTGGCGGATGCCGCCGCCCGCTTCGGCCTCGGAGTTGCCGTCGTCACCGACACCCTCCGCCGCCTGGCCGCCGATCGGCGGGTGGTGGACGGCGAGTTCCGCCCCGGCGCATCCGGCACCGAGTGGTGCTCAGTCGAGGTGCTGCGGCGCCTGCGAAGCCGCTCGCTTGCGGCGCTGCGTCAGGAGGTGGAGCCGGTCGAAGCATCCGCTCTGGGCCGCTTTCTGCCCCAATGGCAGCAGGTCGGCACCGGCTCACTGCGGGGCGTTGACGGGCTCGCTCAGGTGATCGAGCAGCTTGCCGGGGTGGCGCTGCCGGCGTCAACGTGGGAGAGTCTCGTGCTCCCGGCGCGGCTGCCCAACTACTCCCCCGCGTGGCTTGACGAACTGACCGTGTCGGGCGAGGTGGTGTGGTCGGGCAGCGGCACACTGCCCGGCGGCGACGGGTGGGTGAGCCTCCACGCTGCGGCCACGGCACCGCTGACCCTTCCCGAGCCGACCGGTGATGAGACCACCGAGTTGCAGCGAGATGTACTCGGGGTGCTCGCGGGCGGCGGGGCATTCTTCTTTCGTCAACTGGGCGCCGCGATCAGCAGCGCCGACGACAAGCGGCTGCTTGAGGCCCTGTGGGGGCTCGTCTGGGCGGGTCTCATCACGAACGACTCGTTCTCGGCCCTGCGCGCTCACCTCGGCGGCCCCTCGCGGGTGCGCGTTCCCCGCACCCGGTCGTACCGCGGCAGGTCGCTCGCGGTCGCCCAGTCGGGTCCGCCGGCCGGTGGCGGGCGGTGGTCGCTCCTGCCCCTCGCGGAGCCGGACACCACGGTGCGGGCCAAGGCCATGGCCGAGTCGCTGCTCGAGCGGCACGGGGTGGTCACGCGCGGCGCTGTCGTGAGCGAGGGCATCCGGGGTGGATTCGCGCTCGCCTACAAGGTGCTGAGCGGGTTCGAGGAGACCGGCCGTGCCCGGCGAGGCTACTTCGTCGAAGGGCTCGGTGCCGCGCAGTTCGCGACCGGCGCGACGATCGACCGGTTGCGGGGCTTCTCGCGCGATCCGGAGGCGGAGCCTGCGCTGGTCGCGCTCACTCTCGCCGCCACCGACCCCGCGAATCCTTATGGGGCCGCCCTCGGGTGGCCGCAGGCGGGTGAGGCATCCGAGGGCGCGACTGAAGGCGGCACGGGAGGCGGCGGCCGGTCCGCCTCCGAGAAGCGGCATCGCCCGGGACGCAAAGCCGGAGCCCTCGTCGTTCTCGTGGATGGCGCGCTCACCCTCTACATCGAGCGCGGCGGCAAGACAGTGCTGACCTTCGGTGGCGACGCGGATGCCCTGGCCGCGGCATCCCGCAGCCTCACCTCGACGGTGCGCGCCTCGCTCGGCAAGCTCCGGATCGAGCGGATCGACGGCCAGTTCGCGGTCGGCACACCGCTTGGGCTGTGCCTCGTGGAGGCCGGCTTCGTCGCAACACCGCAGGGCTTGAGGTTGCGAAGTGCGTGAGCGCGCGCCCCTTGGCCCAGCGCTGATCGGCCTCTCGCACGCGACTTATAGCAGGAGCGTTGCCCCCGCGTTGCTTCTGTTGTGCAGGAGAGATGACCATCGCTCGGGCCTCCTGCATAACGGGAGTCAACAGCAGAGGCCGGCCGCAAAAGTTGCCAAACGCGCGCAAGGTGCAGGGGCAACAAGTGCCTGAGGGCGACACCGTCTACCGGTCGGCGAAGAACCTAAACGCCGCGCTCGCCGGTCGGGTGCTCACGCGTTGCGACATCCGGGTTCCGGCGTTCGCGACCGTCGATCTCACCGGCGAGACCATCGAAAGCGTGGTCAGTCGCGGCAAGCATCTGCTCATGCGCGTCGGGGAATATACCCTCCACTCGCACCTGAAGATGGAGGGCTCGTGGCACCTTTACCGGCCGGGGTCCGCCTGGTTTCGCCCCCAGTTTCAGGCGCGCGCGATTCTCGAAACCGAAGAGTTCATCGCCGTGGGCTTCGACTTGGGCGAGTTCGAGGTCGTCAATCGCGCCGACGAAGAGCGGGTCGTCGGATACCTCGGCCCCGACCTCTTGGGCGACTGGGCCGCCGACACAGCTCTAGCCAACCTGCGCGCGAAACCCGACCGCGAGATCGGACTCGCCCTGCTCGACCAGCGCAACCTCGCCGGCCTCGGCAATGTCTATCGCGCCGAGCTCTGCTACCTGCGCGGAGTACTACCACAGCGGCCGGTCGTCGACGTGCCCCAGCTAGACAAGATGGTCGAACTCGCGTGGCGCCTCATCGACGCCAACAAGGACCGTGCTCAGCGCACCACTACCGGCCGGCTCAACGGGCAACGGGTCTGGGTTTACGGGCGAACCGGTGCGCCCTGCCTGCGGTGCGGAACCCTCATCGAGCATGGCCAACTCGGTGACACGCCAGTGACCCTGCGCGACGTCTGGTGGTGCCCGAGCTGCCAGACCTAGAAGTGGATCCGAGCGACGCGCGCGTCCCGAACCTGTGCTACCTAGTCGTCATCCTCGGTGTCGCTGCCGTCATCAGTTGAGCCGTGACCCGAGTCGTCGGTAGAGTCGTCGACCGAATCATCCGTTGCGTCGTCGGAACTTGGAGACAGGTCGACGGTCCCGTCAGGTGCGTCCACACTGTCGTCGACAGTACCGCTATCGTCGTCTGTTTCTGACTCTGACGGCTCGCTCGTTTGGTCGCCGTTCACGTCGGAGGAGTCATCGTTTGCGTCGTCGGTTGGTTCAGGGGTGGGCACGAGAACGTCGGTTGCCTGACCGATCGTGCCCTGGTTGAAGGAGGCGAGCGTGGTGCCGTTGACGGCCATGGCGCCCCCGGCGGTGCCGAGAACTCCCACGATGGACAGTGCGATGATGGCTGAGGTTTTCATGTCACCAACCTACGAGCCGGCCGTCGAAGGGCAGGTGGACGAACATCCAAGATCTGTCCAAGATGTCCGAGGTGCGCGTGGAGCCCCCCAGCCACGGCCACAATTGACCCATGCGGGTACTGGTCGTAGAGGATGACGCGTCAGTCGCCGACGGCATCCTCGACGGTCTCGCTCACGCCAACTTCGATGCGCTGCACGTGAGCACGGGACAGGGCGGACTCGATGCCCTCGCTCAGTACCAGCCCGACCTTGTGCTGCTCGACTTGGGCCTGCCCGACATGGACGGCACCGACGTCTGCCGCAGCATCCGGGCGCTGAGCCAGACGCCGATCATCGTGGTGAGCGCGCGGGATGACGAGATCGACCGGGTGGTCGCCCTGGAGATGGGCGCCGACGACTACGTCGTGAAGCCGTTCGGGATGCGCGAACTAGTCGCTCGCATCCGTGCTGTCGCGAGGCGCACCGGCCCGACCGCGCTCGAGCCCACCGCCCCGCGCGCCTTCGGCGCGCTCGTCATCGACACCCGCAGCCAGAAGGTGACGTTGGTCGGCGAGGCCGTGCATCTGACCGCGAAGGAGTTCGAACTCTTGGTGTATCTCAGCTCCGACCCGGGCGCGGTGTTTCGGCGCAGCGAGATCCTTCACGACGTGTGGGACACCAACTGGTACGGAACCACCAAGACTCTCGACGCGCACATTGCCGCGATCCGCAAGAAGCTCGGCAACCCCGGGTGGATCGAGTCCGTACGCGGCGTCGGTTTCCGGTTCGGGGAGCCGGGCGCAGCGTGAACTTCCTCTGTAACCAGCATCCGGGTGAGCGGTGAAGTGGCGCCTGGTCGCCGCGCTCGTCGCGACGACTCTGCTGGTGATCCTCGTGCAGGACATCCCTTTGAGTTTCTACATCCAAACGGTGCAACGCGATCGAATCGTGACCGGCCTCGAGCGGGACTCCTTCGTGATCGCGGGCCGCACCGAGGAGGCCCTCGAGAACCCGACTCCCGAATCGGTCGCGGCAATCGAAGACGTGGCCAAGCGGTATCAGGCCGCCAGCGGCGCGCGAGTGATCGTGGTCGACGCGCAGGGTGTCGCCGTGGTCACGAGCGACGCCGACGACTCGAAGGTGGGAGCGTCCTACCTGTCGCGACCGGAGATCGGCACGGCGCTCACCGGCGAGATCGCCTCGGGTACGCGGTACTCGCAGACGCTGCAGCAGGAACTGCTCTACGTCACGGTTCCGGTATTCAGCGGCAGTCGCATCCTCGGTGCCGTTCGCCTCACCTACCCGGCGCAGGTGGTCGACGACGCGGTCGCCACCCAGCTCAGGCAACTCTGGGTCGTCGCGTTGACGACGGTGCTCTTGGCTGGCCTGGTCGGCTACGTGGTCGCGGTGGGGGTGACGCGTCGGCTGAAGATGCTGCGAGCAACCACCGAGCGTCTGGCCGACGGCCATCTCGACGAGAGGGCCGACGAGGGCGCGGGGGCATCCGAACTGCGGTCGCTCTCTCGTTCGTTCAACGTGATGGCCGAGCGCCTCGACGGACTCGTCGCTCAACAGCGATCCTTCGCCGCGGATGCTTCGCACCAGTTGCGCACACCCCTCACCGCCTTGCGCCTCAAGCTCGAGCGCGCGCGCGACCTCATCCACTCTGACCCCGACGGCGCGGCCGAGCGCTTAACGGCCGCTGAGAGCGAAGCCGACCGCCTGGGCACGATCATCGAGGGGCTGCTGCTGCTGAGTCGCACCGAGGCGAGCTCAACGGTCGCCGTACGCGTGGATGTCGCCGCCGCCGCTCGAGCCCGCGTCGAGCACTGGGTGCCGCTCTCCGACGAGTCGGGCGTCAGCATCCGGTATGAGGGTGCAGCTGAGGCGCTCGCACGAGTCGTGCCCACCGCGACCGAGCAGATCGTCGACAACTTCATCGACAACGCGCTCTCGGTGAGCCCTCGGGGCGGCACGATCGTGGTGCGCGTCGAGAAGCAGGGCGAGCACGTTGCCTTGCTGGTGCTCGATGAGGGTCCGGGCCTTTCGGCCGAGGACTGCGCCCGGGCCTTCGATCGCTTCTGGCGAGCCAGTTCGCAGGCGGGGGGCAGCGGGCTAGGTCTCGCGATCGTCGCCCAGCTCGCGGCGGCGAGCGGCGGCAGCGCGGCCCTCGAGCCTCGCCCGGGTGGCGGATTGATCGCCTCCGTGGTGTTGCCCCTCTACTGACCGGTGTAAGTTCGCGAACGTGGTCATGCGCGTGATTGTGAGCGTGGTGCTGGCCGTCGGGATGATTGCGTCGGCGGTCGCAGGGTCGTGGGCGTTTCAACCCCCCCACCCGAACTCGCTTCTGCCCCGGCCCGCGGAAGCCCAGCCACTTCTGGTGCAGCAGGTGCTCTCCGGCGACACGGTGCTGCTCACCAATCCGCGATGGGGGCCCGAAGTGACCGCTCTCGGCATGGTCACTGCACGACTGATCGGCGTGCGCGCCCCTCACTTCGGCATCAAAAGCGAGTGCTACGCGGTGGAGGCGCAGGGCCGCCTGCGCCAGATTCTGCCGGAAGGTTCGCTGGTCTGGGCCACGACGGACGCTACGCCCCGAGACGAGAACGGACGCTGGCTGATGTACCTGTGGACGCCCGACGGATACTCAATCAACCTGGGCGTCGCGACGGAGGGCCTCGTGCGCGCCGCCCTCACCTACAACAACAACCGGCACTACTCGCAGATCGCGCAAGCGACGGAGCAGGCATACAACCGCAACGCAGGTCTCTGGGGCGCGTGCCCCTGACGGTTGTTCGCATGATCACGGCCGCGTCGCCCTGATCGTCACCGTGGCCTCGAAGTTGCGCTCGTCGGGGAACCCCGCACGCACCATCGCCTGGGTCACGGTTATTCCGCGAAGCAGATCGCCGTACGGAACGTCGAGATCGATGTAGGCGACGTACCAGTTCTGGTTCTCCCACGAGCATGTCGCATCCCGATTCACGCCCGTGTATAGACCCTCGGTTGCCGAAACGACGACCGCTTGGACATGCACTACGGGCGTCAGTTCGGTCGTGCCGTCGAAGGTCCCGCGCGTGCTCAACTCCGTGCGGGTAAAGCACATGTCGTCGGTGAACGAAGGGCTCACCCGATCGTCGCCCAGAGTCACGTCGGCCCCGGTCGACCACCACGGCTGAGGGGAGCGGGCGACGTAGTTGATCTGCACGGTCCCGTCGAAGGCAAGACTCTCGAGCGGGAGGGTGACGTCAGCCGTACCCCACGTGAACGGGTAGGGGGCGGTGGCTGCGTAGGTTGCGCGATTGCCGTCGGTGTCGGTCAGCTCGACCGTCACGGAGTAGCGCTCGCCAGCGCAAAGACGGCCGATCCGCACAGTTGCCTCGAACTCGGTACCGGCTCGCACCGTCTCACCGACCACGTCCGCCGGCGGCCCATCGACGAAGCAGTCACCTTCGACGCTAACCCGGTAGCTCGACTGACGGTCCACTTCGATCGGCACTCGCACTGCCCCCGAGATCCCTGTCGGGTCCAGCTCGGCGGCGACAGCTCGGCTGACGTTGAGCTGCGGATACTCCGGCACGTCGTCTTCGGGAACGACCAGCGAACTCTCCCCGACCGTCCACTCACTCGCTCCCGTCGTGGCGCCCTGCTCCCACGTGACGGTGATCGTCACGGTTCCCAGCGCGACCTCCCTTGTCGGCGGGGTGCATTCGCCGAAACTCGAACCGCACAACCCGCTGCCAACGATGACGGTGGGCAGCAGCAACTCGTAGGTGAGAGTGGGCGGGAGCGCGCAGACGCCCGTGCAGTTGTAGCGCGACAGCCCAAGCACGCGGGAGGTCGTGACTTCGCGCTCGCGGCTGGCGATCTCGCTCGTCACCACAATGTTGCCGACACTGCCCGATTCCCAGGGGTTGGCAGACGAACCCGGCGCGCAGAGCAGCTCGTCGACGGGCAAAACCGCACCCGTTTCGGCGTCGAAGTAGGGCAACGAGAGCCGGGTCGGGCAGCCGACGCCGAACGGCGTAGAGGCGGAGATGCGGATCGAACCGACATCGATCGGCCGTGCCAGTGACAGACCGGTCACTCTCACCACGGGTTGCAGGGTGTCGGGGCTCGTGACGACCGCGCTCAACTGCTCGGTAGCAACATCCGTGCGCCACGACGGAGCCTCGCGGTCGTACCAGCGCGCGCACACCACGACGACCGACCCCTCGGGCACCGTGAACACACTGGTCGTGCGTCTCATGAAGGCGGCTACGTAGTTGCGTTCGGCGAGATAGCCCGCACTCACCTCGAGCACGCTTTCCGGGGCGATGCGGCTGAGCTCGCTCTCGCCATCCCAGGTGGAGCAGTCTGCGGGATCCCCCGGGTCGACCACCCACGCGCGCAGCCACGGCAGCGGGCCTGCGGTGAGCACCGGAACTGACACGTAGAGCAGGGCCGGGCCCAGGGGTTGCACCACCATCGGCGGACGGGTCGGCGCACCCCGCGAGTCGAACCGGTAGGTGACCGCCTCGACCCGGTCGAAGATATCCGCCGCCAGGATGCTGGCTTCGTAGGCGGTCGAGCCCCTGAGGTCAGGGAGGTTTGCGCAGTGCTGGAAGAGACCGTAGCCCTCACGGAACCCGCCCTCCTCGGCGATGACCGCGTCCCACGCGGCGACCTCCTCGGGCAGGTTGTCGATCGAGACGCTGAGCTCCGCCGACGGATCGCCCACCGGCCAGTACCGCACAGTGACCTGTGCCGGGGTGGTGGTCGAAACTCCGAAGGCGAGGCTGCCTTCGGGTGCCGCCGGGCACGCGACGAGTCCGCCCGAGCCGGCGAGTTCCATGGGGGGATCGGCGCGGGGGAACAGGCGCAGGGGCTCCGGCTCGGTGAGCGCGAAGATCGCGCTGTGCAGGCCGTCCGGGCATCCGTCGGGCGTCGAGCCATCGGGCGGCGAACACGGGTCTCCCACCGAGTCGTCTTCGGACTCGCCTGTTGCGACGATGAGGTCGCGGGCCGTCTCGTCGTCGAGGCCATCGCTGCTGTCGAGCGCCTCGATGCGCGCGAGGGTTTCGGGGCTGAGCTCGCCCTCGGCGAGCGTGCCCGGTGTAACGATCTGCATCTCGCCCGAAGCGCCGCTCACGTCGAAGGTCTCGGGGTCACCGTCGGTGATCGGGGCGGCGTCACCGATGGCCACGGGCTCGAGCACGGGAACCGTCTGCGTGGTGGGCGGCTGCCCGGGCCGGAGCTGCAGGGCGATGAGGGTGGCGGCGACACCCACGGCGATCGCCGTGATGATCGCGAAGACCGGGAGGAGCCAGCGGGGGATCGTCATGTCATCGCCTAGATCAGACAGTTGCCAGCGGATGTGATCGCAAGCCCGCTTTGAGTGCTCGATTGGTTACCAGACGTGTCGGTGGCAACGAAGGTTATAGTGACGTTCTTGTTGGCACCGGTCGGATGCGAGACAGAGTACGAGAAGGTAAAGTTCGAGCCTGATGAACCAGTAAGGCTCACTGTGCCTCCTGCGTTCGACGAGCCAGAGACGCTGGCAATGCCCACGTTGTCGGAAGCGGTGACCGTTATCGTGGCAACGACTGGGCAGTACGGCGCCGCCTCCGTTCCGTAGACAGGCTGGGGTGAGAAGGCCCCTGCGCTGATGCCCGGCGGGGTGGTGTCGCTCGGCGGAGGCGGCGGAGCCGGCTGCTCCGGCACCGACTGCTCCGGTGCGGGAGCAGGGGGCACAGGGGCGGGTGGCGGAGTTTCCGTGAGCAAAGTGGGCACCGGGCATCCGTCGACGGGGAGGGTCGC
>JBJXDR010000068.1:0-16624 GCA_046155245.1 Rhodoglobus sp. | reverse complement strand
GGCACTCGCAACCGCGATCGTACTGCGCAACATCCGCGGCTGAGTCGCCCGACGAGTTCAACCAGCAGGCCAACGAATTATTCACCGAGTGGCGCGTCGACCTGAGCTGCCAGTAGCGACTAATCTGGCGCGGTGACCGCCAGACACTCCGGAACGACACTCCCCTCCGCCTTCACCCCGTTCGCCGAGCCGAAGCGCAGGGTGACGGCCGGCTGGATCGCACTATTCGCGACGGCCTGGTTCGGTATCTGGATGGCGCAGCTCACGCCCATCCAGCTGCTGCTGCCGCAGCAGATCGATAACCTGCTGCAGCCGGAGGACTGGACCGACAGCGTCGTGGCCTTCGGAATCATCTCGGGAATCGCCGGCGCCTGTGCGCTCCTCGCCTACCCGATCACGGGTGCCCTGTCCGACCGCACGACCTCGAGGTTCGGTAGGCGCCGACCGTGGATCTTCGTCGGCACCGTGGTCTTCGCCGTCGCGCTGTTCCTCCTCGGCATCCAGACCACGATCGTCGGCATCGGGGTCTTCTGGTCGCTCGCCCTCATTGGCTTCTGCATGCTCACAGCCGCACTGACTGCGACGATCTCCGATCAAGTCCCCGTCAACCAGCGCGGATTCGTCTCTGGCTGGGTGTCAGCGCCGCAGGCTGTCGGCACGGTGCTGGGCCTCGCGCTCGTGATCGGCCTCGCGCTCAACGCTCTTTCGGGCTACGCGCTCATGTCGGTATTGCTCATCGTGCTCGTGCTGCCGTTTCTGCTGATCGTGCCCGACGAGGTGCTGCCGAAGGTCCTGCGTCCGCCGCTCACCGTGCCTGCCCTCATCAAGGGCTTCTGGATCAACCCGATCGCCCACCCCGACTTCGGTTGGACCCTGCTCAGTCGCATCCTCGTCAACATCGGTAACGCGCTCGGCACGACGCTGCTGCTGTACTTCATCATGTTCGGTCTCGGTCGCGTGGATACCGCGCAGGACGACCTGCTCTCGCTCACGCTGGTGTACCTCGTGACGTTCATCATTGCGGCGCTAGGGTTCGGCAAGCTCAGCGACGTGATCGGCCAGCGCAAGCCTTTCGTGTATGCGGCGGCCTACCTGCAGGGCCTTGCGGCGTTGATCATCGCGTTCGTGCCCGAGCTCACGATCACGTTCGTTGCCGCTGGGCTTCTTGGTCTGGGCTACGGATGTTTCATGGCCGTCGACCAAGCGCTGGCCACCCAGGTGCTCCCCAACTCGCACACCCGCGGCAAGGACCTCGGCATCATGAACATCGCAACGACCGTGCCTCAGGCCGTCGCCCCGCTGCTGGGTGCGTGGCTGGTCGCCCTGTTCGCCGGATTCACGGGACTGTTCGTGGTCTCGGCGCTTGCCGCTGTGCTGGGCGGATTCGCGATCATGCCCGTCAAGAAGGTGCGCTAGGCCCTAATCGAGGAACAGGGCCTTCAGCCGTCGGGTCGTGAACACGAGCCCCACCGCGATCATTACGGCGAAGTAGAGCAGGTGCACGAGCATGGCGGGAGTCAGCGCGCCGGTGGTGAGCCCGCGCACGAGCTCGACACCGTGCCACAGCGGCAGGGCCTGAATCACCCACTGAATCTGTGGCGGGTAGACCGTGAGCGGGTAAAACGTCGCCGAGAAGAGGAACATCGGCAGGAGCACGAACTGCACCCACTCCATCTGCTGGAACGACTTGAGGTAGCTCGTCACCCCCATGCCGAGACTCGCGAAGCCGAAGGCGATCACGAGAATCGCCGGCAGTGCGAGTACCGCGGTCCAGGACAGGTTGAGGCCGAGCGCCGTCATCACGAGCAGGAAGGTGGTGCCGTAGGCGGCACCGCGCAGCAGAGCCAGCGAGATCTCGCCGAGCGCGACATCCAGTGGCCCGAGGCTCGTCGCGAGCATGCCCTGATAGAGCTTGCCGAAGTGCATCTTGAAGAAGACGTTCCATGTGGAGTCGTAGATCGCCCCGTTCATTGCCGAGACCGCGAGCAGGGCGGGCGCGATGAAAGCGGCGTACGGAATGACGTTGCCGAGCGCATCCGTGACGCCGGTGATGTAGCTGCCGAGGCCGATGCCGAGTGCGAGCAGATAGAAGATCGGCTCGAACACGCCGGTGAGGATGATGATCCAGTTGGTGCTGCGAGTGGCCAGAAGCCCCCGGCCGACCACGGCCCGGGCGTTGCCTGCGTACAGCGCGCGTAGGCCCGAGTCCGAGCGAGCGGGCGGTGTCACGGTGGATGTCACTTGTCCAACCTCCGCGTCGCGATGCGCACGCACAACTGCCAGCCCAGCACGCCGAGGGCCACGAGATAGACGACGTGAGTGACGGTCAACCAGATCGGTTCGGTCGGCCCGTACACGAACTGACGACCCAACTCGCTGGCATGCCAGAGCGGTGACAGCCAGCCGATCCACTGCAGGAAGACCGGCAGCTGCGTGAGCGGGAAGACGGTACCCGAGAACAGGGTCAGCGGCAGAATCACCACCCGCTGAAGGATCGCGAACTGGCCGCGATCCTCGTGAATCGTGGCGGAGTAGGCGGCAACCGGGGCGAAGGCGAACGCGCAGAGGATGCCCGCGACGATGGTCATCGCGCCCCAGCCGGGCTGAACGGCGCCAAACAGCAGCATCATGACGTAGTAGATCGCGGTCGTGACCAGCGCCCGCATGCCCACAAAGATCATGATCCCGTTGACGATCTGCCGACCGGAGATCGGGGCGGCGTTCATCCCGAGGAAGATCGCGTTCCATTTGAAGCCGAGGAGGATGCCGAAGGTGTACTCCTCCATCGCCACCAGCAGGCCCGCGGTGGCGAGCAGTGCGGGGGCCACGAACTGGATATAGGTGACCCCGGGCACGGGTCCGACGTTGCCGGTGATGAGTGTTGCGAGCCCGACCCCGAACGCGAACAGGTAGAGGAAGGGCGTGCCGATCGCCGTCGCGAGGAGCGTGCCGATGTAGCCGCGCATGGTGCGGATCTTGTGCTCGGTGACGTACCAGGCGCCCCAGCGGCGAGCCTTTGCGCCGGTCAGCAGTGGGCTCAGCTCGAGGCTCATTCGACCAGACTCCGCCCGGTCAGCTTGAGGAAGACGTCTTCAAGACTCGATCGGCGCACGAGAGACGTAATCGGTTCGAGGCCCCGACGGGTGAGCTCGACGAGAGCCTCCTCGCCGCTGGATGCATAGATCAGGATGCGGTCGGGCAGCACCTCAAGCCGGTCGCCGATGCCCGACAGCTCCTGTGCTGCCGTCGCATTGCGCTCGGACCCGAAGCGCACCTCGAGCACCTCCCGGCTCGAGTGCTGGCGGATGAGCGTTGCGGGCGAGCCCTCAGCCATGATGGCGCCCTTGTCAACGACGACGAGCCTGTCGCAGAGCTGCTCCGCCTCGTCCATGTAGTGGGTCGTGAGCACAAGGGTGGTGCCCTGTTCCTTCAGGCGGAAGAGGCGGTCCCACAGGATGTGGCGCGCCTGCGGGTCCAGCCCGGTCGTCGGTTCGTCGAGCAGCAGGATACGGGGGTCGTTGATCAGGGCGCGCGCGATGGTGAGGCGCCGCTTCATCCCGCCGCTGAGATCATCAATCTTGGCCTTGGCACGGTCGCTGAGCTGTGCGAACTCGAGCAGTTCGTCGGCTCGCTTCGACAGGTGCGCGCGCGGGAGGCCGAAGTACCGCCCGTAGACGAGCAGGTTATCCCGCACGCGCAACTCGGTGTCGAGGTTGTCGGCCTGCGGCACGACGCCGAGCTGGGAACGGATCGATGGCCCGTGACCGTTGGGGTCCAGACCGAGAATGCTCAGCTCTCCGCTCGTGCGGGTGGACACCGCGCCGACCATGCGCATGGTTGTCGACTTGCCCGCACCGTTGGGACCGAGCAGGCCGAAGGACTCACCAGGGGCGACCTCGAAGGAGATGCTGTCGACGGCAACGAAGTCCTTGTACTTCTTTGTGAGGTCGGTCGCGGTGATCACTGGTGCTGGCACGGTGTCCGAGCCTATCCCGCACCGCGGACACGCGCATCCTGAGAGCGGAGGACACGTCCTGCCAGGCGGGTTCTCCTCAGGAGACGGCTGACTGCCAGCCGCGCACCAGCGGGTCCACGCCTGTAGCGAACGCATCCGACAGGAGTACATCCGGGCGCTCTGCGTGAAGGAGACTGGATGCACCATGACGACCACAGACGACACCGCTCGCCGCGGCCCGTTCTCGCGCACCCCCGACCCCGGTCCGCGCGCGAAGCTCAGCCAACTCTGGCCCTATCTCGCCGAACACAAGACCATCCTCGGGGTGGTGGTGGGGCTGAGCATCCTCGCAGCGGCAGCCTCCCTCGCGCAGCCGCTGATCGTGAGCCAGGTCATCACCGTCGTGCAGGCAGGCGATCCGCTCGGATCACTCGTGTGGGTCCTCGTCGGGCTTGTCGTCATCTCCGCCGTGCTCAGCGGCTTCCAGCACTACCTGCTGCAGCGCACGGGCACGTCGGTCGTGCTGAGCGCGCGCCGCCAGCTCGTGCGGCGCATGCTGCGCCTGCCGATCAGCGAGTTCGACACGCGCCGCACCGGTGACCTCGTTTCCCGCGTCGGCTCAGACACCACCCTGCTCTACGCCGTCATCACCCAGGGCCTGGTGGATGCCGTCGGCGGAGCGCTCGTGTTCATCGGCGCGCTGATCGCCATGCTCATCATCGACCCCGTGCTCCTGGGGCTCACCCTTGCGGTGGTCGCGATCGCCGTCGTCACGGTCGTCACGCTGTCCGGTCGCATCCGGGTCGCGAGCCGCAAACAGCAGGAGAAGGTCGGCGACCTGGCCGCGTCCGTCGAGCGCTCCCTGAGCGCCGTGCGTACCGTCCGGGCATCCAACGCCACCGATCGAGAGATCGCAGCGGTGGAGAAGGATGCCGAGGGCGCCTGGCGCATGGGCATCCAGGTCGCGAAGATCTCCGCCCTCGTCATGCCGATCGCGGGGATCGCCCTGCAGGTGGCACTGCTCGTCGTGCTGGGCGTCGGCGGTTTCCGTGTCGCGAGCGGAGCGATCACGATCGCAAGCCTCGTCTCGTTCATCCTGTTCCTCTTCATGATGATCATGCCGCTGGGTCAGGCCTTCGGAGCGATCAACTCCGTCAACCAGGCCCTCGGCGCGCTGGGCCGCATCCAGGAGATCGTCTCCCTGCCGGGCGAAACGGATGGCGACGCCACCATCGCTCCTTCGGCCGCGATTGAGACGGATGCCGCGATCACCTTCGAAAACGTTGAGTTCAGTTACCCCGAGGGCACCGTCGTCGACGAGCTCGAAACCGAACTGGGGCAGCTCACCCGCCACGAGGAGCCACAGGAGCGCACGGTGCTCCGGGGCGTCTCATTCTCGGCAGAGCGCGGCAAGCGCACCGCACTCGTCGGCCCGTCGGGGGCGGGCAAGAGCACGATCCTCGCCCTCATCGAGCGGTTCTACGACCCCAACGCGGGCGTTGTGCGACTTGGCGGCATCGACATCCGCGGGCTGGACCGCACCGACCTGCGATCGCAG
Organism: Rhodoglobus sp.; assembly: GCA_046155245.1. Lineage (GTDB taxonomy): Bacteria > Actinomycetota > Actinomycetes > Actinomycetales > Microbacteriaceae > Rhodoglobus. The sequence continues at coordinate 11,111 of JBJXDR010000068.1, read as the reverse complement.
ATCGGCTATGTCGAACAGGACGCTCCCGTGCTGGCCGGCACGATCCGCCAAAATCTGCTCCTAGCGACCCCGGATGCCACGGATGAGCAATGCATCGAGGTGCTGCACGCGGTGAACCTCACCGAGGTCCTCGAGCGCAACGAGCTGGGGCTGGATGCCGCGGTCGGCGAAGACGGCGTCATGCTCTCCGGCGGCGAGCGCCAGAGGCTCGCTATCGCCCGAACCCTGCTTGCAGCTCCCCCAATCCTCCTGCTCGACGAGTCGACCTCGAGTCTTGACGGACTCAACGAACAGATGCTCCGCGAGGCGATCGACGCTGTGGCAGAGAACCGCACCCTCATCGTGATCGCCCACCGCCTGTCGACCGTGGTCGACTCCGACCAGATCGTCGTGCTCGATCACGGACGGGTGGTGGGTGTCGGCACCCACTCCGAACTCGTGAAGTCGACGCCCCTCTACAAGAAGCTCGCGAAGCACCAGCTGCTCGTGTAGCCGGTCTACCCTCAACGGCGCTGCCGTTTGTCGTCAGCGCGGCCGCTGCAGCACCCGCGCCGTCGGCAAACTCCAGCGCGGTTGGGCGTCTGGGAGTAGCGTTTGGCCATGGAATCCGGAACGAAGAATGCCCCGTGGGAGCTGGTCACGGCTCCGGGCACGTCGAACTACACGATGTACAAGGACGGCGACGAGCTCGTCTGCCAGGTCGGCTCGACCACCCTGAAGTACCACGCTCGCGCGATCGAGGACCTCACTGCGTGGCTGAAGGAGCAGGGTGATTGGGTGCCTCTCGGTGCGGCCGACGAGCTTAAGCCCGCCGCCGACGGAACCGTCGAGGCCTGGGGTCGGGCGGAGTCGAACCCGGTCGGCGGCTGGTACGGGCTGCGCAAGGGCTACCGGGGACGGTTCGGGATGTACCTGCCGCCCCTCCTCGAAGCCCTCGGGCTAGTCGAGTTGACGCACGACGCGCGCAACAACTCGGTGCGGGCGCTGTAGCCGCCGATCTGCGCGGGCGTTTGTTGTCCGCGCTGTCGCTGGAGCACCCGCGCCGACGGCAAACTCCCGCGCGGTCGAGCAGCGCGGCCGAGCGGCGGTCAGCTTGTGAGGGCGTACATCGCAACGGCCGCGGTTGCGGCGACATTGAGCGAGTCGATCCCGTGTGCCATCGGGATCTGCACGACGCTGTCCGCGGCATCCAGTGCCTGGCCCGTAAGCCCGTATCCTTCCTCTCCCAGCACGAGAGCGACCCGCTCCGGCGCGCTCGCCGCGAACTGACGCAGGTCGATTGCGCCCGGCATGAGGGCGAGCGCCGCGACGTGAAACCCGGATGCCGTCAGCGCGGCCCGTGCACTCGGCCAGTCCCCGAGGCGAGTCCACGGCACCTGCAGCACCGTTCCCATCGACACCCGGATGGCCCGCCGGTAGAACGGGTCCGAGCACCGCGGCGTCACGAGCACCGCGTCCGCGCCGATCCCCGCCACGGACCGGAAGATGGCGCCGACGTTGGTGGGGTCGGCCACGTTTTCGAGGATGACAATGCGGCGGGCATCCGCCAGCAGAGTCTCGATCGAGGGCAGAGCCGGGCGGTGCATCGAGGCGATCAGGCCTCGGTGCAGCAGGTAGCCGGTGAGCTGTTCGAGAAGTGAGGCCGGGCCGTGGAAGATCGGCACGTCCTCGCCGACGAGGGCACGCGCATCCTCGACGGCGGTGCCCAGCGCAAGCACCGACCTCGGCCGATGCCCGGCGCGAAGCGCGCGCTCGAGCACGAGGGCCGACTCGGCAATGTAGAGACCGTACTCGGTGCCCTGTGCCTTTTTGAGGGCGACATCCGTCTGGTGCGAGTAGTCGGCGAGTCGCGGGTCGTCGAGAGAGTCGATCTCGATGATGGGCATGGGGTCCCGATACGCGCGTCGCGCCACTCGTCCGGCTTTTAGGCGAACGGATTCGGCGTGAGGATGTACTTGGTCTCGAGGTACTCGTGGATGCCCTCGAACCCGCCCTCGCGTCCGACGCCCGACTGCTTCACGCCGCCGAACGGCGCCGCGGCGTTCGAAACGACCCCAACGTTGAGGCCCATCATGCCGGTCTGGAGGCTCTCAATGAGGCGCTGTGCGCGAGCGAGATCCTTCGTGAACGCGTAGCTGATAAGGCCGTACTCGGTGTCGTTCGCCTTGGCCACGGCATCCGCCTCATCGGTGAACGTGACGATCGAGAGCACTGGCCCGAAGATCTCCTCGCGCAGGATGTCACTGCCCGGAGCGACCCCGCTGATCACTGTCGGCTCGTAGAACGAGCCGTCCCCCTCAACCCGCACGCCGCCGGTGAGCACGGAGGCGCCGCGCGACACGGCATCCTGCACGAGCTCGTCGGCCTTGTTCACCGCGTCGTCGTTGATCAGCGGGCCGATGTTGACGCCCTCCTCGGTGCCGCGCCCGACGCGCAGTGCCTTGACCCGCTCGGTGACGCGCTTCGCGAAATCGTCGGCGACCGACTCGTGCACGATGATGCGGTTGGCGGCCGTGCAGGCCTGACCAATGTTACGGAACTTCGCGAGCATCACGCCATCGACCGCCTTGTCGAGGTCGGCGTCGTCGAACACGATGAAAGGCGCGTTGCCGCCGAGCTCCATTGAGGTGCGCAGCACGCCCTGAGCCGCCTGCTTCATGAGCTGCTGGCCGACCCCCGTCGATCCGGTGAAGCTGAGCTTGCGCAGCCGCGGGTCGGCAATGATCGGGTCGGATACCTCGCGGCTGGTCGACGTGGTCAGCACGTTGACGACGCCCTTCGGCAGGCCCGCGTCTTCGAGCAGCTTCGCGAAGTACAGGGTCGTGAGCGGCGTGAGGGCGGCAGGCTTGATGATGCTCGTGCATCCGGCGGCGATCGCGGGCGCGATCTTGCGGGTCGCCATGGCGAGCGGGAAGTTCCACGGTGTGATGAGGAAGCTCGGCCCGACCGGCAGGTGGGTCACGATCATGCGGCCCGTGCCCTCGGGGTTGGATCCGTAGCGGCCAGTGATGCGCACCGCCTCCTCACTGAACCAGCGCAGGAACTCGCCGCCATAGCCGACCTCGCCACGAGCCTCGGCCAGTGGTTTGCCCATCTCGATAGTCATGAGGAGAGCGAACTCGTCCGCGCGATCCTGCAGCAGGTCGAATGCGCCGCGCAGGATCTCACCGCGTACGCGCGGCGGGGTGGCCGCCCAGGAGGCTTGGGTGTCAGCCGCGGCATTCATCGCGCTCGCGGCATCCGCAACCGACGCGTCGGCGATCGTCTTGATGACGGCGCCGGTCGCGGGGTCGTGCACGTCTATCGATCGACCCGAGGTCGATTCGACCCACTCGCCGCCGATGAACAGGCGGTCTGGCACCTTCGCCAGCAGCTCACTCTCTGAGATCACAGTTACTCCTTCAGTTGATGGTTACGCCGGCCGAAGCCAAGGTTCTCAGGGCCGCCGCGCTCGATACCGGCGCGACTCCCGCGGTCAATTCAGTCAACACGCGAACACGGTGGCCCGCCGCGCGCGCGTCGAGTGCCGAGGCGAGCACGCAGTAGTCGGTCGCGATCCCCACAACGTCGATGTCGGTCACGCCCAGCCGATCGAGCACTGCGGCGACAGTCTCGCCGGCCTCGGTCGCACCTTCGAAGATCGAGTAGGCCGGCCGCCCTTGACCTTTGAGTACGTGAATGTCGTTGATCGAGGCATCCAGCGCGGGGTGGTACTCGGCCCCGGGCGAGCCGGCAACACAGTGCTCCGGCCAGGTGTCCACATAGTCGGGCGTGGAGTGGAAGTGGCCACCGTTGTCGTTGTCTGCGTCGTGCCAGTCGCGCGAGGCGATGACGACGTCGTAGCGCTCAGGATGCTCGGCCACTAGCCGCGTGATGCCCGCGGCCACCGCCGCCCCGCCGTCGACCCCGAGCGCCCCACCCTCGGTGAAGTCGTTCTGGACGTCGATGATGAACAGCGCGCGGATCATCAGTTGTTGGAGAGGTTGTCGCCGCAGGTGAACAGGCCGGTCGCGAGGGTGTCCTGGGCTTCCTTCGCATCCTCGGTGATGCCGTCGCGGATCGAATAGAACGCGAACGAGAGGGTGCTGCCGTCTGCCGCCGTGACCAGTCCCGCGAGGGAATACGCGGCGTCGAGCCATCCGGTCTTCGCTCGCACGTTTCCGGTTGCGATGTCGTTGGCGCCGTTGAAGCGTGACGCGAGGGAACCGGAGACGCCCGCCACGGGAAGAGAGTCGTAGATGACGCCGAGATCCTTCTCTCGCACGTTGACCTTGTTCATGAGGCTGGTCACGAACTGAGGTGACACCGCGTTGAGGTCGCTGAGCCCCGAGCCGTCGCGCACGGTGACACCCGTGATGTTGAGCCCGTAAACGACCAAGGCACCCGGAATGGCTTGAGCGAGCGATGCGGACGAGCCGTCGAAGCCCATCGTCTTGGACACCACGCGGGCGAGGTTCTCGGCCAGAACGTTGTCGCTCGACTGCAGCATCTTGTTGATGAGGGTGCTCACCGGCTGCGACTTCACCTCTGCGAGAACCGTGCTCCCAACGGCCGCGCCCGAGGAGAATATGACGCCGTCGAGGCCCGCGGCATCCGCGAACTCACGCCCCGCATCCCCAATCGGGTCGGTGGTGCGGTAGCTCACGTTGGCGCCGGGGTCGGAGCGACCGCCGTCGACCATCAACGCGGTGACCTGGGCCTGGTAGCCGTCGTCCTGCTCCTTGCGCAGCCATGAGGAGTCCCAGTCGTCGGCAGGGTCCCACATGGTGGAATCCAGCACGATCTGGGTGATCGGCACTCCAGGATGGCGCTGGTCATACTTCGTCATCGCTGCCGAGGCGAGGTCAGCAATCAGCGGCGCACCGTCGTAGACCGTGTTGGTCGTGGTCGCCAGAGTGGGGTCGCCGCCCCCCTTGAGCACGATGACTCCGGGACTCGACCCGTCGATCACCTGGGTCGTCAGCTGTCCACCGGGCCCGAGGATGTTGAGGGCCGCCGCGGCAGTCAGTACCTTCAGCACGCTCCCGGTGCGCTGAGGCAGGGTGCCGTTGCGATCGAAGAGAGTCTCGCCCGTGGTGGCATTGACGACAAACCCCGAGAAGTCGGCCAGTCGCGGATCCGCGACGATGCCGGCGACGGAGCCCGTGCGCAGGCGGCTGGCCGCGGGCAGTGCCGACGGCTGCGGCCGGGGGTCGACGGTCTCCGTCGGCAGCGGCGCCGCGACGGATGGGCCAGATCCGGCGGCGACCCCCGCAAACACCGCAGACGTGCCGAGCAGCAGGAACACGACGCCAAGTGCCGACGCAAGCCAGACATTCGGATGCTTGCGAATCATCGACGACAGGCGCCCGGGCGTCTTCGGCTCAGGGGCGCGCAGGGACCGTCTCGTGAGGGCCTGAGTGGGCACCTCGTCGTTCGAATCCGTCACTCGGCAATGATAGCCGGGCCGACGAATCCTTCTCTGGACGCGGGCCTAGCAGTAGGTCCAACGAGCGGCCGCCCGCGTGAACGAGTAGGGCTCGTCGATTCCACCGTGCGTCATAGCGAAGGCGATGCAGACCCCGCCAGTGCCCGAACTGGGGCGGTAGAGCGATGCCTGATGCGATGCCGACTCCCACCACTTGATGGCAACGGTTGACCCGCTGTTGCCGGAGCCGCCCGCGAGGTTGCCGTCGCAGCCGACACTCGGAGCCCCGTCGATGCGCACGGAGCCGATGTGGCCCCACGCGTCCATCGGGTCGGGACTCGGTGACTCAGCCATCCAGAAGAGGCGCGCCTCCATGCAGGAGTCGTACACAAAATAGGTCACCGGCGGGAGACAATTCTGCGCGCGGATCGCGTTGTACTGGTACGCGAACGACGCGAGGTCGTCTGAGGTGGTGCCTGCGACACCGAGTGCCGAGTAGGCGCCGGGAGCGCCGCTCGTGCCGCCCGCGCTGAATCCCGGGCACGATAGACCCTGTGCTTCGAGCTGGGCGCGGCGCTCGGTGGTGCCGGATGCGGCGCCCGCAGCATCCACGGGCGGGAGCGGCTTGGGCACGGGCTTCTGAGCAAGGTGTTCCCAGTCACTGCTCAGCGATTTCGATATCGCGATACTGCGCGCCTCAATGACTTGGTCGCTGCCCCCGTACCTCAGGGCAATACGGTTGCTGGCCGCTTCAGGTTCAACGATGGACGCCAAAGCTGGTGACTCGACCGACGTTGTCGCGACTGCGAGCCCATTCAGACCGGGCCCACCACCGCCAACGAACGGAAGTGCCACAATGAGCGCGGTCGAGAAAACCGTCGCCAAGAATGCGTACCGCTTCATAGTCGTGCACCCCCACGCACTACGCCGAACACCCCCAATTGGTTGCGACGTGGTGCCAAGCTACGTCCGGGCTCGGCCCCCCGCAACCCCAAGGGTGCGCAAAACGAACATTTCACCCGCCTTTTGGGGGCATGAACCGGCGTGTCTGTCCTGCATTGGGGGGACACGGTGCTAGTGGAGCCGCCTAAGAGAATCGAACTCTTGACCTTCTCATTACGAGTGAGATGCTCTACCGACTGAGCTAAGGCGGCCGGCCCGGGTCACCCGAGGCACAGCATGAAAGCTTAGCCGAGAAACCGTGGGGCCCTCGAACCAGCGGGCGTCAGGAAAACAGCGTCCTGACCTCGTCAAACGAGCGCCGCAGTTCCACGCCGAGAGCAGTTCTTGGCTCAGCAGTAGCCCAACTCGCCCACGCATGACGGATCACGCCGAGCGAGACGTGGGTCATGAGCCGGGCCCGCCGATCGATCCAGGATGCCTCGGCTCCCGGCAGGTCGTGTCGGAGCCGTCGAGCGATCACCCCCGCGATCTGCTCCTCGAAGTCACGCATCTTCGCCATGCGGAGCGCGAAGAGTTGCGGATACTCCTTCACAAGGGTGTGGCGAAGCTGCATCATCTCCGCGTCTTCCAACGACGTGTCGCCGACCTCGATGAGCACGGTGACAAGTCCGTCGAAGACCGTTGTGCCGTCGGCATCCACGACGAACCTCTCGACCGAGTCGCTTTCGGCGAGGATCGGCGGATCCCCGAGGATCGCCTCCTCCTTCGAGGGGAAGTAGTTGAAGAAGGTGCGCGGAGAGATATCGGCGACCCGGCTCACCTCGTCGATCGTGACGTTGTCGAGTCCACGCTCCGCGACCAGGTGGAGTGCGGCGAGTTGGATGGCGCGGCGGGTGGCACGACGCTTGCGCTCGCGCAGGCCCAGCTCCGCGGCATCCGTCGCAGTGGTCATGGAACTATTCTTGCACGGCGCGCAAAATTGCGGGCTCGGTGGTGTACGCCGCGGTCGGCTTTCGGCCGCCGCTTAGCAGTTGGGGTCCTCCTTGGGCACGGTGCCCTTGAGAAGGTACGCATCAACAGTGGAAGTAATGCACTCGTTGCCCTGACCGTACGCGGTGTGACCCTCACCGTTGAAGGTGATGAGCACGGCGCTCTCAAGCTGGTCGGCGAGCGCGACTCCCCACTCGTAGGGCGTCGCCGGGTCGCCGGTTGTCGAGACCACGAGCACCGGCGGGGCACCGGCTCCGGTCAGCGCGGTGATCGGCGGGCCCTGATATGTGAATGGCCAGTTGGCGCAGGTCGTGTCGCCGATGGGCGGCGACGGACGGTAGGTCGTCGGCGACGCCTGCTGCAGCAGCACCTCCTGCTCGGCGAGCACGGCCGGGTCGGTCTCGACCGGGTAGTCGACGCAGTAGATCGCCAGGAACGCCTCGAGCGAATTGTCGGCGTAGGTGCCGTCGGTGTCCCTGCTGTAGTAGTAGTCGGCGAGGAAGAAGGCAGTGTCGGTGACACCGTCCTGAGCCTCGGAGAACAGGTCGTTGAGGAACGGCCACGAGTCTGCCGAGTACAGCGCCATGCTCATCGCGATGTCGAGAACGCCGGCATCCATCATGCGCCCGTCGGGGGCAGCGATCGGAGAGGCGTCGTACCGGTCGTACAGGCCGCGGATCGTGGCGAGGTCGGCCGTAAGGTCGCCGGTGAACGGGCATTCATCAAAGAGGTCGGGGCAGGCGGCCAGGTAGTTCTCGAGCGCCCGCTGGAATCCCTTGGTCTGCACAAGGCCCACCTCGAACACCGAAATCGACGAATCCGTCGCGCCGTCGACAACGAGCCGGCCCACCTTGTCGGGGAAATTCTCGACGTAGTACGAGCCGATGTCGCTGCCGTACGAGTAGCCGAGGTAGTTGAGCTTCGGGTCCCCGACAACCGCGCGCAGCATGTCGAGGTCGTGCACGGTGCTTTGAGTGTCAATGAACTGGAGCAGCTCGCCGGTGTTCTCAAGGCACGCCTGACCGAAGTCGATCGAGGACTGAGTCACCTCGTCGATCCACTCCTGCGTTCCCCTGGGCGCCACGGGCAGCCCGAAGATGAACTGGTCGAGCTCGGGTGCGTCGTAGCACTTTACGGCCGACGACTGACCGACTCCGCGCGGATCCCAGCCGATCACGTCGAACGCTGCCTGTAGATCCGCGCTGACCGCGAAATCGATCGAGTCGTACACAAAGTCGACACCGGATGCGCCAGGCCCGCCCGGGTTGGTGAACAGCGAGCCCTGCTTGGTGCCGGTCGCCGGTTGACGCACAAGCGCGAGCGTGATGTCAGTCTCGGCTGAGGGGTTAGCCCAGTCCATCGGCGCCTTCGCTGTCGCGCACTCCATGCCGTTGTCGCAGTCCGCCCAGGTGAGTGTCTGGGTGTAGTACGGCACGAGGGCGGCCGGCACGTCTTCCCCGGTCGGCGGTGACGAGTTGGGCTGGACTACCCCGAGATTGAAACATCCGGAGAGCAGCAGGAGCAGCGCTGAGCCGCAGGCGATGAGCGCGGTGGTGCGAAGGTGTGCCGTGTTCACACGCCGAGCCTATCGCTGCCTTCCGCGCGCGATCAGCACTTCGGATCGGCCGCGGGCACCGTGCCCTTGATCAGGAATTCGTCTACGGCGTCATTCACGCACGAGTTCGATTTGTTGTACGCGGTGTGGCCTTCACCCTCGTACGTGATCAGGTGACCCTTCGATAGCGTGCCGGCGACGGTGACCGCCCAGCTATAGGGCGTCGCGGGGTCGTTGGTCGTGCCGATCACCAGGATGTCGGCCGAGCCTTCGGCGACGATCGGCGCTCGTTCGCGAGTGGCCGGGACCGGCCAGTTGGGGCATCCCGTGCCGCCCCACGACATCTGCGGCCCGAAGACCGGTGCGAGCTGTTTCAGCTCCGCGGCCTCTGCGCGCATGGTGGCCGGATCGCCGTCGCCGCGCGCATCGAGGCAGTTGATACTGATGAACGCCTCGGTCTGGTTGTCGCGGTACGTGCCGTCCTCATTTCGCCCGTTGTAGTTGTCGGCCAGCTGGAAGGCGTACGTCGCGTCCCCGGCGAACACGTCGCTGAAGAGCTGGCGCAGATACTCCCAGTTCTCCTTGTTGTAGAGCGGCAGGATGATCGCCGTGAACATCGCGGCGCTGCCGAGCTGGCGACCGTCTGAGTTGCGCAGGGGGCTCGCGTCGAGGCTGTCGAGCAGAGCTCGGATCTCGCCGAGCGAGTCATCCACACTGCCGGTGAAGGGGCAGCCGGATGCGCCGGCGCAGTCGACGAGGAACGCGTTCAGAGCGCTCTCGAAGCCCTTGGCCTGAGTCGCTGTGCCCTCGAAGCTGGTCGCCGCCGGATCGACCGCCCCGTCGAGCACGAGTCGTCCGGTCTTGCTCGGGAACAGCTCGGCGTAGACCTGGCCGAGTAGGGTGCCGTACGAGTACCCGAGGTAGTTGAGGCTCGTGTCGCCAAGAGCCGCGCGCAGCATGTCGAGGTCACGCGCCGCGCTCGCGGTGTCGACGAGCCCGAGGAGGGGTCCGGTGAGTTCGATGCAACGCTCACCAAACTTCGTCGTACTCGCAGACAGCTGCGCGAGCCACTCGTCGCTGCCCGGTTCGCCCGTCGCGATGTCGTAGATGAACGAGTCCAGTTCCGCCGGATCGGTGTAGCACGTGACCGGGGTCGACCGGTTCACCCCGCGCGGATCGAAGCCCACGACATCGAAACTCGCCTGCAGGCGCTCGTCGGTCGCGTAGTCGATGCTGTCCTTGATGAAGTCATAGCCCGAGCCGCCGGGTCCGCCCGGGTTGACCAGCAGCGAACCTACCCGATTGCCGGATGTCGCGGTCTGACGCACGAGCGCAAGCTCGATGTCACCCGCGCTCGTGTCGGCCCAGTCCAGCGGAGCTTTGGCGGTCGCGCACTGCAGACCGCCCCCGCAGCTCGACCAGGAGAGCACCTGCCGGTAATACGGCTCAAGTTCCGGCGCGACCTGCTCGTCGGTCGGGGTGGAGGTGGAGGGGGCCGGCGGCTGGAACCACGACACGCAGCCGCTCAGGAGCAGGCTGACGGCGAGCGCGCCGGCGACGAGGCCGGGTCCAAGTCGTCTCACGGTGCGGTTGCCCTCCTGACGGCGGTGACGAGCATTGCCTCGAGCGCGAGAGCCGGAGCGACGTTGCTGTCGATCCGGCGGCGGGCGATGGCGATGGCATCCATCGTGGCAAGCGTTCCTGCCGCATCGCTGAGAGTCGCAGCCACATTGACTCGGTCGAGAATGCTGAGGTTGATCGGGCCGCCAGGCACCCCGAGCTGGATGAGCAGGATGTCGCGATACAGCGACAGCAGGTCCACCATGATGCGGTCGATCCCGTCGCGCAGGCTGCGGGTCGCGCGGCGCTTCTGGTCCTCCTCGAGATTCTTCAACTGACTGCGGAGAGCGGGCGGTATCGTGCCGCCGGGGTCGATACCGAGGGAGCGCATCGCGGAGTCGCGCTCCTCGGTGTCGCGCTCCTCGGTGATCGCCTCGGCGTCGGCCTTCGCGAGCTCGAGTAGCACGGTTGCGGCAGCAGCAGCATCGGCCACCGAGCGGATGCCCAACGCGACATCGAGCGTGCGCTCGCGCCGCTCACGGGCCTGAGCATTGGTCGCGAGCCGGTGGGCCATGCCGATGTGCGACTGGGCTTCGCGGGCGGCGCGGGTCGCGGTTGCGGCATCCACACCGTCCCGCCGAACGAGCAGGTCGGCGACCGCGTCGACGCTCGGCACGCGCAGGCGCACAGTGCGCA
>JBJXDR010000067.1:0-6464 GCA_046155245.1 Rhodoglobus sp. | reverse complement strand
CCGGCGAGCCCGCCCCCGACGTGATCATCACGGAGATCGGCGGCACTGTGGGCGACATCGAAAGCCAGCCGTTCATCGAGTCGGCACGCCAGGTGCGCCACGAGTTGGGCCGCAAGAACGTGTTCTTTGTGCACGTCTCGCTCGTTCCGTACATGGGGGCGTCGGGGGAGCAGAAGACCAAGCCGACCCAGCACTCGGTGGCCGCCCTGCGATCGATCGGTATCCAGCCCGACGCGCTCGTGCTGCGCAGCGACCGCCCGGTGTCTGACAGCAACAAGAAGAAGATCGCGCTCATGTGTGACGTCGACGAGGCCGCCGTGGTCAACGCGGTCGACGTGTCGAGCATCTACGACATCCCGACGATGCTCCACGACCAGGGGCTCGACGCGTACATCATCGAGCAGCTCGGGCTCAAGGCCGGGGCCGTCAACTGGGACGGCTGGAGCGAGCTCCTCAGGGCCGTGCACGACCCCAAGGACGAGGTCACTGTCGCGCTGGTCGGCAAGTACATCGACCTCCCCGACGCGTACCTCTCTGTCACCGAGGCACTCAAGGCGGGTGGCTTCGCGCATCAGACCAAGGTCGTCATCAAGTGGGTGCCCTCCGACCTGTGCGAGACCCCCGAGGGCGCCGCCAAAATGCTCGGCGATGTCGACGGGATGCTCGTGCCGGGCGGCTTCGGCGTGCGGGGTATCGAGGGCAAACTCGGCGCGCTCAAGTTCGCGCGCAAGAACGGGATCCCCACCCTCGGACTGTGCCTCGGCTTGCAGTGCATGGTGATCGAGTACGCCCGCGATGTCGTGGGACTCGAGGGCGCGTCGTCCTCGGAGTTCGATCCCGACACCCAGTACCCGGTGATCGCGACGATGGCCGAGCAGGTCGACATCATCGACCACGGCGACCTGGGCGGCACGATGCGTCTCGGTCTCTACGATGCGACGCTCCAGCCCGGCTCGATCGTCGAGGAGCTGTACGGTGCGACGAGCATCGCGGAGCGTCATCGCCACCGCTACGAGGTGAACAACGCCTACCGCGACCGCATCGCCGAAGCGGGTATGGCCTTCTCGGGAATTTCCCCGGACCGCACCCTGGTCGAGTTCGTCGAGCTGCCTCGCGACGTGCATCCGTTCTATGTCGGTACGCAGGCGCACCCGGAGTTGCGGTCGCGACCGAACCACGCGCATCCGCTGTTCCGCGGTCTGATCGACGCGGCGCTCGACCGCCAGCAGGCGAGTCGGTTGTTCGAGGTTCCGGATCCGCCGGATGCCTGATCTGCGGGATGACCCGACCGAACCCGAGGTGAGCGCGAGCGACCTCGTGTTTGACGGGCGCGTCTGGGCCGTGCGGCGGGAGACGTTCACTCTCGACGGCGAGAGCATTGTGCGCGAGTTCGTCGATCACCCGGGCGCCGTGGCAGTTCTGGCGCTCGACGAGCGCGAGCGGGTGCTGCTGATCAAGCAGTACCGGCACCCCGTGCGCTCCCGGGACTGGGAGCTGCCGGCGGGGCTGCTCGATCTAGACGGGGAGTCGCCGCTCGCGGCAGCGCAACGCGAGCTTGCCGAGGAGGTCGATCTGGTCGCCGAGAACTGGGACCTGCTGAGCGAGTTCATGACGTCGCCCGGCGGCAGCAACGAGGTCATCCGCATCTACCTGGCTCGCGGTGTGAACGCGGCGCCCGAGGTCTTCGCGCGCACCGAGGAGGAGGCGGGCATCGAGCTGCGCTGGGTGCCGCTCGACGAGGCCGTCGACGCGGTGCTGTCCCGCGAGGTGCAGAACGCGATACTGTGCCTCGCCGTGCTGACCGCGGCGGCGGGACGGGACCGCGGCTGGCAGAACCTCGGGCCGGCGGATGCGCCGTGGCCGCGGCATCCGCTCGCTCGGTCATGAGCGCGAGCGCCCGGTCATGACGACGCTGTCGACCGAGCTCTCGACCGCGGTCGACCGATACCTGCGCCACGTCTCGATCGAGCGCGGGCTGTCGACCAACACGACTCAGGCCTACCGGCGCGACCTCGGCGCCTACCTCGACTGCCTCACCCGGCGGGGGATCGAGACGCCCGAGGGCATCTCGCCCGACGACGTGGCCGCGTTCGCCCACGAACTGCGCACCCGCGCCGATCCGTTGACCGCGTCGTCGGTGGCTCGCATGCTGTCGTCAGTGCGCGGCTTTCACCGCTACCTGCTCGACGAGGGGCTCGTGACGACGGATGCCGCGGTCGACGCCACCCCGCCGAAACTGCCGATGCGGCTCCCCAAAGCCATCACGATCGAGCAGATGGCTGCGGTGCTCGCGGCGACCGATGGTGACGACATTTTGCAGATGCGCGACAAGGCGCTCCTCGAGCTGCTGTACGCGACGGGGGCCCGGGTGTCGGAGGCAGTCGCGCTCAATGTCGACGACGTGATCGACGGCGACGTCGTGAGGCTGTTCGGCAAGGGGAGCAAGCAGCGCATCGTTCCGGTCGGCAGTTTCGCGCGGGCCGCGATCGAGACGTATCTCGTGCGAGCCCGGCCGGCGCTCTCGGCGCGGGGTAGGGCGACGCCGGCGTTGTTCCTCGGCGCGCGCGGTGCGCGGGTCTCGAGGCAGAACGCGTGGCTGATCATCCGCGCGGCAGCCGAGCGGGTGCAGTTGGGGATCGACATCTCACCGCACACGTTCCGGCACTCGTTCGCGACTCACCTGCTCCAGGGCGGGGCCGACGTGCGGGTCGTGCAAGAACTCCTCGGCCACTCGAGCGTCGCGACGACCCAGATCTACACGATGGTCACCGCCGACACGCTGCGTGACATGTACACGACCGCCCACCCCCGCGCCAGGTGACTAACCCTCTACCTGAGGTCTAGGTGAGCCCGCTGCGCCCGGTGTGTGCGGCACGGGCTGCCGTGGGGCGCGCGCGTACACTTTGTGCATGACAGGGCAGCGAGAGGACGCGGCGACATTGCCGGGCCTCGAGACGCCGGTCCTCGGCCCGACCGGTCGCCCCGTCACCGTCTTCCCGGAGCCGCCCAAGCTTCGCGGGCACGGCCCGGCGCGCATCATCTCGCTGTGCAACCAAAAGGGTGGCGTCGGCAAGACGACGAGCACCATCAATCTGGGTGCGGCGCTAGCGGAGTACGGTCGCAAGGTTCTCGTGATCGACTTCGATCCGCAGGGCGCCCTGTCGGCGGGGCTGGGCGTTCCCACCCACGACGTGCCGACCATCTATGACTTGCTGCTCGGAACCGTGAAGAACCCGGCCGAGGCGATCATCCACACTGATTACGCGAACCTCGACATCATTCCGGCCAATATCGACCTGTCCGCGGCCGAGGTGCATCTCGTCAACGAGGTCGCCCGGGAGACGATCCTCGCCCGGGTGCTGCGCAAGGTCAGCGACAACTACGACGTGATCCTGATCGACTGCCAACCGTCGCTGGGCCTGCTCACGGTGAACGCGCTGACTGCCGCGCATGGCGTGCTGATCCCGCTCGAGTGCGAGTTCTTCGCCTTGCGCGGTGTCGCCCTGCTGGTCGAGACGATCGACAAGGTGCGCGATCGCCTCAACCCGGCGATCGAGCTCGACGGCATACTCGCGACCATGTTCGACGCGCGCACGCTGCACTCGCGTGAGGTGCTCGAGAGAGTCGTCGAGACGTTCGGCAACAGTGTGCTCGAGACCGTCATCGGCCGCACAGTGAAGTTTCCGGATGCGAGTGTCGCGGGAGCCCCGATCACCTCCTTCGCCCCCGATCACTCGGCATCAGACGCGTATCGCCAGCTCGCCAGAGAGTTGATCTCCCGTGGCGCAGTCGCCTAGCGGCGCGGGGCTGGCGGACGGGCTCGAAACCGAATCGTCGGGTTTCTCCGTCAGCCTGAGCAACTTCAACGGGCCGTTCGATCTGCTGCTCTCGCTGATCAGCAAGCACGAGCTCGACATCACCGAGGTCTCGCTGTCGAGCATCACCGACGAGTTCATCTCCTACCTTCACGACCTGGATTCAGAGGAGGAGCTCGATCAGGCGACCGAGTTTCTCGTGGTCGCCGCGACCCTGCTCGACCTCAAGGTTGCCGGCCTCCTGCCGCAGGGCGAGCTCGTCGACGCCGAGGATGTCGCCCTCCTCGAGGCTCGGGACCTGCTCTTCGCGCGCCTGCTCCAGTACCGCGCGTTCAAGGAAGCGGCCCAGTGGTTCTCCGGCCGCCTCGACACCGAGTCGACACGCCATTTCAGGTCGGTACGGCTCGAGGACAAGTACCGCAAGTCGACGCCCGAACTCGTCTGGACGCTCGACCTCGACGACTTCGCGGCGCTTGCGGCGTACGCCCTCGCGCCGCGGGAACTGCCGACCGTGGGACTCGAGCATCTGCACGCGCCGCTGGTGAGCATCCGGGAGCAGGCGGCCCACGTCGTGGCGATGCTCCGCGGCGGGGGCACCCTCACGTTCCGCCACCTGATCGCCGGGGCCGAGCAGCGGGGCGTGATCGTCGCGCGCTTTCTTGCGGTGCTTGAGCTCTACCGCGCCGACGCGATTTCGTTCGACCAGCTCGAACCGCTCGGCGAGCTCTCGATCCGCTGGACGGCCGAGCACTGGTCGGATGACAGCCTCGCGCACCTGGGAGCCGAATATGGAAACTGAACGCGCGCTTGAAGCCATCCTCATGGTCGCCGACGAGCCCCAGGGCCTCGTCTCACTCGCCACGGCCGTGGGCGTTCCGGTCGCTGCGGTGCGCCAATCCATCGAGCGGCTCGTCGCCGACTACGACGGCATTGACTACGAAGGCACCGAGGGCGGCACTCGTCGCGGGTTCGAACTGCGCGAGGTCGGCGGCGGCTGGCGCATCTACGTGCGCGCCGAACACGACGACGTGGTGCGCGACTTCGTGCTCAGCCAGAACCCGACCCGGCTCAGCCAGGCCGCGCTCGAGACCCTCGCGGTCATCGCCTACAAGCAGCCGATCAGTCGCGGGTCGATCGCCTCCATCCGCGCGGTCAACGTGGACTCGGTCGTGCGCACGCTGCTCGGTCGGGGTCTCATCACCGAGGCGTTCACCGACAGCGAGACCGGCGCCATCCATTACGAGACGACCGCGCTCATGCTGACCCAACTGGGCATCAACTCGATCGACGAGCTGCCGAAGATCTCGCCGCTGCTCGATGACGGTCTGCGGGGGTTCGATGGCCAACAGTGAGCTACAGGGCAGCGCTGACGCCCCCGGCACCGGCGCGGCCTCGCCCGAGGGCGAGCGGCTGCAGAAGGTGATGGCCGCGTCGGGCGTGGCATCCCGTCGGGTCTCGGAGGACCTCATCGCTCAGGGGCGCGTCACGGTCAACGGCGAGATCGTCACCGAGCCGGGCCGGCGCGTGTTGCCGGCCGACCTCATCACGGTCGACGGCACGGCCATCCAGACCGACACGACCAAGCGCTACGTGATGCTCAACAAGCCCGTGGGAGTCGTGAGCTCGATGGCCGACGAGAGCGGCCGGCCCGACCTGCGGCAGTTCACCCGTGAGTACGAGGAGCGGCTGTTCAATGTCGGTCGACTGGATGCCGCGACCTCAGGCCTTCTCGTTCTGACCAACGACGGCGAGCTCGCCCACGTGCTCGCGCACCCCTCGTTCGGAGTCTCGAAGACCTACATCGCCAAGGTTTCCGGCGTCGTGAACGCCCAGACCATTGGCAAGCTCACCCGCGGCATTGAGCTCGACGACGGTCCGATCGCCGCCGACAAGGCGAGGGCCCTGCCCGGGTCGTCGCGCACCGAGACCCTCGTCGAACTGACCCTGCACTCGGGTCGCAACCGCATCGTGCGTCGCATGATGGATGCCGTCGGTCACCCGGTGATCGAGCTCGTGCGCCGCCAGTTCGGCCCACTGCACCTCGGAACTCTGCCCGTCGGCCGCAGCCGCGACCTCACTCAGGTGGAACTCGGCCAGCTGCTCACGATCGCCCGATCGGCGGAGGCCACCGCCCCCACCGAAGGAGACGCCGAGTGAGCCGCATTACCGGCCAGGTGCGCATCGTAGGCGCGGGCCTGCTCGGCGCGAGCATCGGCCACGCGCTCGTCATGCGCGGAGTCGACGTGATCCTGCACGACGCGTCGCGCGCCAACGTCTCGCTCGCCATCGACTACGGCGCTGGTCGCGCGCCCGCCGAGGGCGACGACCCCTCGCTCGTGATCGTCGCGGTGCCGCCGGATGCCACGGCCGACGTCATAGCGGCCGAGCTGGCCGCGTGGCCGAACGCCACCGTGACCGACGTCTCGAGCGTCAAGGCCGGGATTCTGCGCGAGCTCGAGTCATCGGGCGCCGACCTCACCCGCTACGTCGGCAGCCACCCGCTGGCCGGGCGCGAGCGCGGGGGAGCGATCTCCGCGCGCGCCGACCTGTTCATCGGTCGCCCCTGGGTGATCACGGGTGGGCAGGGCGAGCACCGCCGGCGGGTCGAGGATCTCGTGATCGAGCTCGAGGCGCTGCCGGTGACGATGA
>JBJXDR010000066.1:0-41591 GCA_046155245.1 Rhodoglobus sp. | reverse complement strand
CCCAACGTCGACCACACCCGCAGCGCAATCGTGCTGTCGCGGCTCATCCACCGCACCCACGACTGATGACATTCACCGTCGATCACGAGTCGTCCATCACGCTCTACGAGCAGCTCATGAGCCAGTTCCGCGAGCAGGTCGCGAGCCGCGAGCTCATTGCCGGCACCAAGTTGCCCACCGTACGCCAACTCGCAACCGACCTCGGTGTGGCTCCGTACACGGTCGCCCGGGCATATCGCGCGCTCGAGGCTGACGGGTTTGTCGAGACCCGCGGGCGCAACGGCACGGTCGTGAGCGCCCGGGATGACACGACCCAGTCGCTTCTGCAGCTGGCCGCGAGTCAGTACGCGGCCCGGGCCGCCGAGCTCGGCATCGACGCGGACGTCGCCCTCGGATACGTGCGGAGCGCCCTCGGGCGCTAGTGCCCGCTCTCGTCGGAGTCGACGCCGGTGCCCGGCCCCGCATCGAGAGTGTCCAGCAAAGCCATCGCGGCCCCGTCAAGGGTGAACTCGGTCGCCGCGAGGTTGTTCGCGAGACGCTCGCGATTCGCCGACTTCGGAATGACCACGAGGTTGTTCTGGAGGTGCCAGCGGAGCACGACCTGCGCGGGCGTGTGGCCCGTGGCATCCGACACCTCGCGCACTTGGGCGGTGTCGAGCACGCCCTTGAGCGGGCTCCACGACTCCGTGACAATCCCGTGCGCGGCGTCATAGGCCCGCTGCTCCCGGCGCTGGATCACCGGCGTGAGCTGGATCTGGTTGACCGACGGCACCGTGTCGGTTTCGGCGGCGAGCCGGTCGAGGTGGGTGGGCGTGAAGTTGGAGACCCCGATCGAGCGCGTGAGCCCCTGCGTCTTCAGGCGTTCGAAGGTTTGCCAGGTCGACACGTACTCGTCGCGCGACGGGAGCGGCCAATGGATCAGGAGCAGATCGACGTAGTCGAGCGCGAGTCGATCAAGGCAGGCGGCATGGCCAGCGACTGCACGGTCGTCGCCCTGCCACTCGCCGTCGAGTTTGGTAGTCACGAACAGCTCGGAACGATCGATGCCGCTCCGGCGGATGCCCTCGCCGACCGCGGCTTCGTTCTCGTAGCGGGCGGCCGTGTCGAGGTGACGGTATCCGAGCTCGATGGCCTGCGCAACAACCGCCGAGGCCTCCTCGTTCCACAGTCCGTAGGTGCCGAGGCCCAGTTGCGGGATGCTCGTGCCGTCGTTGAGCGTCAGTGCTGGAACAGTCATACCGAAAGCCCCGCCATCGCGCGGTCCGGGTTTCCGAACCGGTGCGCGGTGATCGACACGCTCTGCTCGCGCAGGAACGGGAGCAGCTCGATGCGACCCTGAGTGGTCACGGGAGCCGAGTAGATCGCGACGTCCGGGTTGCCACCGACGGCCTCCGCGAGCGCGCGAGGATCGCCGCCGATCAGGCGCACGCGACCGGAGAGCTGCGGCGCGCGGGCCAGCCATGCGTCATCCGACTCAACGACGACCGAACGCACGATCGCGGTGGGGATGGGGTCGCTGAACGACTCGACGAGGGTGGTGGGCAGCGGCACCGTGGAGCTGATCGTGAGCGGCGATCCGGCCAAGGCCCCCGCCGCGATGAGCCGCACGAGATGGCCGAGCGGCTCGCCCTGCGAGAGCCGAATGGTGACCGCAGCGGGTCGATACCGGAACACGTTGCGCTCGACCTCGAGCGCGGAGACATCCCGGCTCACACCGAACTCGGCGACCCAGGCCGCCTCGTCGCTGAGTGCGCCGCGGCGAACACGATCGAACTCCTCGAACGAGATGCCCGACTGCCCCCGCTTGATCACTGACGCGACGCGACGGCTGAGGCCGTCCACCACGATGTTGGCTTCGGCCTCGCGCTCGACGGGTCGCCACGAGCCCAGACTCAGCACGTAGTTAGGTCCGCCTGCCTTTGCGCCCGTGCCTACTGTCGAGCGCTTCCACCCGCCGAACGGCTGGCGACGCACGATCGCGCCAGTGATTCCCCGGTTGACGTAAAGGTTGCCCGCATCGACGCGCTCGAGCCAGTGAGCGACCTCGGCCGCCTCGAGCGAGTGGATGCCCGCCGTGAGCCCGTAGGGCACCGCATTCTGTAGCGCGATCGCCTCGTCGAGCGACGGCGCTGACATCACGCCGAGCACGGGACCGAAGTATTCCGTGAGGTGGAACTCACTGCCGGCCGCAACCCCGGTGCGCACCCCGGGCGACCACAGTCGACCGGACTCGTCCAGCGAGCGCGGCTTCACGAGCCACTCCTCGCCCTCGGCGAGCGTGGTGAGCGCGTCGAGCAGCTTGCCCGCAGCCGGCTCGATGAGCGGCCCCATCTGCGCGCTCGCCTGCTGCGGATAGCCAACCCGGAGGGTGCGCACAGCATCCTCAAGTTGGCGGGCGAACCGCTCGCTGCGCGCGACTGAGCCGACCAAGATCACGAGAGACGCGGCCGAGCACTTCTGGCCCGCGTGACCGAAGGCGCTGCGCACCACATCGGCAACCGCGAGGTCGAGGTCGGCGCTCGGCGTCACGATGATCGCGTTCTTGCCGCTCGTCTCCGCGATCAGCGGCAGGTCACTGCGCCATGACCGGAACAGTGCGGCAGTCTCCCACCCACCGGTGAGGATGACGCGGTCAACGCTTGCGTGGGAGACCAACTGGCGCCCGAGCTCGCCCTCCTCAAGGTCGACGAGAGTGAGCACATCCCTAGGCACCCCCGCCTCCCAGAGCGCCTCGACCATCACGGCGCCGCTGCGCCGGGACTGCGGTGCCGGCTTGATGATCACCGCGCTGCCGGATGCGAGAGCAGCCAGAACGGAGCCCGCTGGGATCGCGACGGGGAAATTCCAGGGCGGGGTCACCACAGTAAGGCGTGGCGGCAGGTAGGTCACTTCGTCGAGGTTGTCGAGTTCCAGCGCGCGCTCGGCGTAGTAGTGGGCGAAGTCAACGGCTTCGCTGACCTCGACGTCACCCTCGGCGACGGTCTTGCCGGTTTCGCTGGCCATGACCTCGATGAGTCGGCCGCGGAAGGCCGCGAGCACATCGCCGGCATCGTGCAGCACTCGGGCGCGATCGACGGCCGACCTCGCGCCCCACGCCTCCCCCGCTCGCACGGCGCCGGAGATCAGATGCTCGAGGCTGGCCGCATCGGTCACCTGTGCCGCAGCGATCGTGCCCGCCCCCAGCCGCGACTCGGCGCTGCGGTCGAGTACCCGCGCAGCCCACGCACGGTTGATCGCGAGCGAGGCATCCGTGTCGGGCTCATTGCGGAACGCGTGGTCGCGCGGGTCGGCGTCCGGGGCCACGTCGAGAGTTCTCGCTCGGTTCTGGGTGCGCCTGGGGCTCGGCACGCTGTCATCGAGGCCGGCCAGGGACGCGCGGAAGCGACCCTCCTCCCGTGCGAAGATTTCGGCGTTCGACTCCAGTTCGAAGACTCCGCTCATGAAGTTCTCCTTCGACGCGTTCTCCTCGAGCCGGCGCACGAGGTAGCTGATGGCGGCATCGAATTCGCGCGGATGCACCACGGGTGTGTACAGCAGAAGACCACCCACGTCTCCCCTGACCGCGTCGGCCTGCGCCGTCGCCATGCCCTGAAGCATCTCGAACTCGACCCGGTGGTCGACGTGACGCTGCTTGGCCAGCAGCCACGCCCACGCCAGATCGAACAGGTTGTGCCCCGCAACACCGATACGAACCGCGTCGGTGTGCTCCGGTGCGAAAGCCCAGTCCAGCACCCGCTTGTAGTTAGTGTCGGTGTCGAGCTTGGTCGACCAAGTGGCGACGGGCCAGCCGTGCAGCGTGGCATCCACGTGCTCCATGGCAAGGTTCGCGCCCTTCACGACGCGAATCTTGATTCCCGCGCCGCCTGCCGCACGACGCTCAGTGGCCCACGAGGTGAGCGACTGGAGCGCTGCGAGCGCATCGGGGAGGTAGGCCTGAAGCACAATGCCCGCCTCAAGGTTCTTCAGTCGAGGCTGTTCGAGGAGGCGAGTGAACACCGCCATCGTCAGGTCGAGATCGCGATACTCCTCCATGTCGAGGTTGATGAACTTCGTCGTGTCGCTATCGGCCGCCAACTCGTAGAGCGGAGTCAGCCGAGCGACGACCGCGTCGACCATCTCGTCGAATGCCCACATCGACAGTTGTGCAGCAACCGACGAGACCTTGATCGATACGTAGTCCACGTCGCCGCGGGAGAGCAGTTGCCGCGTACCCTCGAGCCGCTTGTTCGCTTCGTCCTGGCCGAGCACCGCCTCGCCGAGCAGATTCAGATTGAGGCGGATGCCCCGGCCCCGCAGTCCCGCAAGCGTCTTGTCGAGGCGTGCCGGAGTCGCGTCGATCACCAGGTGACCCACCATGCGCCGCAACACCCACCGGGCGATCGGAACGATCGGCCATGGCACAAGCGGGGCGAAACCGCCGCCCAGCAGGATCGCGAAGCGCAGGTACCACGGCAGGAACGACGGGATCGAGTGGCTCAGTTTCTCAAGGTTGCGGCCGGCGACGCGCAGGTCTTCGGGCCGCACCACGCGGTCTACGAACCCCAGCGTGAAGTCGAGGCCCTTTGGATCCTTGAGCAGTCCCGCGAGGCGGGCCGCGCTCGGAGATGCCGGAACGTCGGCGCTCTCAGTGAGCCAGCGGCGGACGGTAGCGACGGCCTCGTCGGCAAGATCGGGCTCGGGCAGCATGCATCGAGCCTAACCGCGCGAGACTAGACGAAGAATGCCGCGTCACGCACGACTCTTGCGTGGAAACCGCGGTTAAGCGCAACTATGCCGCGTCAGCGACCTCCCCAGTGCGCACTACGTGCAGGGCGCGCAATCCCGGCCCGACTCGTGGCTCTAGTTGTTGACGTGTCAACATCTCGGTAGAATAGGGGAATGAACGCAATCGCCGGTGACGAACGCGAACTCTGGCGCGCGTTCCTGGTGATGCGTCACCAACTGGAACTGACGCTTGAGAGACGGCTTCACGCCGATTCGGGCATCTCCTCCGCGGACTTCGAGATTCTCTCCTCGCTGAGCGAGGAACCGACGGCTCGGCTCCGCGCCGGGCGGATCGCGGACCTCATTGGCTGGGAGAAGAGCCGAGTCTCGCACCAGCTCGGGCGTATGGAACAGCGCGGTCTCGTCAAGCGCGTCGAGTGCGGCGACGACGCGCGCGGAGTCTGGGTCGTGCTGACCGCTGACGGCAGCCAGGCCGTTGCGAATGCAGCCCGCGACCACGCGGAGGCCATCCGCGAATACTTCCTCGATGTGCTCGACGAGGAGCACAAGCTTGCTCTACTGACCGCCTCCCGGCGCGTGCTCGACGTGATCAACCCACCGGTGTTCGCGCCCGAAATCGGTGCGGAGGACCGTGTCGACGCACGGGGATGACCGCCGCGACGTCGTTGTCGTCGGCGGTGGGCACAACGGGCTCGCCGCGGCCGCGTACCTCGCGCTCGCGGGCAAGCGGGTCACCGTGCTTGAACGGCTCGACGGTCTCGGCGGGGCCGCCGTGTCCGCGACCGCGTTCGAAGGCGTGGACGCGAGGCTGTCGCGCTACTCGTACCTGGTGTCGTTGCTGCCCGCTCGCGTCATCCGGGACCTCGGTCTCGACATCACGCTTCGCCGCCGGCGCTACTCGAGCTACACCCCGGAGCCCGGCACCGACCGCGGCCTGCTGATCGACAACGCGGATGCCACAGCCAGCGCCACCGCCCTCGGCCCCGACGCTCACGGCTGGTCGTCGTTCTACTCAGGCACCGGGCGCCTTGCGCAGGCGCTCTTCCCGACCGTCACGGAACCCCTGCTCACCCGCACCGAGGCGCGCGCCGCTCTCGGTGACGACCGCCTGTGGCGCGAGCTCATTGAGCGCCCGGTCGGTGAGACGATCGCAGAAACGTTCTCGGACGACGTCGTGCGCGGCGTGGTGCTCACCGACGCGCTCATCGGCACGTTCGCACCCAACGTCGACGAGTCGCTCGCCGCGAACCGCTGCCTGCTTTACCACGTAATCGGCGGCGGAACGGGCGACTGGGACGTTCCCGTCGGCGGCATGGGAGCCGTCACCGGCGAGCTTGCCCGAGCCGCCCGGCTCGCTGGCGCGGAGTTGATCACGGCGGCCGAAGTCACCTCACTCACCCCCGAGGGCGCGGTCACCTATCGCACCGACGATGCCGAGCGCACGCTCAGCGCGACCTGGGTGCTCGTGAACGTCGCGCCGTTCGAGCTCGAAAGACTGCTGGGCGAGAGCGGGCTGACGATCGAACGGCCCGAGGGCGCACAGGTCAAGGTCAACCTGTTGCTCTCGCGTCTGCCACAACTGCTCGACCCCGGCGTGGATCCGCGCGCTGCGTTCGGCGGCACCTTCCACATCAACGAAACCTGGAGCCAGTTGTCGGCGGCCTACGACACCGCGGCCGACGGCACGGTTCCTAGCCCGCTGCCGTGCGAAATCTACTGTCACTCGCTCACCGATCCGAGCATCCTCGGGCCCGAGCTTCAGGCCAGCGGGGCACAGACCCTCACGGTGTTCGGCCTGCACGCGCCCGACCGCCTCGTCACCGAGCAGACCAACGACGCCAAGCGAGCGGAACTTCAGGCCGCGACCCTCGCGTCGCTCAACTCGGTGCTCGCCGAACCGATCGAAGAGCTTCTGCTGACGGATGCCTCCGGCCACCGCACGATCGAGACGAAGACCACCCTCGACCTCGAGCACGCCCTGCACATGCCCGGCGGCAACATCTTCCACGGCCCGCTCGCCTGGCCGTTCGCCGAGGACGACGCCCAGCTCTCCACCCCGGCCGAACGCTGGGGGGTCGCCACTCGGCATCCGCGTATCCTGCTGTGCGGCTCCGGCGCCCAGCGCGGTGGTGCGGTGAGCGCGATCGGCGGGCATAACGCGGCAATGGCGGTGCTTGAGGCATCCTGACTAGTCTCAGGGCATGGCCGTACAACCGACAGGGCGAGTGGTGCGGGATCGGCGCGGTCTCGAGTTGCTGCTCGAGCGACGCATTGCGGCAGATGCCACGACAGTCTGGTCCTGGCTGACGAAACCGCAGTTCCAGCGCAAGTGGCTGGGCGCTGCCGTGCCTGTCTCGGAGGGCGACGCGCCCCTGCGCGTCGTGCTCGATGACGGTGGGCCCGTGGTGATCTCGCTCGCCGAGGTGGATGGCGTGACCATGTTGTTCGTCGGTGAGCGGGTGAGCGACTGGCGGGCGGCAGGAGTCGCGGGGCCGCGCTGGGAGTACGCGCTCGATCGCCTGCGCGCGGGACTCTCGGGCGACAAGGCTCCGGATGCCTCGGACTACCTCCCCTCGCAGCGTCCCTACTACGAGCGGCTCGCCATGGACGGCGACCCGGTCAGTTGGCCGCCGAGCTGAGGCAGTCTCCGCTGAGTGAATCTCAGCCGCGTCAATCCCACAGGCTCGGTGCGGGCTCCCGCGTGCTGGGGAGCGCCACCTGGGCAGCCCAGTCGGCGACCCACGGCTCGGGAGCGTGGCTTGTGGCTGCGACTCCTACGATTTCGGCCAGTTCCGCGGTGCTCACGACGCCCCCGGATCGCTTGAGGAACCGCGCGCGCGTCATCGCGACCGCGTAGATTTCGCCCTCCACGACGAACCTCTGCTCGCAGTACACGGCCTTCTCGTCGTACCCCGCGAGCCTGGTTTCCAGAGTGAACTTCGCCCACAGGTCAAGCGACTTGCGAAAACTCATCGTCTCGTTCGCCATGACCGGGTAGTAACCCTTCGACCGCAACTTGGCCCACGCGCCAGCCCGCATCATCAGGTCAATGCGCCCGAGATCCATGATGGAGAAGTAGACGCCGTTGTTCATGTGGCCCAGCACATCGATGTCGGTCGGAACAACGCGGAAGTTCATGCGTCCCACGTCGGTCATGGCGAGCCTCGTCGCGTACCGGCTGCGGATCATGCGGATGATGGTGCGGAAGATCAGGTTCACCGCGTCAGGCTAACGCACGACAGACCTCAGCTTGTCTGTGAGCGACGGCCGCACTCACTGCGAGCCGGGTACCCTCCAGCTGACGCCGACTCCAGTGAAGGACGACGACCGACTCGCTGGGCAGCCGCAAGCGCGATGACCCGCGCTCGACCTGCACATGGATCGGCTCAGCCGGCGGCGTCACCGAGTCGGCGTGGTGGGCGAGCGCACTCACGCACGCGAGACGGCCCCCGACCCTGAAGGCGCGAACCGCATCCTCGGGCGCCTCGGGTAGCGCGTACCACCCCCTACGCACCCGATGAATT
This sequence comes from Rhodoglobus sp., assembly GCA_046155245.1. Lineage (GTDB taxonomy): Bacteria > Actinomycetota > Actinomycetes > Actinomycetales > Microbacteriaceae > Rhodoglobus. Next base: position 33,342 of record JBJXDR010000066.1, on the reverse strand, counting down.
CGCCCGTAGTAGAGCGCAAGGTCGACGACGTCATCCCAACAGCCGAGCAGCAAAAGTTCGGATCGCGACCCAATGCCGCCCAGCTTCTCAAGCGCGTCACGAGGCTGCACGGCACTACTTTCCCGCTGTCGCGGCGGCCCGGATGCACAGGGTGCACGATCGTGGACTCAGCAAGCAACGCTCAGGTCGGGAGGACAGGCGCGGTGGATCAATGGAGAACTCGCAGCCACCGCCGTCGCCGTCGCGGTCGCGGTCGCGGCCACACTCCCGCTCGACCGCGGCCGTCCCTCCGCCAGGACTCCGCTACTTCAGGACGTATGTTGTGGCCAAATACATACGTCCTGAAGTAGCGGAGTTGTTGGGGTGAGAGGCACGTGCCCAAGGCAAATGGGGCCCGGACAAGCCGACTCCTTCGACCGGTCGCGGGCACAGTGGGAGCGCTGGTCCCGCTCCGGGGCGCGGTCAGTGCGTGCGGTGGTCCTGCACAGTTGCCCGCGGGCCGCGGCGGGGCTTGGCGATGCCGCTGGCCTCGATCAGGCGCACGATTCGTTGGCGGTGTCCGGCCCAAGGGGCGAGAAGTTCGAGCATCCCGCTGTCGTCGACCGGCTCACCGATCAGCGCCCACCCAACGATGCCCGGCAGATGGTAGTCGCCCACGCTCGGCGAGTCGGGATCGCCGTGGGCTCGTTGCTGGGTCTCGGCAGCCGTCCAGGGGCCCACGCCGACGACGCTGTGCAGGGCGCGTTCGACGGCCTCGCCCCCGCGGCCGAGGTCGAGAGTGCGCTCGAGAGACGCCGCCACCGCGGCCGCTCGAACAATGGTCGCCGAGCGCTGGGGGCCCACGCCAGCGCGATGGAAATCCCACGACGGGATGCGGCGCCACACCTCAGCAGACGGAAACACGCGCATCCCCTCCGGCGCGGGGCCCGGTGCTGGCTCACCGTGCCGCACCAACAGCCAGCGCCACGCGGCACGCGCCTCCTGGCCCGTAACCTTCTGCTCGAGCACCGCGGCCACCATCATCTCGAAGACCTGGCGAGTGCGCGTGAGCCGCAAGCCCCGGTTGCGGCGGAGCGAGTCCGCGAGAAGGGGCACCGCCGAGACATCCAGTTCGGCCCAATCATCGCCGGCACCGAGCAACTCCGGAACGCCCTCGATCGCCCACGCCGCGCCGTCGCCCCACGCCGTGGCCGCGACCCCCTCGGGTGTCGGTGCCAAGTGCAGCGTCGCCGAGCCGGTCGGGGTGCGCAGGGTGCGCCAGACACCCGAGGCATCCGCGCTGAAGGTTGGATCACCGTACCCGCGACGCAGCGGCCGCAACGTGGCCGAGAGACTCACCGGGTGGGACGGCGCATAGAGGGTCGAAACGGGCATCCTCGACAAAGTAGCAGTCAGTCGCGGCCGAGTAGTCACACATGCACGCGGCGCCCGAGGGACCCCCCGGGCGCCGCGTCATGGAAGGGTGGATCAGCCGCAGGTGAGGGTGGTGCCGTTGTCGAGCGTGTAGGTGCCCGGCTCGAGTCCCGCACACGCGTTGAGCAGCGCGGCGCCGCCCGCAACGGCGACAGCGATCACGATGATTGTGCCGATCAGGAAGATAAAGCCCAGCACGATCGCGACGGTTGCCGGCGTGTTCTTGACCCCGGCGCGCTTGGACTGTCCGCGCGCCACGAAGCCGAGAATGATGCCGATCAGCGAGAAGAAGAACGCGACGATCAGCGCGATGATGCCCAGGGTCTTGCCGTCGGATGACGCGGGCGTGGGCGCCGGAGTGGGCGGGACGGGTGCAGGTGCGGCGTCAGTCATAAGTGCTCCTTGAAAAGGTGTGCGCAACCTCACGTTTGAGGCACGTCGGCACGACTCTAGCGCTGGGAAGGGGGTGCGCACCACGGGCACCTCGGCGACACGGCAAGATAGGGGCATGAGCATCGGAATCCTGACGAGTGGCGGCGACTGCCCCGGCCTCAACGCCGTGATCCGCGGAGCCGTGCTCAAGGGCATCAAGGTCTACGACAAGGAGTTCGTGGGCTTCAAGGATGGCTGGCGCGGGGTCGTGCAGGGCGACATCATGCCGCTTGAGCGCCGCGACATTCAGGGCATCGCGAAGCAGGGCGGCACGATCCTCGGCACGAGCCGCACGAACCCGTTTGAGTCCGAGGGCGGCGCCGAACGCGTGCGCGACAACATGGAGCGGCTCGGCATCGAGTCGCTCATCGCGATCGGCGGCGAGGGAACCCTGGCCGCAGCCAAGCGCCTCACGGATGCCGGAATCAAGATCGTCGGCGTGCCGAAGACCGTTGACAACGACCTCTCGGCAACGGACTACACCTTCGGCTTCGACACCGCGGTCGAGATCGCTACCGAGGCGATGGATCGACTGCGTACCACCGGCGACTCACACGGGCGGTGCATGGTTGCCGAGGTGATGGGTCGGCACGTGGGATGGATCGCGCTGCACTCCGGCATGGCCGCGGGCGCGCACGCCATCCTGATTCCCGAGCAGAAGACGAGCATCGACCAGATCCTCGAATGGGTGCAATCGGCCCACTCCCGCGGACGAGCCCCGCTAGTCGTTGTCGCCGAGGGCTTCAAGCTCGACACCATGGATGACGCACACTCGGAGCGCGGGCTAGACGCTTTTGGTCGCCCCCGCCTCGGGGGCATCGGGGATGTGCTCGCTCCCGAAATTGAGGCCCGCACGGGCATCGAGACCCGGGCGACCACCCTCGGCCACATCCAGCGCGGCGGTACTCCGACCGCGTACGATCGCGTACTGGCAACGCGCTACGGAATGGCTGCCGTCGACTCGGTCGTGCACAACCGGTGGGGTCGCATGGTCTCGCTGAGCGGAACGTCGATCACCCACGTCGCCTTCGAGGACGCCCTCGGCCGACTCAACACCGTGCCGCAGTCACGCTACGACGAGGCCGCCGTCCTCTTTGGCTGAAATGGTGGCATGCTGTCGGGCATGAACACTGCGCTGCTTGTGGTCGGATCAATCGCGGTTGGCATAGCTGCCCTCATCCATGTCTACATCTTCGTGCTCGAGAGTCTGCGCTGGTCGCGGTCGGCCACGTGGAGAGTCTTCGGACTCAGGAGCCAAGCCGACGCCGACACGGTCAAGCCGATGGCCTTCAATCAGGGCTTCTACAACCTGTTCCTCGCTCTGGGTGCGGCGGCCGGCATCACGCTGATGGCGACCTCGCGCACCGCGGCCGGGCTCACGCTGACCCTCTTCGCGGCCGGCTCGATGGTGGCTGCGGCGCTGGTGCTGCTCCTCTCTTCGCCGAAACTCGCTCGGGCCGCCGCAATTCAGGGGGTCGCGCCTCTGCTCGGCATCGTGCTGCTGGGCCTCGCGCTGCTCCTCGGCTAGACGCGCGGCTCGTCTCGCGTCGGCACCACCCGCGTCCAGTGTTCCAGAAGTGACGCGACGAGTGAGTCCGCGGACCGCTCGTCGGCGATCACGTCGACCCTGAGCCCGGCCGCGCGCGCGTCAAAGGCGGTCCGGGGACCGATCGTCGCGACCACGGTCGACTCCGGCAGGGGCGCAAGCTGCAGCGCGATCTGCCGGGCCACGGATCCCGAGCTAACCAGAATCGCCCTGATGCGGCCGGATGCCACATCCTGACGCACCGCGTCAGACACCGGCACACCCACTGTGCGATACGCGGCAACGAACTTCGCACCGACCCCGAGCGAGGCGAGGCCGGACACCAGGGTCGGCTCCGCGACATCCGATTGGGGAACCAGCACGCGTCCCGAGATGCCTGCAGCCTCCCACTGCGCGACCAGCCCGCGTGCAGAGTTGTCGCTCGGGGTGAAGTCGGCGCGGTACCCGGCGAGCTGGAGGGCCGCCCCGGTGGTCTCACCGATGACCGCAATTCGAGTGGTGGGTGGAATGCTCACTCGATTGCCGACGAACACGTCGACGGTCGTCGCGCTCGTGATGACGAGCCAGTCGAACTGGCCGTCCTCCAGCTCGTACAGTGCGTTGGCCAGCGCCGCGCTGTCGTCGGCGCTCGCAAAGTTGATCATGGGAGCGATGACCGGAGTCGCTCCGAGGGTTCTGAGGGTCGCGGCTATGCCGTCCCCCCACTTGCCACCGCGAGGTACGAGCACCCGGAGGCCGCCCAATGGTTTGGCTGCCATGTGCCTATCCTCCCCTGCGGGAGGTAGCCCAGGCGAATCCTGGTGCGCTACTCAGTCGTCGTCGCTCAGGATGGCCCAGGCGACAACGGCCGCAACGGCGACCGCAGCGGTTACCGCTCCGATGATCCACGGAAGAGGGTTGCGGTCGTATGACTCGCGGGCGCGGGTCGTGAGCTCCCCGACGCGCTTCGGTACGTTGAGCTTGTCTTCAATGGCATCGAGGGTTTGTGCCAAGTCGTTTCGAGCGTCGGCGATTCGAGTCTCGAGGGGGGTTTCACTCATGATGACGATGTCTTTCCGGTGCCCGTTCCGGTTCCCTTCAGAACCCGGACATCCTGCTTGATGCTGTCGATGGTCTTCGTCGGGGTGGGCGGGGTGCCCTGCTTAATCTGCTGCACCCCGACGGCCACCAGAATGGCCGCGATGATGAGGAGGACGGCCGCAACGATCAAGGCCGCGGCCCACGCGGGCAACACCTGAGCGAGCCCGACCACAGCGGCCGCGATGAGCACGCCGAGAGCGAAGAACGCGAACGATCCGGCGGTCGCGATCAGGCCGATCCCCACTCCGGCGTGCTTCACCTTCTCGAGAAGCTCCTTCTGCAACCCTTCGATCTCGCTGCGCACGAGATCCATGAGCAGGCGCGGGATGTCGCCGATAAGGGCGAACAGGGATCGCTTGGGAGCGGTGCGGGAGGTGTCGGGCACGACCGACTACTTCCCCGGTGCGGACTTCGAGGCGGAGCTAGCGGGCTTCGCGGGAGCCTTGCGGGTCGTCGGCGTCGAGCCCGATACCTGCGAGACGACCTTCTTGGCGCTGTCGGCGAAGAACTCGGCAACCTCGGGTGCCTTGTCCTTGACGAAGTCACCCGCGTCATCCACGCGCTTTTGCACGCGAGGGTCATTCCACAGCCCGAGGGCTGCGGTTTTCATCTGCTCATACTTCTCGCGGCCCGCGCGGGTGCCGAACACGTAACCAACGCCCAGTCCTACGACGAAGAGAATCTTGCCTCTCATGCGCTGCTCCGTTTCCTTACAGTGGTGTGCTATCCAGACTAGCCGCGACCGAATAGTGCTGTCTGCCCATAGACCATGCTCCACGGGGAATGTACGCTACGCCAATGCCGCTGCCCTACACGTTTGATGAACCCTTGGTGACGGAGCGTCTCACCCTGCGGATGATGCTCAGCGACGACGTTGATGCCGTGCACGAGTGGATGTCCGATCCGAACGGGGACTACCTTCAGCCGGCAATCATCGTCGATGGCGAGGTCGCGGGAGCCATGTATTTCACTCTCACGAACACGGACGACCTCACAGCAGAGATCGGGTGGGCTCTGCGGCGCAGCTTCCAGGGCAGGGGCTACGCGTTCGAGGCGGCGAGCGCGATACTCTCGCTCGCGTTCGGGGAGTTGGGGCTGCACCGGGTGTACGCAGAGCTCGACCCCCCGGAACGCGGCATCCGTCGCGCTCTGTCTACGGCTCGGGATGCGGCGCGAGGCGCACTTCGTGGAGCACATGATGTTCAAGGGGGAGTGGGCCGACACCGGCATCTACGGGCTGCTGGCGCGCGAGTGGAACGGGTGAGCGCGGCCCTAGTGCGGCCTGCGTCGCTGCAGCCATCCGGCGACACCCCGCACCACCGGGTTGTTGGCTATCGCGATGAGCGGGGCGAGGTTCTTGAACGACTCCCCGACACCGGGAAAACGCATGAGACGGCGCATCGGCATTGAGGCGACCATGTCGAGCAGGTTGACGCCGCCCTCGATCTCGGCGCCCTTCGCCGCCCGGGCGAACAGCGGGCCGGTGACGGGATGCTCGAGAAACTCCGCCACACGGGACTCGAGCGTGAGCTTGCCGGCAGCCGGGGGGTGCCGCCGCACGGCGGCGCTCAACGCGATGTCGTGCGAGGAGTGTCCGATCTCGACGAGGTACTCGCCGCCGGGAACCACCCAGCCCGAGGTGCGCGTGTCCCAGTGAGCGTAGGCACGGGCATCCAGCTCGAAGTGCACTCGAGTGGAGGCCCCGGGCTCGAGACGCACCTTCGTGAAGGCACGCAGTTCCCTCCGCGGCCTGGCGACCTCCCCAGCGGGCGGCGCCACGTAGAGCTGCACGACGTGCGAGCCGACGCGCTCACCCGTGTTGGACACCCTGACGCTCGCCCGCGAGCCGTCACGGGAGACCTCGAGATCGAACAGGGCGAACACCGTGTAGCTGAGCCCGTGACCGAAGGGGTAGCGCACCGGCATGTCCACCGACTCGTAGTAGCGGTAGCCCACGAACACGCCCTCGCCGTAACGCACCACGTCGTTCTCGCCGGGAAAGTTCAGGTACGACGGGGTGTCCTGCAGGCGATACGGGATGCTCTCCGCAAGCCGCCCGCCGGGCTCAACCACTCCGAACAGCACCTCCGCGACGGCCGAGCCACCGGCCTGGCCGAGCAACCACGCCTCGACGATCGCGGGCACGGAATCATGCCACGGCTCCAGGGTCACGACCCCGCCGTTGGTCAGCACGACAACGGTGCGCGCATTGGCAGCCGCGACCGCACGAACCAGTGCCAGCTGGGAGTCGGGCAGCGAGAGATGAGTGCGGTCGTAGCCCTCCGACTCATCGCCCTCCGGCAAGCCCACGAACAACAGCACGGTCGTCGACCGCCGCGCGACCTCGACCGCCTCCTTAATCAGGGGCGCAGGATCGACCCGGCGATCGAAGCTGTACCCGGGGGCGAACTCGACGGGCGCGATGCCCGAGATGGTTTCGAGCGCGGTGTCGAGGCGGGTCGGCTCGACCTGGGAACTGCCGGCACCCTGAACCCGAGGGGTGCGCGCGAACTCGCCGATCACCGCGATCGCCTGAGCGGTCTCGAGCGGCAGGATGCCCCCCTCGTTGCGTAGCAGCACGATCGACTCAGTGGCAGCCTCTCGGGCAAGAGCGTGATGGCGCGGATGGAGTTCGTTCAGATCCTCGCCAGCCGCAGGGTCGCGACGTGCTCGATCGGCGAGGTGCACCACCCGCTCGACAGCGGTGTCGAGCACTGACTCGGCGAGTCCGCCCGACTGCACCGCAGAGACGATGGCCGCTGAGCTGTCGGCCTGGGGACCAGGCATCTCGAGGTCGAGACCCGCGACGAGGGCTGGCACCCGGGCATCCACCGCTCCCCAGTCGGAGACGACGAGGCCCTCGAATCCCCACTCCCCGCGCAGGAGGTCGGTGAGCAGCCAGCGGTTCTCGGCCGCCGCTACGCCGTTGATCCGGTTGTAGGAGCACATCACTGTCCACGGCTGCTCCCTGGTCACCACGCGCTCGAACGCGGGCAGGTAGATCTCGCGCAGCGTGCGCTCATCCACCTCGGCGCTCACCGTCATGCGGTTGGTCTCCTGATTGTTGACCGCGAAGTGCTTGACCGAAGCCCCGACCCCGGTCGACTGGATGCCTCGCACCCAGGCCGCGCCCAACTCGCCGCTCAGGAGCGGATCCTCGGAGAAGTACTCGAAGTTGCGCCCGCACAGCGGCGAGCGCTTGATGTTGATTCCGGGGCCGAGGAGCACCCCGACGTGTTGGGCCCGGGCCTCCTCCCCCAGGGCGCGCCCGACCCGCGCAACGAGCTCAGGGTTCCAGCTCGACGCAATGCCTGCTGCTGGCGGGAAGCACGTGCTCGGGGCACTCTCGCCGATTCCCAGGTGATCGTCGCCGGTGACCTGGCGGCGCACACCGTGTGGACCGTCGGTGAGCACGACAGACTGGATGCCCGCATCCGGCATCTCCGCGGTCGACCAGAATGCACGGCCAGCGACGAGGGCGGCCTTCTGCTCGAGGCTCAGCGCGGGACGCATCGGGTCACTTCACCGCGCGGATCGGTGCGATGAGGACCGCACCGATCACCGCGAAGACACCTCCGGCGATGAACAGAGCCGTGTAGTTGCCTCCCCCGCCGATAGCCAGAAACAGCGGCGCGATCGCCGGTGCGACCGACTGCGGCAACGAATTGGCGATGTTGAAGATGCCGAGGTCTTTGGCCGCCTTGTGCTCCTTGTCGGGCAGCACATCGGTGATGAGGGCAAGGTCGACCGCGAAAAAGGCCCCGATACCCACGCCCATGACGGATGCCGCGACGAAGAACATCGGCAACGAATCGGTCAGCGCGAGCAGGGTGAGACCGACACCGACGATCGCTGCCGAAAGGAAGACGAAAATCTTGCGTCGACCGGTGCGGTCGGAGATGCGACCGGAGATGATCGCGCTCACCGACAGCACCGCGGAGAAGATCAGAAGCGCGTACAGCTGGGTGAGCACGACATCCGGCCCGCTCACCTTCAGTCGGTCGGCGATGAAGTAGACCTGATAGGTCGTGTACACGGCGAAGCCCAGAATCACGAAGAAGCGGCCGAACCACGCCCACCCGAAGTCCGCACCCTTGCCCTTGTCGATGCGGAAACCACGGATGAACTCACCGAAGGTGAAGCGGCCCGCCTCCTCGTGCGGCACATCCCGGATCTTGGCGACAAGCAAAGCGAGCATGAGCGCGCCCACGATGCCCGGAATGAGAAACATCAGGCCGATGCCGCCGCCCGCGGCCTGCACGCCGAAGGCGATACCGATGCCGAGCAGCGGTGAGACCTGCTGCGAGATGCCCAGCACCGAGCTGACACGCGCGCGCTGCTCGAGCGGTACCTGGTCGGGGAGAAGTGCCTGCAGGGCTGCCAGCACCATGTTGAGAGTGAGTTGCGCGAGCACCCAGCCGATAGTGGCGACGACGAGGTTGGGCGCGAAGCCCACGATCGCGAGGGCGACCACACCGCCGGCGGACCCGACGATGATCCACGGGCGTCTCCGACCCAAGCCGGACCGGGTTCGGTCGCTGAGCGCACCCGAAAGTGCATTCGAGACGATGGCCACCAGTGCGCCGATGGCGCTGATCAGGCCGAGGCTGGTCTCTTTACCTGCCGGATCGAGCTCTCCTACCTTCAGCGCGAGAGTGGTCGCGACCGGGGTGATGAGGGCGATGAAGGCCCCCACGTACCCCACTGCGTACAGGGCGATGAACCCGCGTCGGGCGGTCGGGACTTCCGTCATGGTGATACGACTGTAGACCCCGGGTGGCGGTGTGCACACCCGGGGTCTGCGGTCAGGGTCCTACTGGTTGTCGGCCAGCTGGCGTCGGCGAGCGAAGACCAGGAGGCCTCCGATTCCCAGGAACACCAAGCCGCCGGCGAGCGTCAACCCGAGGCCCGAACCCAGGCCCGTAAGGGCAAGGGTCCTCAGCTGCAGGTCACAGGCCGCATCCGACGGCGTTGTGAACGTCAGCACGATCGGGTTGACCCAATCTTTTCCGCCTGGCGCCTGCAACCCGTGCTGGATTGGGTCGGTCGACGAAGCGAGCAGTGTCACGGTCCGCGATGGGTTCACCACGACCTTCGTGTTGAACGGGATCACGTCGTTCGACCCCTGCTCACGCCACTGCACGAACTCTGGGTTGATGGAAGCCCCGACTATATAGCTGCCGGGCGCCGTGCAGGTTGCCTGAGTGAACGTGTAGGTCGGAACCGACAGTCCTTCAGTGGGCAGGTTGCACAACGGGCTGGATGACAAGATCTTCTCCTGAATCACAATGGAGAAGTCCTTCGTGGTTCCTCCACCAGCGAACGCGTGGCCAGCGTCAGCTTGAGCCGTGACGGTGTAGCCACCTGGCGCCGTCGGAAGCGGCGCCGTCCACGAGGCGTTGGTGAGCGACGTCTTCGCGGGATCGGTGTTTATCGAGCCGGGCGCGACACAGGTTGCATCGATCGTGGCGATCGTCGCGTCCGCGTCGTTGACCACACAGCCGGTCGGGTTGGCGAACACGAGCTCCCACGGGTCAGGCGGCGTGCCATCCCAGTACGTTCCTGGGGAGAGCTTGTAGGTGAGCGTGTAGGTCTTGGCCGAGGTGACTACCACGTTGCCGGCGGTCTCCACTCCGTCCACGAACCAGGTCACGCCCTCGATACTCGGGAGCGTGAAGCTGCCGTCAGCGTCACAGGCGATGCTCTGAGGCACGATCACCGGGATGGGCACGAGAACGCAGTTCTCCGGCGCAAGGATTTTCACCTCGTACGGCCACTTATCGTCGCCGATGAGCACATAGCCGGGCAGCGCCTTGACGGTCACCTCATAGGTGCCCGGAGCTAGGCCGTCTACCGTGTCGATGTCATCCGAGACCCACTGGAATCCGGCCGGGCCGGTGATCGTGTAGGTGAAGCCCTCCATGAGGCCGACCGTAATCGAGCCACCAACGACGCGCCCGGAGACGCACTGCTGATCGGTGCTGACGGGGTCACCCGGGTTGCCATCGAGGCAGCCCTCGAACGGAGGCACCGTGAGCTTGGCGTCGGGAATCGTCGCACCGTCAGCGGCGAAGGTGACAGTGTAGCCGCCACCCTGATCCCAGATCGGTGTCGTCTCGACCTCGAGCACTTCGCCCGGGGCGAGGGTTCGAACAATGCTGGTCGGTTGCGGGATGACGAGGCTCGTGACATCCTGCGCGCCCACGACCGTAAAGGTCACAGGCACGGTGGAGCCGCTGTTGTCGAGGATGATGTACAGGTTCTTCGTCGAGAAGCGCTCTGGCTCCTGCCCGTTGGGGTAGCACGCACCCAGCCGGTACGTTGCGGTCGGTGCCACCTCCTCGGACCCGAACGTGTAATTCACACAGCCGGCCGTAATCGAGGTGATGATTCCATCACCCTTCGCACCGGATCCCAGCGAGAAGCCGATCGCTACGACCTTGACGTCGCCACCCGTGTATCCCAGTTGGCCGTAGGCGAAGAGGAAGTCCTCGAGTGAACCGTAGGCCTTCTGATAGCCCGGGTTCGGTCCGGCGGGCATGCCCGGAACGGCCTTGCCGAGCCACCACTGCGGGAACAGCGGCTCCTTCACCAAGTTGCCCTGCCAGACACCGTTGACGATGAGAGACAGGTTGATGCCGGGCTCGGCACCACCGCTCGTGTTCGTGAAGTTGAGCACGGGCGTGCCCACGGCCTCAAGGTTCAGAGTGGGGGTGGCTACGTAGCCCGCGGACTTGCCGTTGTAGTCCGCGGCGTCGGTGTAGATGCGCAGGCCAGACCCGACGTACTCCTGATGTCCTCCCGAACGCGACTGGCTGAAATCCCAACCGTTCGAGTCCAGATTGGTGGCCTTGCCCCCGAACTCCGTGGATGTGCACGCTTGCGCGCACTTCACATACTGGCCAAGATCGAAACTCCAGCCGCCAGCCGGGTAGTTCTTCAGCACGTAGGGGGCGATCGCCGCGGCCGTGACCACATTGACGCCGGTCATGCCATTGCCCGTGAGCGTGTAATCGATCTTTTCTGTGTCAGCGGGAACGCTGACCGAACCGTAGGTTCCACACTTGACAATCTTCGTCGCGATCGGAATCGCTACCGGAGCTTCGATGCAGTTGGCGTTCTGCTGCACCCAAGTCGGGTTCGTGTGAGGTCCGACGCCTGTGAAGCCCATGTTGTGGAGGAAAGTCTCCTGGAACGGGTTGCTCGGTCCATAGAGGTTCTCCGTGGGGTCGGGTTGGGCATTGAATGACGCGTAGATGTCACCCTGCCCGCAATTGACCGCTGCGGCATACGGGTACGTACCTGGACTTGTGATTTTCGGCAGCTTCTGCACGACATCACGCACCTGCGGCCACGTGGAGTTGGTGGTGTACTTCCAGCTCGTCGCCGTCACCCAGAAACCTTGGCAGAGTTGACCCGAGGAGTTCGGAACATCGTTGACGGTGATTACTCCGCTGTTGGTGGTGGGATCGTAGGTGTAGCTCACGGCCGAGCGTGGGATGCACACTGGCGGCGGCACACACGCCGGATTCGTCGATGACAGCTTCGGAGCGAGCGTGCCCGTGAAAGTCTGCGTCAGCGCGCCCCCGGCGAACGTGTGACCCGAGACGGCCGTGGCGGTGACCGAGTAGTTGCCCAAGATCGGTCCCCACGTTGCGTTCACGGGTGTGTTGAGCACGAGCTGTGCGGCAGCCTGACACGTCGGGGGGACCTCTGTGACTGATGCCGAGGCATCCGCAGGGATCTGGTTGCAGGCGACTTCGCCCTGCCAGTGGTAGTTCGTTCCTGCCACCTGAGTCCAGACGACCTTGAAGGGTCCGATGTTAGCGGGCCAATTCGGGTGGGTTGCGTAGGTAAATGTCTGGGTGCCGGACCAAGTGCCAGCACTGTTGTGGAAGTTCAAGGTGAGTTCGGTACCGTAGTTTGCGCCGTACAGGATCTTGACGTTGACGTCGTTGGCCTGACCTTCGGGAATGTCAGCGGGGTAGTTCACCGTCAATGCTTCACAGGTCGGAGCCGCGTACTGCCAGTCCGAGTTGAACGGGATCGGGACCGTACACACGATTATGTGGCTGATCGAGTCCTTCTCGGGGTGCTTGTAGCCCTGACCCGGCGTCGGGTTCTCGAACACTGCGTTGGGGTTACTCGTGCTCTGGTCAGAGCCAGCCTTAACAACGATCTTTGAATACGTGCGTCCCGAGGGGGGGTCAGGGAGAACGTACGGGACGACCGTGACCGGCTCGATCTTGATGCAGGTCTCTCCGTCGAGCAGTTGCCAATTCCCGGGTTGATTTGCGTCCGGCCCCGTGGGATATCCCGCGGTTGCGCCAGCAGGGAGTGTTACAGCGACAACAGAGAGACCGACGCCGAGCACAATTGTGGCGAAAGCGGCTACGAACTTCTTGAACATGGTGCGTCTCCTGGGTAATGGAGTTCGGGCTGCACCAAACAACCACGCGCCTCGGGTGAGCTCGCTGGCGGATCGGGTAAGGCTCGACACTGCTTCGGGTGTGCGTGTTGGAATTTCGGGTTTCAACATGCGCAATGCTCGGTAAACCTAGCATGTCGGCACAAAGGAGGACAAGCCCCTCCTTCGAGCGACCTCGAGCGGGGTTCAGTGCACGTATTCGAGAATGTCGAAACCCACCGTGCGCATCGCGTCGAGCACGCGGAGCCGAGCCTGCAGTCCGTCGTCGTTGAACTGGATCGAGACCGCGTATGACACCGCACGGCTGGCGCCCCGCAGGGCGCCAGCCTCCGCACGCACCCCGTGGTCCGTTCCCGTCTTGTTGACCAGCAAAGTGTTGTGGTCCACCCCGCGGTGCGAGAGCGGGTCGAGACCGAACGCGCTGGCGACGAGGGAGAGGTCGCTGTTGAGGCTCAGCCATCCCATCACCCGCTGGCTGGTCAGCGGGTCGACCACCTCGTTGCGAGCGAGCGCGCCGAACAGCCAGGCGAGTTCGGCGGTCGATCCGACCGAGAGTTGGGGCGCGTCATCCGGCCCCCTGCTGTCACGCACCAGGTCGAGCAAGGCGGTGCGCATGAGTCCGAGAGATTCGGTGCGCGCGCGCACAGCCGCGAGCCCCACCTCGCGCAGCAGCACGTTGGTCGCGAGGTTGTCGCTGCTGGCCCCGACGATCGTCGCGAGGTCTGCGACCGGCAAGGATGGTGCCTGGAGGTGCTGCCAGATGCCCGAGTCGCCCACCGCGTCGCGCGATGTCTTGTCGAGGATGCCGTAGCCCGAGAAATCCCGGCTGGTGAGTCGAGCCGACACCTCGATCAGCAGCAGGATCTTGCCGATGCTCGCCGTGGGCAGCACGATGCGATCGTCGATAGCGAGGAGGGTCTTGCCCGAGTTCAGATCGACGACACTTGCAGAGACCTGAGCCCCCTCGTACGCGAGTTTGCCGAGCGCGCTGAAGGTACTGGCGAAGTTCTCGGCTTCGCCAGTTCCTGAGTGCCGGGCCACACGGGTCTTTTGGCCTCGGGCACGTCGCTCTCGGGTGCGGGACTGATCTACCAAATGGTGACGCGTTCCTTCGGGTCGAGCCATAGTGCATCGGATTCGCTTACCTCAAAGGTGTCATAGAACTGGTCGATGTTGCGCACGATCTGGTTGCACCGGAATTCGTTGGGCGAGTGCGGGTCGATCGACAACAGGCGAACCACCTCTTCGTCGCGCGCCTTGATCTGCCATGCCTGCGCCCAGGAGAGGAAGAACCGCTCGGCGCCGGTGAGACCGTCGATGACCGGCGGCTCCTGCCCGTCAAGCGAGATGAGGTACGCCTTCCACGCGATGCTCAGGCCACCGAGGTCACCGATGTTCTCGCCGATCGTCAACGCACCGTTGACCGTATGGTCGGGAACCTGGCGCGGGGACAGCGCGTTGTACTGCTCGATGAGCGCTTTCGTGCGCTCCTCGAACGCGGCGCGGTCCTCCGCGGTCCACCAATCGATGAGGCGACCGTCCCCGTCGTACTTGGAACCCTGGTCGTCAAATCCGTGCCCGATCTCGTGGCCGATGACCGCGCCGATCGCGCCGTAGTTCGCGGCCGCATCCCGGGTCTCGTCGAAGAAGGGGAACTGCAAGATCGCGGCCGGAAACACGATCTCGTTGAATCCCGGGTTGTAGTAGGCGTTGATCGTCTGCGGCGTCATGAACCACTCGTCGCGGTCGAGCGGCTTGCCGATCTTGCCCAGCTCGCGCTGGAACTCAAACTCATTGGTCGCCCTCACGTTTCCGATCAGGTCTGTCGCGTCGATCTCGAGCCCCGAGTAGTCACGCCACTTGACGGGGTAACCGATCTTCGGGGTGAACTTGTCGAGCTTGTGGAGAGCGCGGGCGCGGGTCTCAGCGCCCATCCACTCGAGCGCGGTGATCGACTGGCGGTAGGCCTCAACGAGATTGCCGACGAGCACGTCCATCGCCGACTTGGCGGCCTCGGGGAAGTGCCGCTCCACATAGATGCGACCGACCGCCTCGCCGAGCGCGCCCTCGACGAGCGAGACGCCGCGCTTCCAGCGAGCTCGAAGCTCGGGGGTGCCGGTGAGGGTCTTGCCGTAGAAGTCAAAGTTGGCGTCGACGAAATCACTCGACAGGTATGCCGCATTCGAGCGGATGACCTGCCACGCCAGCCAGTCCCGCCAGGCTGGGAGGTTCTCGGCTCGCAGCACCGCCTCGAGGCCAGTCATGAAGCTCGGCTGGCGCACCACCACCTCGTCGAACGAGCGGTCAGGCACACCGAGGGCGTTGAGCCAGACATCCATATCGACCGCGCCCGCGAGGTCGTTCGCCGCAGACCAGAGCATCGGGTTGTAGGTCTTCTCGCTGTCGCGGTTCGCGACGTTGTCCCAGTGGTGGGTCGCGAGCTCGGTTTCGAGAGCACCGATGCGAACGGCACGCCCGGCTGCATCGTCGAGGCCGGCGAGGTCGAGCATCCGTTCGACGAATGCCACGTACTTGACCCGGATGTCGGCGAACTTCTCCTCGCGGTAGTACGACTCGTCCGGGAGGCCCAGCCCGCCCTGTTCGAGGAAGACGAGGTAGCGTTCCGGCTGGCCCGGGTCGTTGTCGACGAAGACCTGGAAGAATCCGCTCGAACCTCCGCGCTCGAGTCGCCCGAGGGTCTCGAGTAGGGAGTCGATCGAGTCGACCTTCTCCGCTTCTGCAATCGCCGCTTCGATCGGCTTAGCGGCGAGCGCCTGCACCCGCGCCTCGTCGAGGAAGCTCGCGTACAGGTCGCCGACCTTGCGTGCTTCGGTGCCCGGGTCCGCCGATTGCGACTCGACGATGATGTCGCGCACCGCCTTTTCCGCCTCTTCCGCGAGGAGGTAGAACGACCCATACCGCGCTTTGTCGCTCGGGATCTCGGTGCGTTCTATCCACTTGCCGTTCACATGGCGGAACAGGTCATCCTGCGGACGGATGGCTGGGTCGAGGTCGTCGGTGGCAATACCGGAATCGAGAGCGCTGTCGGTCATGCGAGCCAGCCTAGTTCGCCTGATTGGTAGGTTTGTCTGATGCCCGCAACGCCCGCCGACCTTCCCGCGACGCCCGGTGGTCTCTCCCGAACCGAGGTCGTTGCGTGGCGAAACGCGGTCTTCGTCATCTTCGCGCTGACGGGCATCGCGATCGCCAGCTGGGTCGCGCGTCTGCCCGGAGTTCGTGACGCCCTGGCCATTAGCCCGGCGCAGGTCGGGGCTCTGATCTTCGGGATCGCGGCCGGATCTATTCTTGGGCTCGTCGCATCCAGCCACATCGTCGCGCGGTTCGGCGCACGCGCAACGATGACCGCGGGAATCCTGACGTCGGCTGCGGGCTTGGCTGTGGCGGGGGTCGGTGGCACCCTGCCCAACTTTCCCGTGACCTTTGCCGGCTTGCTCGTCTTCGGATCGGCCGCGGGCATTACGGATGTCGCGATGAACGTCTCTGGCGCCGCGAACGAGCGAGCGCTGGGGCGGGCGATCATGCCGGTCTTCCACGCCTTCTTCAGCATCGGCACGATGCTGGGCGCCGGTCTCGGTGCCCTCGCTGAGGCGCTCGGTGTGCCCGTCGCCGTGCACTTGGCAATCGTGGGTGCCGCGATGGCTGTCACGGCGCTGGCTCTGCGCGGACGATTCCAACCCGAGACCGTCATCGAGCCCGATGGCACGCCGGTCGCTGACGACGACCACTCCAACAGCTGGCGCGGACGCATGAGCATCTGGCGGGACCCCCGAACGCTGCTCATCGGCGTGATCGTCCTGGCCGCCGCGTTTGCCGAAGGGTCGGCAGGGGACTGGTTGGCGATTGCGATGGTCGACGGCCACGGCGTCAGTAATGCGTCCGGTGCCCTCGTGTTCGGGGTCTTCGTCACCGCCATGACCGCGGGCCGGCTCACCGGGATCTTCTTTCTCGACCGCTTCGGTCGAGTGCTCGTGCTGCGCGCATCATTTCTGCTCGCTGCCATCGGACTCGTCATCGTGATCTTCGTTCCCAACCCGCTCGTCGCGGTCGCGGGCGTGGTGCTCTGGGGCTTGGGCGCATCCCTCGGATTCCCCGTCGGCATGTCCGCGGCCGCCGACGATCCACGCACTGCCGCGGCACGGGTTAGTGCCGTCGCGACCATCGGGTACTTCGCCTTCCTCGTCGGCCCTCCAGCGATTGGCCTGCTAGGCGAGTACGTCGGCGTGCTCGACGCTCTGCTGGTCGTGCTCGTGCTGTGTGCGGTCGGGGCGCTCCTCAGTGGGGCCGCGCGTGAGCCCGCTCTGGGCAAGCCCGCCCCGATTGACACCTTCCGCGATCCGCAGTCGTCTTAGACCTCTTCTAGGCTGGGCGCATGCGTCTGGTCGTGGCGAAGTGCTCTGTTGACTACGCCGGGCGACTCAGCGCACATCTTCCGCTGGCGACCCGGCTGCTGCTTCTCAAGGCCGACGGCAGCGTGCTGGTGCACTCCGACTCGTTGAGTTACAAGCCGCTCAACTGGATGAGTCCGCCGTGCACGATCGCCGTGATGGAGCCCGAGGCCGAACAGGCGGAGGCGGGCGTCATCCAGATCTGGAAGGTCGCTCAAGCGAAGACTGCCGACCTGCTCGTGATCTCCATTCACGAGATCGTCCATGACAGCGCACACGAGCTGGGCCATGACCCCGGCCTGCAGAAAGACGGTGCTGAAGCACACCTCCAGAAACTTCTCGCCGAGCAGATCGAGTTGCTCGGTGACGGAATGCGACTGGTGCGCCGCGAATACATGACCGCAATCGGCCCGGTCGACATTCTCGCCACGGATGCCGCCGGCCGCAGCATCGCGGTGGAGATCAAGCGGCGCGGCGACATCGACGGCGTCGAACAGCTCACCCGCTACCTGGAACTCATGAACCGCGATCCGTTGATCGCGCCAGTGACAGGAGTCTTCGCGGCCCAGGAGATCAAACCGCAGGCCCGCGTGCTGGCTCAGGATCGTGGCATCCGTTGTGTCGTGCTCGACTATGACGCGATGCGGGGACTGGATGACTCGCACACCCGCTTATTCTGAACGAGTGACCGATCCTGACTTCACCTGCATCCTGTTCGACCTGGATGGCACGATCGCGGACTCGGCGCCGGGCATCACGGCTTCGCTCGGGTACATGTTCGAGCAGTTGGGACTGCCCGTTCCGGCACCCGACGAGTTGCGACAATGGGTTGGCCCGCCCATTCTTGATTCGTTTCGAGACCTCGCCGGGATGACGCCCACCCAGTCCACGCAGGCGCTCGCCATCTACCGCGATCACTATCTTGAGCATGCGGGCACCGGCAGCCCGATCTTCCCGGGCATTCCGCGTGTTCTGCGCGCGATCCACGAGGCCGGGGTGCCGTTGGCGCTCGCGACGTCGAAACCCGAGTTTCCGGCATCCATCATCCTCGACCACGGCAACCTGACGCAGTACTTCAGGGTGATCTCGGGTTCGTCGATCGACGAGATACGTAGCGCGAAGAAGGATGTCATCGCCGAAGCCCTGAATCGTTTCCACATGATTGGGGTCGACACGAGCCGCGCGATCATGGTGGGCGACCGCGACTACGACGTGGAGGGCGCCGCGGCTCACGGCATCCCCACAATCTTCGTGACCTGGGGCTACGGCGAGCCGGGCGAGGAGGCGGGGTCGATTACGACCGTCGATTCCGCCACGGAACTGCTGCCACTGCTGCTGGGCACCTAGCGCCGGTTGCGCCGGCGCACCTAGCGGGCGAGACGCTCCACGACCCAGCCGTACAGACCGGGCAGAGCGGATGCCGCGGGCACGATGCCACCCCGAAGCGGAGAGTTCGCCGCCCGAACCAGACCTTCCGTGAGCACCCGGAAGTCGCGTGTTACCCGACGCCACTCGCGCTCGTATCGTGCGGGGCTATCGGCTGCTACCGATGCAACAGCCGCTCGCGCCTGCTCGAAACCGAGCCGCAGGCCTTCGCCGGTGATCGCGTCGACGTAGCC
The DNA here is from genome assembly GCA_046155245.1 of Rhodoglobus sp. Taxonomy (GTDB): domain Bacteria; phylum Actinomycetota; class Actinomycetes; order Actinomycetales; family Microbacteriaceae; genus Rhodoglobus. The sequence goes on along the minus strand of JBJXDR010000066.1, from coordinate 14,418 downwards.
CGACGCGTCGCCGACGAGCAGAACGCGACCACTGACTCGCGATTTCGCCCGTTGCCGAAACGGTCCCGCCCCACGGACGTCGGTGACGCACTCAACTCCCTCGAGGCGCGCAGCCAGCTCGGGCACGCTCGCGAATGCCGTCGCGAAGTCCGTTCGGGGCGGGCCGAGCACTGCGACACCGGTGAGGTCGGGGGCGAGCGGGGTGATGTAGACCTCGGCCGTTCGGGTCCAGTGCACCTCGATCAGGTCGTTCCACGGCGCTACCGCGTAGTGCCGACGCAGCCCGAACCTGCGGGAGCGCCCCGGCCCGCGTTCGAGGCCGACCATTGCCCGCACCGGCGAGTGCAGCCCGTCGCACGCAAGTAGGTAGCGGCCGGTGACCCCGGCCGCTGCGACGTGGTCGGTGTTCTGGGTGATCGCCTCGACGCGAGCGGTGACGCGCGTGATGCCCAGCTCCAGAGCCCGGGCGGCGAGCGCGTGGTGCAACGTCGTGCGGCGCACACCCCTGCCCTCACCTGCGCGGAAGTGGTAGTCGGCGTGCCTTGTGGGGCTGCGATACGAGACGCCGCGTAGCGGCATCCCCTCGGGGTTGACGCCGAGCCGGGCGAGCAGGGGGATGGCGCCGGGCATGAGCCCCTCGCCACACGCCTTGTCGATGTCGCCGTCGCGCGGTTCGACGAGCGCGACCGTGAGCCCGGCCAACCGGGCTTCGATCGCCGCGGCCAGACCCACCGGTCCGCCGCCGACGACCAGCACATCGACGTCGGTCATGTCAGCTCGTCCGCGTGAGTTCACGCAGCGCGCGGTTCTCGGTGGGGATGCGGAACCCCAGCAACAACACGGCGTTCAACACGGTGAACGCGACAGCGGTGACCCACGCGGTGTGCACGAGGGGCAGGGCGATTCCCTCGACGGCGACGACCACGTAATTCGGGTGCGTGAACCACCGGTACGGCCCGCGCGCGACGACACGAGCCGCGCCGGGAATCACGATCACCCGCGTGTTCCACTGCGAGCCGAGCGACGCGATGATCCAGTACCGAGCCCCTTGGCACGCGATTGCGATCACGAGCATGGGCCATCCCAGAAGGGGGATGAACGGGCGATTGAGCAGAACCACTTCGGCGATGGACGCGAGCAGTAGCCCCGTGTGGAGCGTCACCATCCACGGGAAGTGCCGCTGGCCGTACTCCCGGCCACCCTGCGCGAAAGCGGTGACCGCGTTTCGCTTCGAGACCCTCAATTCGTAGAGTCGCTCGACCCCCGTCGCCAGCACGAAGGCGACGTAGAAGATGACGCTCACTCCGGCCACTCCAGAAGCACGAACTCGGCGCTCACTCCGGGGCCGAGCGCGAACAGCAGACCGGTGGCACCCGGCGCCTGTCCTTCGCTGATCGCGTCAGCCAGCACATGCAGCACCGCCGACGAGGAGAGGTTGCCCACACGGTCCAGCGACGCCCACGAGAGACGGAACGCCGATGCGTCGACGTCGAGCGAGCTGGCGAACGCGTCGAGCACGCGCGGGCCGCCGGGGTGGGCGACGAAGGCCGAGACATCCCCCAGAACTTTGCCGTTGTCGGCCAGGAAGGCGGCGACCTCGCCGGGGAAGTGACGCTCGATGACCTCGGCGACGCCGGCGGTCAGCACGATCTCGAATCCGGTTCCGCCGATGTTCCAGCCGATCACCTCGTGAGTGTCGGGAAAGAACGAGCTGCGCGTATCGACGACGCGCGGGCCCGGCTCCGAACGCGTGTCGCCGACCATCACAACTGCAGCCGCTCCATCACCGAACAGGCCGGTAGCCACGAAGTTCGCGATCGTCTCGTCGTCGCGCTGCAAGGTCAGCGAGCACAGCTCGACGCTCAACAGAACTCCGACCTCGTCCGGATGCCCGACCAGATAGTCATTGACCCGTGCGATGCCCGCGGCTCCCCCCACGCAGCCGAGGCCGAACGAGGGCAACCGCTTCACATCGGGACGCAGCCCGAGGCGCGACACGAGCAAGGCGTCCACGCTGGGGGCGGAGATGCCGGTCACCGACGTGAACATGATGAAGTCGACATCGGGCGGCTCGAGGCCTGCGTCGGCGAGTGCCGTGCGCAGTGCTCGCTCGGCGAGGTCGGTGGCGACCTCGATGAACGTGTCGTTGGCCTGACGGAAGTCCCCGAGGTTGCGGTACCGCTCCAGCGGCAGCGCTGTGTGTCGGGTCGCGATACCCGACGATGCGTGCATCCGCTCCAGAACTGCGCGCCTGCCGGGAATCGCGGAGATCAGCGGAGCGAGCTCGGCCGTGATCTCAGCTTGGCTGTAAGCAAAGGCGGGCAGCACCGGTGCGACCGCCGCAATGCGTGACATTTCCTGAACCTAACACGGCTCAGACGGGTTGTGGGTGCTGTGCCTAGGGCTTGACTGTGACCGAGAAGACGAGTGGCTGAATACCGCCCTGCTCGTTGGTGAGCGTCACCTCGGTGGTGCCCTCCTTCAGCGGCTTCAGTCCGGGGTTGAAGGTCGCCCCGCCGTCCTCCTTGCCCTGCACGAACTCGAGGATGCTCGAGTCGGCGATCTCGGCCGTGTAGCTGTCCACAGCGAGGTCGCCGGTGTCGATGTTGATCACCTGATTGAGGGCAACATCCACGGTGGCACCCTGAAGGTCGCCGACGCTGACGGTCACAGGGGCGACCACGGGAGTGGTCGGGGCACAGGCCGACAGGCCCACGACGGCGGAGACAGCGACCACGGCCGCAAGGATCCTCAAGCTTTTCATGCGGCTAATTATTATGCGAGCGGATGAAGCGAACAAGACCTCCAAGGGGGGGTTCTACAAACCGCGGCTGAACGCCACCCGCGGCTCGCCCGGCCCATCGTAGTCGGGAAAGGCCAGCACCCCGTCGATCTCGCGGTCACCGTGCAGCTCGAACCCCATGGCCGCGTGGAACGCCTGCGAGCGCCGGTTGAACGAGCCCGTGATGGCGCGCACCTGCGAGCATCCGAGGTCCTTCATCGTCTGGAAGAACAGCAGGTACAGCTGGCGGGCGATTCCGCTTCGGCGAAGGGCGGGGTCGACGCCCACGAAGTGGATGTAGCAGACCTGGGGATCGTCCTGTGATCGAAACCCGATGAGGAACGCCCCGATCTCGCCCTGCTCGTTCTCCACGATCCAACTCGTGCCCGTGAAGAACTGGAAGAACAGTCGAGGCATGAGCAGGCCGAGCATCGCGCGGTTTGGGGTGTCCCACCAGCGCCCGATCGCCTCGACCACGGTGTGGTGGTCACTTTCGACGGTGTGCCGGATGCGATAACCGGTCGGGAGGGCGATCATGCCCCCCAGCGTAGACAGCCGCCATCGCTCGGATGTGAGAACTCTCAGCCGGAGCGATGCACCGCCTTGTCAGACTCCCAGACTCGAGGCCTAGCCTGCGGCCATGGGGACACTGCCGGCACGGCACTTTGCGATTCTGTGGCAGGTGCGAGCGCAGCACGGGGGTATGACTCGAGCGGTACTTCAACGGTCGCGCGGCTTCGTGCGGTCGGGCATCCGAGCGGTCGAGGTCCTCACCTTCGACGAGTTCGAGGGTTACGACAGCGTGGGTGCCGAGCTTCGAGGCAGCGGGGAGCTGGCTGAAGGGGTATCCCTGACGAACCTCTGGGATTGGCTGCGCACCTTCACCCCGGTGGCGGATGCCGCACCCGACGTCACCGCGTTCGCACCACTCGGGTCCGCGGTTCCGATCGTCGGCCGCACGCGCACCCGACTCGCCGCCGACGACACCACTGTGCTTCAGGTCGACCACCTCCGCGACGACGGAACCCTGCTCGTCAGCGACCGGCGCGATGTCGACGAGCCGGGCATCCACGGCGGTCGGTCTGTCGTGCTGTGCGATGCGGCCGGCCGGCCGGCGAAGTCGTGGGGCTCGATCTGGGGTCTCTACCGCTTCTGGCTCGATGCGCTGCGAGCCGGAGCACCGGCCATCATGATCGTCGACAGCAAGACCAGCGCGCGGTTCATGGCCACCTATCGCCGACCCGATGTGCTCACGGTGCACGTCGTGCACGGCTCACATCTTGAGGGCGACGAACGCCCGTTCGCACCCCTGCGCGCCACCAGGGCGGAGACCTTCCATGCCCTCGAGAAGTTCGATCGCGTGGTCGTGCTCTCCTCGCGCCAACGCGACGACATTCGCCTTCTCCTCGGCGCGACGCCGAACGTGATCGTCGTGCCCGTGTCGATCGATCTTCCCCGAGCGGCGGATGCCCGTCGCGCCCGACCCATGACCTCCGGGATCATGCTTTCCTCCCTCATCGCCCGCAAACGGGTCGACCACGCGATCGAGGCCGTGCGCGACTCGGGCGTCACTCTCGACATCTACGGCACGGGGGTGGAGAACGCCCGCCTGGCCGAACTCGCCCAGACGACCGGCGGTCTGGTGCAGCTACGCGGGCACGACTCGAAGGCCCGCTCTCGCCTGGCCGATCACGGCTTCCTAATGCTGGCGTCGGTGTCGGAGGGCCTGCCGCTCGTCCTCACCGAAGCGATGGCGGCCGGCTGCATCCCCGTCGCCTACGACGTGCCCTACGGCCCCGCTGACATCATCACGGATCGCGTCGATGGCCTGCTCGTGAAATCGGGCGACACAGCCGGCCTTCGGGATGCGATCGCCTGGCTCGGCGAACGCTCCGCCCGTGAATTGCGCACGATGCGACGCGCTGCACGGCTCGCGGCCACACAGTACGGCAGCGAGGCGGTCACCCGCCGTTGGCTGGTCGAACTCTCCGCGGCATGGACCGAGAAGGTCCCGCCCAAGCCGCACCTGCGACTCGTCACGCGTGCGCGCGCGAAGGTGCGGCGCACAGTGCGGCCCCTCGTCGCGCGGGTTCGCGCCTCGCACTGAGGTTCGCATCGGGGGCCGGGCCAACAGAGAAGGCGCCACCCGAGGGTGACGCCTTTCTCATCGTCCGCGGGGAGGGGGCTTGACACCCCACCGGCACGGCCGTCACACCACGACGTATCCGCGGTTTCGATACGCCGCTGCGCGGCTACTCAACCGGTCGAGTTGCCCGAGATGCGCCGGAACCGGCGCGGCGGGGGCCCCGGTGTGCTCCCGGCAACCCCTCGCAAAAAGAAATGAGCCAGGCCGCCTCTGAAGAGACGGCCTGACTCATTTTCGTGCGCGAGGGGGGACTTGAACCCCCATGCCCTCACGGGCACACGGACCTGAACCGTGCGCGTCTGCCAATTTCGCCACTCGCGCCCACCGTCAACGCTCCACGCGTCAACTGAGCGAGATTATCACAGTGCCGCGACCGCGAGCATCGTGAAGCACATGCCGTTCCCTGCGCGGTGGCGAACAGGTCCCGTGCGTGACCAGCGGCTAACATCGTGATAAACGAGCACAGACAATCACGAGGAGAGTCTTGGGTCTTCTGGACAGCTTCGAGAAGGGTCTTGAGCGCGCCGTGAACGGCGCTTTCGCCAAGACCTTCAAGAGCGGTCTGCAGCCCGTCGAGATCACGAGTGCGCTGCGCCGCGAATTGGACACGAAGGCCGCCGTTGTCTCGCGCGACCGCATCCTCGTCCCGAACTCCTTCATCGTCCGGCTCGGGTCGGTCGATTACCAGCGCATGATCGCACTCGGTCCCACTCTTATCGACGAGCTCATCGACCTGGTTCAACGCCACGCGACCGCCCAGCGGTACTCGTTCGCAGGCGGCATCTCGATCGCTCTCGCGGAGAGTTCGTCACTGAGCCAGGGAATGATCGACGTGACGTCGACGAACGTCAAGGGCGCGGTCGCTTGGATGCCCGTGCTCGACGTCGGCGGCAAGCGCTACCCGATTACGCACTCGCGCACCGTCATCGGGCGGGGCAGCGACGCCGACATCACGGTGGACGACACTGGCATCTCCCGCAAGCACGTCGAGATCCTCTGGGACGGCACCCGCGCCCAGGTCAACGATCTGGGATCGACCAACGGGTCGCTGCTCAACGGCTCCACCGTCTCGAAGGCCCCGCTCACCCCCGACTCGGTAATCGACATCGGTCGCACGCGTATCGTGTTCCGGGTGTTGGCTCAGGCCGCAGCGGTCGATCAGTTTGCCGAACTGCGCACCGACCGCCCGGGGGGTGCTCAGTGAGCGAGCTGACCCTTCTGCTGCTGCGCCTGGCGTTCCTAGCCATTCTGTGGGGATTCGTGTTCTCTATCGTTTACGCCCTGAGATCCGACCTCTTCGGCGAGAAGGCACGGCGGATGCCCGTCCCGGTCGCCGCCGCGGTGGCCGCCCCGATTGCTGCCCCCGTGCCCACTGCCGCACCAGCTCCGACCCCCAAACCCGCCGTGCCGCATGATCCCGTCGGGTCATTGCACGCGACCCGGCTGGTCATCACGTCTGGCGCCAAGGAGGGCCTCGAGATCGACCTGCCGGAGGAGCAGTTGACGATCGGCCGCTCGAGTGAGTCGGGACTCGTGATCCGTGACGACTACACCTCGACGCACCATGCTCGCCTGCTCAAGTGGAACGAGGGCTGGGTCATCCAGGATCTAGACTCGACGAACGGCACGTACCTGGACTCGGTACGCGTGATCGTTCCCACTCAGGTGCCGCTGAATACGCCGGTCAAGATCGGTACGACCAGCTTCGAACTTCGGCGGTAGGTAATGGCCAGTACTGACATGAGTGCCGCCGTGTCGCACGTCGGCAAGGTGCGCGCGAACAACCAAGACAGCGGCTACGCCGGCCAGTACTTGTTCGTCGTGGCCGACGGCATGGGCGGCCACGCGGGCGGCGACGTCGCGTCCGCGATCGCGGTCAAACGAATCGCGGAGACGGACCGTCTGTACACCTCGGCCAATGACGCCGAGTTCGCCTTGCAGTCCGCGCTGCTCGCAGCGAACTCTTTGCTGGCCGAGACCGTCTTCGAACACGGCGAACTCACGGGGATGGGCACGACGGTTAGCGGGCTGCTGCGCGTCGGCAATCAGGTCGCGATCGCGCACATCGGTGACTCGCGCATCTATCTCTTCCGCGATGGCGAACTCAGTCAGGTGACAAACGATCACACCTTCGTGCAGCGCTTAGTCGACAGTGGGCGCATCACCGCGGACGAGGCGGCCGTGCATCCGCGCCGGTCAGTGCTTATGCGCGTGCTCGGAGACGTGGATGCCTCGCCCGAGATCGATACCACCGTCGTGGACACGAGGCCGGGCGACCGCTGGCTGATCTGCTCTGACGGGCTGAGCAGCTACGTGTCCGAGGACAAGATCACGACCGTGCTCGCGACGCTCCCGGGTGCGACGGAGGCCGCAGCCCGGTTGGTGAAGGAAAGCCTCGATCAGGGCGCCCCCGACAACGTCACCGTTGTTCTGGTCGACATCGATGAGACTGGCGACTCCTCGCACACTCCGCCAGTGACGGTCGGCTCCGCGGCATCCCCGCTCGCCTTCGACGGCGACACCGGGCGCCGGGCGCTGCGTCTGCCGAGCCTGCTGCTGCATCCGCTCAAGTCCTCGCCGCCCGAGGACAGCCACTTCGAGCCCGAATCAGACGAGTACATGAAGGCCCTCATCATCGAGGACCGCAAGCGCGCTCGTCGGCGTCGGGTCACGTGGCTCGTCTTCGCGGGCATCGTCGCGGCCGTCATCGCCGCGGTTCTCGTCGCCGGCTACCAGTTCACGCAAAGACACTTCTTCGTGGGGGCCAGCGACGGACGGGTCGCCATCTTCCAGGGCGTGCAGCAGGACATCGGGCCGATCGAGCTGTCGCACGTGTACGAGAAGACCACGATCGACCTCTCCGCGCTCCCGCTCTACCAGCGCACGCAGGTGGAGGCGACGATCAACGCTCAGGACCTCGCCGACGCCCGCCGAATAGTGGATAAGTTGTCGGATGCCCGACTCCCCTAGAACGAGCATTACTACGACGATCCGGCTCAAGCTCCGAGTGCCGGCTCGGCTGCGCAACCTCGAGATCGTGCTTCTGGTGTTCGCGATCGGAATCGACATTGCGGCCGTCGCGCTCGTACAGCTTGGAGCGCTCGGCACCGTCGAGCCGTCTGTCCTCGTGCTCTCCGCACTCCTCGGCGTGCTGCTGGTGGGGATGCACCTCACCCTGCGTGTAGTCGCCCCCGACGCGGACCCCTTCATCCTGCCCATCATCACTGTGCTGAACGGTCTGGGCATTGCGATGATCTACCGCCTCGGACTTGCCGACAACGCCGTTGGGTGGGACAACGGCGGTATCAGGCAGATGGCCTGGACCGCGGTCGCGATCGCCATCGCGATCGGTGTGCTCGTCGTAGTGCGCAACCATCGCGTGCTGCAGCGCTACCGCTACATCGCCATGTTCAGCGGAATCCTGCTGCTACTCCTGCCGATGCTGCCGATCATCGGTGCGACGAAGAATGGCGCGCGGCTGTGGGTGGAACTGGGCCCGTTCTCCTTCCAACCCGGCGAGCTGGGCAAGGTCGCCCTCGCGATCTTCTTCGCGGGGTACCTCGTCACCGCGCGCGATTCGCTGTCGATGGTGGGCCGACACTTTCTCGGGATGCAGTTCCCGCGCGCTCGCGACCTGGGCCCCATCCTTGTGGTTTTCGCCGCATCGATGCTCGTGCTCGTGTTCCAGCGAGACCTCGGTACCGCGCTGCTCTACTTCGGGCTGTTCCTGGTGATGCTCTACGTGGCGACTGGCCGATCGAGCTGGATAGTCCTGGGGCTCAGCATGTTCCTCGCCGGCGCGGTCGTCGCGGCACAGACGCTGAGCTACGTGGGCGGGCGAGTGAGCACCTGGCTCGACCCGTTCAATCAGGAACTCTATGACGCCGACGGCGGCAGCTACCAGCTCGTGCAGGGCTTGTTCGGCCTCGCCGACGGCGGACTCATCGGCACGGGGTTGGGGCAGGGGCGACCCGACATCACGCCGCTCGCGGAGAGCGACTACATCATCTCCGCGCTCGGCGAGGAGTTGGGAATGGTCGGCCTGTTCGCGATTCTCGCGCTGTACCTGCTGTTCATCTCCCGCGGCTTCAGGATCGGGTTCGCCGGCCAAGACGACTTCGGCCGCCTCCTCGGGGTGGGCCTCTCGTTCGTGATCGCTCTCCAGGTCTTCGTGGTCATCGGTGGCGTGACGCGGGTGATCCCCCTGACCGGTCTCACCACGCCGTTCCTCGCCGCTGGCGGCTCCTCTCTCGTCGCGAACTGGATCATCGCCGCGCTGTTGCTTCGGTTGTCCGACAGCGTTCGCAGCCAGCCCCGACTGGTCGTCGATCCGCTGGATGCCGCAGACAACCGCCTGGTGGTGGGCCAGTGAATAAGGAACTCAAGCGGGTCAGCGTGGTCGTGCTTCTCATGTTCCTCGCACTCTTCGGCTCGAGCACGGTCATCCAGGTACTGGCCGCTGACGACCTGCGTGCCGACGGCCGCAACTCCCGCACCCTCTACGCGAGCTACTCCGCGGAGCGCGGCCCGATCCTCGTCGACGGGCTGCCGATCGCCGAATCCCTCCCAAGTAGTGACGAGTACAAGTTCCAGCGCACGTACACCGACGGGCCGCTGTTCGCCCCTGTCACCGGGTACTTCACGCTCAACCAGGGCAACACCGGAATCGAAGGTAACCTCAACGACTACCTGAGCGGAACCTCGAACAGCCAGTTCCTCGACCAGGTCAACGCGCTGCTCACCGGCCAGAACCCCAAGGGAGCGGCCGTCGAGCTGACACTCGACCGTGACATCCAGCAGGCGGCGTGGGATGCGCTGGGTGACTTGCAAGGCGCAGTGATCGCGATCAACCCGAAGACCGGCGCGATTCTCGCCATGGTCTCGAAGCCCACCTTCGACCCGAACACCCTCGCGGGCCACGACACCGATCAGGTGATCGCCACCTACGAGCAGCTTCTCGCGGATCCCTCCGGCCCGCTCTTCAATCGCACTCTCGCGGGCGATCTCAACCCACCCGGGTCGACATTCAAGCTCGTCGTGGCTGCGGCCGCACTGGACAGCGGTGCCTACACCGCCGAGAGCCAGTTCCCGAACCCCACCCAGTTGCAGCTCCCGCAGAGCGACAGCGTGATCATCAACTCCGGGGGCGACGATTGCGGCGGCGGTGCCACAGTGTCGATCGCGGACGCGATTCGGTTGAGCTGCAACATCCCGTTCGCCCAGCTCGGTCAGGCGATCGGCACCCGCGCGATCCTCGCCCAGGCCGACAAGTTCGGCTTCAACACGAGCATCTCGGTGCCGCTCGAGTCCACCCCGAGTGTGTACCCGCGTGCGCTCGACGAGCCGCAGACAATGCTGTCGGCGTTCGGTCAGTCGAGCGTACGGGCATCCCCGCTGCAGATGGCGATGGTCTCGATGGCGATCGCCAATGGCGGCACACTCATGACACCGAACCTCGTCGAGTCGATCACGGCGCCCAACCTCACTGTGCTACAGACGCTTCAGCCGACCGTCTACGGGCAGGCGATGAGCCGCGGGACTGCCGCCGCCATCACGCAGATGATGCTGTCGTCGGTGAGCAACGGCGCTGCCAGTAATGCCAGAATAGACGGAGTCGATGTCGCGGGTAAGACCGGTACAGCGGAGAACGGCGAGGGTGATCCGTATACCCTCTGGTTCACCGGGTTTGCCCCGGCCAACGATCCACAGGTCGTCGTTGCAGTGGTCGTCGAGAACGGTGGCGGACAGGGACAGTCCAGCTTCGGGAACGCGATCGCCGCTCCCATTGCCAAGAAAGTACTAGAGGCGGTGCTATTCAGATGAGACCCACCAGCGGGCTCACCTTCGGGGGCAGGTACCAACTCTCCAGCCGTGTTGCGATCGGCGGCATGGGCGAGGTCTGGCAGGCCACCGACCTCGTAATCGGGCGCACAGTCGCCATCAAGATTCTTAAGGACGAGTACCTCGGCGACCCCGGCTTTCTCGAGCGCTTCCGCGCCGAGGCCCGTCATGCAGCGCTGGTCAACCACGAGGGCATCGCCAACGTCTTCGACTACGGCGAGGAAGACGGCAGCGCCTACCTCGTGATGGAACTCGTGCCTGGGGAGGCCTTGAGCGCAATCCTCGAGCGCGAGCGCGTGCTGCCGACCGACAAGGTGCTCGACTTTGTCGCCCAGACCGCCTTGGCGCTCCAAGCAGCCCACGCGGCAGGGCTCGTTCACCGCGACATCAAGCCGGGCAACCTCTTGATCACCCCTGAGGGTCGGGTGAAGATCACCGACTTCGGTATTGCTCGTATCGCCGATCAAGTTCCTCTAACGGCAACCGGTCAGGTGATGGGTACCGTGCAGTACCTCTCGCCGGAGCAGGCGAGCGGACATGCCGCATCGCCCACCACCGACATCTACTCGCTGGGCATCGTCGCATACGAGGCCCTTGCGGGTCAGCGCCCATTCACCGGCGAGTCGCAGGTGGCAATCGCGATGGCTCAGATCAACGAGACTCCACCCGAGCTACCTGTGACGATCGCCGAGCCGGTTCGCAACCTGGTCTACTCCTGCATCGCCAAGAACCCTGCCGACCGACCCGCCTCGGCCGCCCACCTGGCCCGCGCGGCCCAGTCGCTTCGTCGAGGGGATGTCGCTGCCGCCGCAGCGGCCGTGCCCGGCATCCTCGGCACCGGGTCGCACGCCGCAACGGTCGGCCCGAACTACGGACAGAACACGACTCAGGCAACGCGGGTGATGCCGGTCAACGGTGCTCTAGCTGCTTCGGAGCCGGTCGAGGAGCGCCGCCGCAACCCGTGGACGTGGCCGCTGGTCGCGATCATCTCTCTGCTCGCCGTCGTGCTGATCGGCACGATCATCGCTCTTCTCGCGAACCCGGGAGGAGGTGTCGATCCATCGAGTCCGCCGCCGAGCTCGCCACCCGCGTCGTCGCCGACACCAACCCCAACGACACCGAACCGCGTGTTCGTCGATGACACCCTCGTGGTCGGTCGCACCCAAGACGACGTGCAGGCCTACCTCGCAAGCCTCAACTTCGATCTGGTGCTCGATGCGAAGCAGGGCCGTGCCGCGCCGACCGACGATCAGGTGGGCCTCGCGTACAGCGTCAACCCGAAAGGCAACGTGCGCAAGGGTGAGACCATCACGGTCAATTTCTATACCGAGATTCCGCCACCCTCCGCACCTAAGCCCACCACGGTGACCACCTCGGTCGCCAGCGGGAACGCCGGCGAGGACATCACCGTGACGTGGCCGCCATACAGCGGATGCCCGAGCGACCACCCGCTCAGCGGTTTCAACTTCCAGATAACCAATGGCACTGCCGCGACCGGAAACCCACTGTCGCCGTCGACGACGAGCCTCGTCGTGCAGCTCGGAAGCCCGGGAACGACCACAATCGCCTACACGGCGCTGTGCACCGACTTCGAGTCGCCCGTCTCTGATCAGGCGTCGGTCACGGTCAACTGACACGGTGAGTTCGAAGGCACCGGGTACACTCTCAAAGATGCTGTCGGGTAGTTGAACCGGGGAGAGACGCGTGAGTGAAGGTGTTGCACAGGGCGTGCGACTGCTCGCCGGTCGATACGAACTCGGCGAGATGATCGGGCGTGGCGGCATGGCCGACGTGCACGTCGGCATGGACACCCGCCTCGGCCGCCGAGTAGCAGTCAAGCTGCTCAAGCCGTCGCTGGCCAACGATCCGGCATTCCGCACCCGTTTCAGGCGCGAGGCGCAGGATGCCGCCAAGATGGCGCATCCCACCATCGTGCGAATCTTCGACGCGGGCGAGGAGACAGTCCGAGAGACCAGCGGCGCTGAGACTCTCGTGCCCTTCATCGTGATGGAGTACGTCGATGGGCGCCTGCTCAAAGACGTGCTCGCGAGCGGCCCGGTCGAACCCGGGGAGGCAGCGCGCATCATCAGCCAGGTGCTCACCGCCCTCGAGTACTCCCACCGCGCTGGCGTGGTTCATCGCGACATCAAGCCGGGCAACATCATGCTCACAGCGGGCGGCCAAGTGAAGGTCATGGATTTCGGCATCGCGCGGGCGATCTCCGAGTCATCCGCCACTATCGCGGAGTCCAGCGCGATCGTCGGGACCGCCCAGTACTTCTCCCCCGAGCAGGCCCGCGGCGAGAGCGTGGATGCCCGTACCGACCTGTACTCCACCGGTATCGTGCTCTTCGAACTCCTCACCGGCCGTGCACCGTTCCGCGGCGACAACCCGGTGGCGGTCGCGTACCAGCACGTCAACTCCGACGCCGTTGCGCCGAGTTCTCTCAACCCCAGGGTCTCCCCCGCGCTCGACGCGGTCGTGCTTCGCGCTCTCGCCAAGGACCGGTTCGCGCGCTACCAGAGCGCGGGTGAGTTCCGCGCTGACGTCGAGGCCGCAGCGGCGGGCGAGGTGCCCGCGCGCAAGCAACTGGCCGTTAACGATTTCAACGCCACCCTGTTCGGAGTGAACCCGAGTTCGGTGGCCGGTTCCGAAGCGACGCTCCGCCAGCTGAGCGTCGACACCGACGAGCGTCTCGTTCGCACCCAGAGTCGACCTCCTGTGGCTTGGATCTGGGCTGGCATCGCGAGCATGATCGTGATCGTCGCGGCCGTGATCTTCTGGACCTTCAACCTCGCCCCCGCCCAGCTGACCGCGAACGTCTCTGTCGAGGTGCCCAATGTTGTCGGCCAGACCTATACGGACGGATCGGCGTCGCTCATCGATGCGGGCCTCGTTCCGGAAAAGGTCACCGAGACCAGTGACACTGTGCCCGAGGGCGTGATCATCAGCACCGACCCGTCGGCCGGCATCACCGTCAACCCGGGCTTAGCCGTGAGGGTGGTGGTGTCGCTTGGCGAGACGCCGGTCACCGTGCCCAATGTTGCCAATATGGCCGAGGCTGACGCGATCGCAGCAATCGAGGCCAAGGGCCTCGTCTACGGTGTCACAACCCAGACCTATTCGCCGACGGTTCGCGTCGGGGTCGTGATCGACTCCGATCCTCCGGGCGGGTCTGACCGAGTTGGCGCAGACATCATCCGGGTGGGACACGAGGTCAACCTGATCGTCTCCAATGGGCTTGTGCAGGTTCCGGATGTCACGGGCAAGTCGATCGCGGAGGCGTCGGCCGCTCTCAGCGCAATCGGGCTCAACCCGACCGTGAAGGTGGATCAGGGCTGCTCGGGAGGCACCGTCGCCAGCCAATCGATCGTCGGCGATCAGCCGCAGAAGTCACCCATCAGCCTGCGCTACTGCGGCGGCTAGGGATAACTCCGGCCGGTTGAGCAGGCCGCCTCCCGGCCGTATCGAAACCGGTTACGAGAGCTTCACGAGCGGCGTGAGTCCGCGGGCAGTCTCGGCAGCCTCGGGCAGGCCAGCGACTGCGAGCCAGTTGCCGAGCATCCGATAACCGCCCTCGGTGAGCACCGACTCGGGATGGAACTGAACACCGTAGATCGGCAGGCTCTCGTGCTGCACGCCCATGATG
>JBJXDR010000065.1:0-10740 GCA_046155245.1 Rhodoglobus sp. | reverse complement strand
GCCGCAACCATCCGCACCTCCAGCGCTTCGCCCTGGTCGCGCGCGATAGCGCTCAAGGGGAGGCCCGCGATGCGCGAGCGCACGAGTCCGAGGGTCTCGACGATGCGCGAGCGAGCGTCCGGTTCATCTAACCCAAGGAGGGCGGACTCGAGGCCCACCGCGATATGGTCGGGCGTCGCCGCGATCCATTTCTCGAGCGTGCGCTGAGCGAGCATCCCGGCGAACCCGCCGTCGGCCACCACGCGGATCAGCCGAGCCACCGCATCGAACCGGGGCAGCCGGCTGGAGAGAGCCCACGCCGCGTGCTCCCGCAGGTAGGTGCGCGAGCTCGAGAGCAGCTGGGCGAGCACCGTCTCCGCCTCGTCGTCGAAGATCTGAGCCAGTGCGTGGGTCGCGGCGATCGCGGACACCTGGTCGTCGCCGTTCAGGGCAGCCTGGAGCACGCGGATCGTGCGCTGCCCGCCGTCCCGACTGGCCTCGAACGCGAGGTCGTCGGCCAATCTGAGCGCGTCGATGAGACGGTCAGCCTCCTGCACCGCGTCGAGTGAGGTCTGGATTCCCACGTGCACCGCCCTCCCGAATCGCCCTCACCACTGTAAGTCACGACGGGTGTGATTCACTCGGGGGGTGCGAATACTGAGCCTGGGTGATATTGGTGTCGCGGACTCGATGATGCACATCGGCGACGAGGCGATGTTCGAGCAATTCGTCGCGGAGATGCGCGTGCGCGGCCAGAGCGACATCGTCGCCATCTCGTCGAACCCGGCCGAGACGCACACGAGATACGGTCTCACTTCGGTGCCGCGACTCAGCCTTTCGGGCGCTCAGGCGGCGATGATCGCGCAGGCTCCCGACGCTGCCATGGCCGCACTCGACGACGCCGACGCCGTTGTGATCACCGGCGCCGGCAACCTCGCTTCGACCTGGCCCGTGCATATCATCGAGCGGCTCGAGCTTGCGCGCCGAGCGGCGGCGCGGGGCATCCCCTTGGTCATCACCGGCCAGACTCTCGGCCCGCGCCTCACCCCGGACGACGAGCGGCTGCTGTCCGAGTTGCTGCACACCGCGAGCCTCGTCGGCGTGCGCGAATCGGCGTCGCACGAACTCGCCCTCCGCCTCGGGGTCGACCCCGCGCGCTTGAGACAGGGGGCGGATGACGCGAGCTTCCTCGGTCTCGCCGCGGGCGAGCATCCCACCCCCGAGCCGTACGTACTCGTGTCCCTCTCCACGCACGTCGGGGCTGCCGACCGCACCGGGTTCGTGGACTCTGTTGCCGCACTCCTCGACGAACTTGCCCGCGTCAGCGGGATCGAGATCGTGTTTCTCGCCCACTTCGGGCCGCTGGCGCCGCCGTGGCAGCGCGGCGATGCGGTCATGCACGACGCGGTCGCCGAGCGCATGACCGCGCCCAGCCGGATCGAACCGACCGGCACCGCGGGCGAGGCCGCGCGCCTCGCGCGATCGGCATCGATGGTCGTCACCAGCCGCTACCACCCCGCCGTGTTCGCGGGGCCCGCGGGCGTCGCCACCCTCGGAATCGCGGTCGACGACTACACCACGGTCAAGCTCCGCGGCGCGCTCGGCGCGTTCGGTCAGGACGGCGTGATTGCGGCTGCCGACCTCAGCACTGCGCCCGCGCTGGCCGAACGACTCTGGGGCGCCCGGCACGAGAACCGTGTGCGCGGGCAGGTGATCGCGGCCGAACGGCGGGCGGAGTCCGACGCGTGGTGGGACCGCATGGTCAGCGTATTCTCGAAGGCATGACTCTCCCCCTGCGCTTCGGCTACAAGGCCTCAGCCGAACAGTTCGCCCCGACCGAGTTGTTGAACTACGCGGTGCTCGCCGAACAGGCCGGTTTCGACTCGGTCTTCGTCTCCGACCACCTTCAGCCGTGGAATCACGAGGGCGGCCACGCCCCCGCGGCGATCCCGTGGCTGGGCGCCCTTGGGGCTCGCACGGAGCGCATCATCATGGGCACCTCGGTGCTCACCCCGACGTTCCGCTACCACCCCGGTGTCATCGCGCAGGCGTTCGGCACTCTCGGGGTGCTGTTCCCTGGCCGAGTGATTCTCGGCGTGGGCACTGGGGAGGCTCTCAACGAGGTCGCCCTCGGCATCCCGTGGCCCGACGTCAAGGAGCGATTCGCCAGGCTCAAGGAGTCACTCGAGCTGATCGACCGGCTTTGGCGCGAAGACCGCGTCACGTTCGAGGGGCAGTACTACCAGACCGAGAACGCGACCATCTACGACCGGCCCGAGGTACCCGTGCCGGTGTACATCGGCGCGGCCGGCCCGGCGGCGACGAAGTTGGCCGGGCGGGTGGCATCCGGTTTCATCACGACTTCGGGCAAGGCCCGCGAGCTGTACACCGAGACGCTGATTCCCGCCCTGGCGGAAGGCATCGAGAAGGGCGAGCGCTCTGCCGACGCCGTCGACACGCTCATGGAGATGAAGGTGTCGTTCGACCACGACCGGGAACGCGCCCTGCAGGACACGCGATACTGGGCGCCGCTGGCGCTGACCCCCGAGGAGAAGATGGGCGTCGAGGACCCGAAGGAGATGCAGCGGCTAGCCGACGCGCTACCGATCGAGCGAGCGGCGTCGCGGTGGATAGTATCGACCGATCCTGACGAGCACGTGTCGCGCGTGCGAGAGTACATCGACCTGGGCTTTCGGCACCTCGTGTTCCACGGGCCGGGCGCGGACCAGGAACGCTTCATCCGCCTGTACGGCGAGGAGATCCTGCCGCGGCTGCGCGCACTGGACGCCTAAACCGCTTGGGGCGACGCGCGGCGCTGCGCCGCCTAGCGCCCGACCTTGCCCACCAGTCCGGCGATCGGGGCGACAACAAGCGGGCGCGCCGCGAACCACCCGCCCACGATCACGAGCAGTGACACCAAGAAGATCGCGAATCCGAACCAGTTGACGGCATCCTGCCCGCCATAGATGTGGTTGAGGTTGCGCAGCGCACCCGTCGCGAGCACGAGCGTCACGTGCACGATCGTGAAGGCGACGAAGTAGAACATGACCGGCAGATGGATGGCGCGCGCCCACTCGACGGGGTACGCCCGGTTGAGCCGGGGCGCCTTCTTCGGCCACAGCGTGGACATGCGCACGCCGGTCAAAGCGGCAAGCGGCGCCGCGACGAACACGGTGGTGAAGTAGGCGAGCACCTGAAGGCTGTTGTAGTTGACCCAGCCGTTCTCGGTGGGCCAGTCCAGCGAGGCGTACTGGAGCGCCGCCGACAGGGCGTTGGGCGCGATATCCCACGAGGTCGGCACGATGCGCACCCACTGTCCGGTCACGAACAACAGGACGACATAGATCACCCCGTTGGCGAACCAGAGCAGGTCGAGCGACTGGTGCAGCCACAGGGTCAGACTCATCTTGCGGCCGTTCGGTCGCCACCGGGGCGTCCAGGATGCCGGTGGCCTAACCTGCGTGCGCACCTGCCAACCGGTCTTGACGATCAGCACGATGAAGAAGGCGTTGAAGAAGTGCTGCCACGCCAGCCACGCGGGAATGCCCACCGGAGCTGCATCGGGCAAAGCCGTCTCGCCGGGGTACGTGGCCAGGAAGTCTTGCACAGCCGGCAGGCCGACCAGCACGCGGGCGACCAGCACGACCATGGCCCCGACGAGCACGAGCACGACCCCACCAAGAACCCACCGGGCGGTCCCACTCTCTGGCAGTCGCATTCGACGGCGGGCGGGCTCTGGCGCTGGCGCGGGGGTCGCGGCGGACGCGCCAGGCTCGAGCTTCGGGGCGGGTGGGCCCGCCTCTGGTTCACCATCGCCCGACGCACCCTGACCCGGGCGCGGCAATCCTTCGCGTACCACGCCCTACGCCCTCTTCGCCTTGATGGCCTCGACGAGCTGCGGTACGACCGTGAACAGGTCCCCCACGATGCCGAAGTCCGCGATCTCGAAGATCGGGGCGTCAGCATCCTTGTTGATCGCGACGATCGTCTTGGCGGTCTGCATTCCCGCTCGATGCTGGATCGCACCCGAGATTCCGACCGCGATGTACAGCCGAGGGGAGACGGTCACCCCGGTCTGTCCGACCTGGTACGACGCGGGCACGTACCCAGCGTCGACGGCCGCGCGGGATGCCCCGACCGCAGCTCCCAGCGCCTCCGCAAGCTCATCGACCAGGGCGAAGTTCTCGGCCGAACCCAGACCGCGACCCCCCGACACGACGGTCTTGGCTCCCCGCAACTCGGGACGCTCCGTCGCGCTCACGGCGGCCTCGTACTCGAGCACTTCCACGTCGCGCTTTCCGCTAGGCGTCACAGCGAGGGTCTCGATCGCCGGGGTCTGGGGCGTGGCTCGCGCCTCCACGGCGCCCTGACGCACGGTCACGACGAGTGTTCCGGATGTCGCGGCAGAGTCAACGAGAAACGCTCCGCCGTACACGGAGTGGTGCGCGACCGGCCCTTCCTCATCACGGGAGACGGATACCACGTCGACGGCGAGCGCGGCCCCGACACGCACAGCGAGCCGGGCCGCGACATCCCGGCCCTCGGTCGAGCTAGAGATGAGCACCGTGTCGGGGCTCACACTCGCGACCGCTGCGGCTAGGGCGTCGACCACCGGCGCGAAGAGCGGTGAGCCGGCAGGGCGATCCGCGACGAGACCGCGCGTTGCCCCGAGCTCGGCGGCGCGCTGAGCCGCAGCGGCGGACACCGCGGCCGGCGCGACTACCAGAGCGACGGGGGTACCTATGGCGGCGGCCACCCCCAGCAGCCCCGCGGCGCTGGGCAGCACGACACCGCTCGGTGAGACCTCGACGAGAACAAGCACGGGTGCAGAAGAGTCGGTCATCTCGGTCATCCTCAGATCAGCTGGTTCTTGGCGAGGAACTCCGCCAGTTGGGTACCGGCATCGCCCTCGTCGACTATGGTCACTCCCGCGGTACGGGCGGGTCGCTCGGCGACGCTGATCACGATGGAGTGCGCCTCGGTGCCTTCCGCCGCGCCCGCCCCGGATGCAATGTCCGCGAGACTAACGGTGTCTACAGCCTTCTTCTTGGCGGCCATGATCCCCTTGAAGCTCGGGAAGCGGGCATCCGGAAGCGCCTCGGTAATCGAGATGACCGCGGGGAGCTCGGCGCGCACGGTGTAGCTGCCGACCTCGGTGTCACGACGGCCGGTCACGGTGTCGGCGGCGATGTCGACGGTGCTGAGACCGGTCGCGGCAGGCACATCCAGCAGTTCGGCAATCATCGAGGGGATGACCGCGCCACCGCCGTCAGTGGAGAGGTTGCCCGCGATCACGAGGTCGAAGGTCTCGCGAGCGAGCGCGGCGGCGAGAGTCGTGGCAGTCAGGGTCGTGTCGGCACCGAGGAGCGCGTCATCCAGCACATGGATCGCCCGGTCCGCCCCCATCGCGAGGCCTTTGCGCAACGTCGTGGGCACCGAGGCGGGGCCCATCGCGAGGAGCACCACTTGGCTGCCCGGGTTGGCCTCCGCGTGAGTGAGCGCGACCTCGATCGCCCGCTCGCCGATCTCGTCCAGAACGAGTTCACCGGCTCCGCGCTCGAGCAGACCCGTCTCAAGGTTCAGCCGGCGATCGCCCCAGGTGTCCGGGACCTCCTTGACCAGAACGACGATCTTCATGTCGTGCCTTCCTCTCCGTCGAACCAGTATCGCGGTACCCGGCGCACTCCTCCAGCCAGTTGGGGGCTCTCGACAACCGCGGGACGACTGAGGCCCCACTGATCGGGGATGATCGACAGCCGACGAACCGCCCCCGCGCTACGCCCGGAGGCGGCTTCCCGGTGGTACACGCTAAGAGGTGTGAGGCTGGTCGTGCTCGTCAAGCCAGTTCACGACCGCAGCCTGACCGTCAGCGAAATCCGAAGAGCGTGCCGCTCATGAGTCGGCCACTCCGGCGTCTGCTGGAACCACCACCGCGGGAAACCCACCGTTGGTAGCGGATGCGCGGGTCGTCACCGTGCTTCGTTGCGGCTGCAGTCCCTGTGCGGCCCAATCGGCGCGGAGCACTCGAATCGCGACTGCTTCGCGCACGCTCGCATCCGTAATGTCAGATACTCCCGTCGCGTCGTCTGGGAGTTGGGCCACCTTGAACTTTTCCTCGTCGACCGCGAACTCGATGTCGATGAGCACCCTGCGCCGCATCATCCCGCCGATCGGATGAGTACGGGCATCTCCTGAGGCTCCGGCACGAGCCGCAGCCCCGTTGGTGCGTCAGCCGTCGCAATGATGCGGCGGAGCCACTCATGGTTGATGGTGGGCACCCGGCTGCCGCGGAAGAGGAATCGGATCTCAGTCGACGGACTGATCCACAGTGTCTCGCGCCCGCTACCGATGTCGGCCGACCGATCGAAGCAGAACGCGAGGCACTTGCCGGCGCGCAGGAGGGTGAGCATCGCGACCTTCAAATGTGCCAATGCACGATCGTCGATCTCCACCGCGTAGCTGTTGTTTCCGTAGTAGGGGAACCCCATGATCTAGCCGCCTTCGGTGGGGAGCTGCGTCAGATTTACTGCTCGGCTCGCACGAAACACCGGGGACTAGAGTGACTTGCGTTCACTCTCCGCCGTTCGGGTACTGATGTCAATGTTCCCCAGCACATTGGCGGACTCGCGTGACCACGTGTCCGGTCGCATCTTGCGCGACAGCACAACTGACAAGACAGACGGATAGCTTCACCGGTGACGAAGATTGAGCGAAAGCACCGAAGGAGTTGAGTCACCTCGTTCTCGGACTATTCTCCTCCGACGAATATAGTTCAGTCTTCACTGGATACATCGCTCGATGTATTATGGACGGATGATGCCCACAACGACAGTCTCACTCAGTGCTCTTGCCCGTTTCGGGCACGCGCTTTCTGATCCGACGCGGGCGCGAATTCTTATGTCACTGCTGGAGGCTCCTTCGTATCCAGCCGAGCTGGCAGATGAGCTGACGGTCACTCGGCAGTCAATGTCGAATCATCTGGCGTGCCTTCGCGGTTGCGGACTGGTTGTCGCGGTCCCCGAAGGGCGCCGCTCCCGCTACGAGCTCGCGGATGCGCGACTCTCTCACGCACTGAGCGACCTCCATGACGTGGTGCTCGTGACCGACCCTGAAGCTTGTGCAGAGGCTGCGCAAGAGGAGTGCTACTAGTGGGCTCTGGACATTCACATGGACCAGGGCTGGCATCGGGAAGCGCAACAGGTCGCTACCGCTGGCGTCTCGGCCTGACGTTCGGGCTCGTCGCAAGCTTCTTCATCGTTGAACTCCTCGCCGGAATCCTTTCGAACTCGTTGTCCCTTATCTCCGACGCCGGCCATATGGCCGCCGACGTCGTCGCACTCGGCGCAGCGCTTGTGGCGACAAAGATTGCCACTCGGCCGGACAAGAGTGGACGGCGCTCATACGGTTCGTACCGGGCCGAAGTCTTTGCCTCCGGCCTCACGGTCCTGATCATGTTGGGCGTCGCCACCTATGTCGTCGTCGAGGCGTTCATGCGCTTCGGTCACAACCTTGAAGTGCAGACCAGCACGATGTTCATCGTCGGGGCGATCGGGCTCATCATCAACATTGTGTCCCTGTTTCTGCTCCGGGGAGGATCGAAGGAGTCTCTCAACGTCAAGGGCGCCTACTTCGAGGTTGTGGCGGATGCCGCGGGAAGCGTCGGTGTCATCGTCGCCGGAATCCTCGTCGTTGCCACGGGCAGTCCCATCTGGGACACGCTTGTCGCTGTCGCGATCGGCGTGTTCGTTGCTGTGCGCGCCGTGATCCTTGGCGGCCAGGTACTCGCCGTCCTAGGCCAGCACGTTCCCGAGGGTGTGGATCTCGACACCGTGGTCGCCGAACTCGAAAGCATCACCGGTGTCGGCGGCATCCATGACCTGCACATCTGGACACTGACTTCTGGCATGAACGTCGCAACCGCTCACCTCGTGGTCGCAGATGCTGAACAGGCCCCGACCGCACTCTCCGCGGCCCAAGAGATACTCCGCACCCGGCACAAGATCGAACACGCCACACTCCAGACCGAGGCGGCTCCGACGCAGCAGTGCCACGAAGTCCAGTGGTGAGCACCGCGCTGACGGCCGCGGAGACAGAACGCCTTACTCGGCGAGGACTCCGACTGGCCACGTTCACGGTGGCCTATAACCTGGTCGAGGGTGCTGTAGCAATAACCGCCGGCATCCTGGCAGGACTCGTCTCAGTGATCGGCTTCGGCGTCGATTCCGGCATCGAGTCCATCACCGCAGTGCTCGTGGGGCTTCGACTTGCCGCGCGCCTGCGACATGGAGAGGCAGACGAGCGTAAGGAACGGGCGACCCTCAAATTCGTCGCCATCACGTTCTTTCTGCTCGCCGCCTACGTCACCTTCGAGGGAGTGCGTGCCCTTCTGACGAACGAGGTCCCCCAAGCCTCCCCGCTGAGCATCGGACTCTTGGTGGCATCACTCATTGTCATGCCGATCCTCGCTGCCGCCAAACGTCGCGTCGGCAACCGACTCGGAGACAAGCTGATCCTGGCCGACGCCGCAGAGACCCGAATCTGCATCCTGCTCAGCGTCTCGACACTGTTGGGAGTGGGGCTGTTCATGCTTACTGGCGCCTCCTGGCTCGACCCCGTCGCAGCCTTCATCATCGCCCTTTTCGCCATCCATGAGGGACGCGAAGCGTGGGAGGGCGAGCTTGTCGAAGATGAGCACGCATAGCCAACTACTTCCCATCCCCCGCGCGAAGTTAAGACACATCTCAACAGGGGTAAGTGCGCCTGGATGCGGTCCTTGGGACTGAGCGCCGTCAGCGCTAAAGGGAGAGCCTTGTTGTCCTCAAACTGCGGAAGGAGCTCCGTCGCAAACCAGATGTTGTGCGTGAAGACGGCAACTGGTCGCTGCTCAGAGCGCGGGACGTGACCCGAGACGATCACGTCCCTAGGAGTGGAATTTCCAATCACCGGATCACGGACGGCGATCCGCATCGTTTCTGGCAGACCACCCATGTCGAGGGGGTCGAGTTCGAGTCGGGCCATTCATTGAGGCAAAGCTGGGCTTCAGTTCTCCATCTTGTCGGACAGGGCCTCTTGACTATTGAGGCCAACGACGACGAAAGAGCCGATGACAGTCTTCCCATCAACTAGATAGACGTTTACCTCATGGTCAATTGACCCGGGGCCCGCCTGATGTACGCTCTGAGCTCACAACCGTGCTCAACAAGCCAGCCCTCATCAACTTCAGGGGCCAGAGTTCTCGAGCATTCCGCAACGAACGCGTTGACCGCATCCGATCGAAGTCGGAAATCTGGTTCCTCGGAGAACAGATGAAAGCCATAGGCGTGAACATTCGGGTTCCGTCCCCTGCGCCCCACTAAGAACTCCGGCACAGGATTAGGTTCCTTCTCGAAGTAGAAGGTTAGGGAGATTGATACGGCATCCACCATGTCATCTGCAGACTCATCGTGCATTGGATAGCCGTGCCCGCCCCGTCGAGATGCCACCACAGGTGTACTTCACCGTCACCGGTGCCTTGGTGAGGAAGCCCATCAGTTACTCCCGCCGCGGGCCTTTGCACCCGATACTGCCTTCACCACCGCTTCTGCGACATACGAGATCACGACGACGGGACCTGTCAACAAGGCGGTCAGGTAAAAGACCCTAACCAACGCGCCAGTCGCGGAGCTGAAGCTCTCCGTTGGCTCGACCCCCGTGAATTCAACAGCAAGCTGCATGAACGATATTGCCAGCGGGTACCCGATCCAGAGCACCACGCTAAAGGCGGCGGACGCTCGCCGAATGATGCGCCAGCGCGACGTCGCCCTCCCAACAAGAACCAACGCTGATACACAAACAGCACTAAGCACGACCCACGCCACCCCTGCGGTAAGGAGGGGCAGTTGAGGGTCCAGCAAACGCCAGCCCCCGGCTAGGCCTCGCCCCCAATCGAGGGGCCGTAGCAGGTAAGTATCCACTACGATCACCGCAGCGGGGACCGCCGCGGAAAGGGCAATGGCAATCTGGGACCTGCTCACCAGCTGCACCCCATCGTGTAACTGCCACGATCGACCATACCCGAGTTGTCGCCTCGCGACCAGCCAGTAGCGGGCCACCACGCCGTGTCAGCTCGAGAGTACTCTAGATCCCAAGTAGCACCTGTTCTGCCGGTGATGTCGCCCAAGACGTGGCATTCAAACTGCTGATACATCGAGCGAGTATTTATGCCCTCACCGTACTTCTCAACGATCGCTGACCACATCCACTCCTGTCGCATCTTTATGCTCCTGTCCGGGAGGATCGTGAGCTTCCAAGTTTCTTGGTCGCGATCCCAATGCCAATCCGAGGAGAGAACTCCCCACGTGCCACCCCAAGGCGCAGGGCCAGTGGGTGCCGTCGAAACCGGGTTAGTCGTTGCCCCTTTCTTGTTGGCCTCTAGCGTCGCTTGCCAGGCAGCATCCGCCGCAGCTTGCCCTTGCCGTTCATAGACCCGCTCATAGTTGTCCGCAGTCATCTCCCCCGTCAGATCGAACTTGTTTATTGGATCGCTCGGGTAGTCGTATGAGTTCGTGACCCCACCCTCGACCGGATCGACCGACAGGAACCGGCCCAACGCGGGCACGTACTGCCGCACCCCCATCTCGACCGTCGCCACCGACCCTTGGTGTTCATACAGTTTGTCGTGCCCACCGACGTACCCGTAGTCGGCGTCGCCGGGTGAGGTGTCGGGGATGCTGTCATCGGCAGCAGGGGTGCCGATGTCGCCGTTGGGGGCGATGGGTTGCC
>JBJXDR010000064.1:0-12030 GCA_046155245.1 Rhodoglobus sp. | reverse complement strand
CTCCTTGATTGACGGCATCGCGATGAGCTTGTCGCGGTAGAAGGTGTTGATCAGGTTGACGACCTGCGCTTGTGCCCCCTCGACTTCGGAGGTGCGAGCCTCGCCCGCGTTCTGTCCCTCAAGGGTTCGTCGCAGTTGAAGGAGCGCCTGAACGATCGCGTCCTCCTCGTCGCCGTCGAGCGCTTTGACGACATCAACGATCAGCGTGTCGGCCTGCGCCTGCACCGCCTCGATCGGAATGGATGAGCCGGGTTCGGTGGCGTTCTCGAGGGTCACAATGAGCGACCACACCTGGTAGAGGATCGTCGTCGGCTCGTCGAAGAGTTCTCGCACGAAGGCGGCATCCAAGTGGCGGCCCGACAACCGGAAGACGTTGTACATCCGCTTGGCGGCCTTGCCGTAGTTCAGGTGGTCGGTGAGGTACTTGTGCACCTCACCCTCGAGCCGTTCGACGTACTCGTCGAGCGCGTCATCCGACACGAACTTTGCGAGCTTGGCGAAGACCGGCACATCACCGGCATCGAGATAGACCTCCTGAAAAAACGCGTCGAGGTAGCCGTCGAGCGAGACGATCTCGCCCTCCGGCGACTCCCACGTGACGTCGATGACGTTGCTCGCGTTGGAGAGTTGGGTTCGCAGCGGATCGGCGACCACCCAGTCAAGCTTGCACCAGCCGGGGTCGAGAGCGACCTCATTCCAGCGAAGCGCCACAGAGGTGCCGTCCTCCTTGACGACCTCGATCTGCCCGGCCGCGATCTCGTCGGCCTTCCATGAAATGGGGCTCCCCTTCCAGCGCTTCTCGCCGTTTTGGGTGCAATCCCACGCGAACGAACCGAGCTTTGCCTCCAGGAATTGGTACGTGGGACCGTGCAGCGTGGACAGCACCTTGTCCCGCATGAGGCCCGCCATGATTGCGCAGGCCTCTTCGCGGGTCGCAGCCTTGATGTTGAGGCGCTCGAAATAGTCGCAGTCGCCCGGGAAACTCTGGATCTTCGACTGAGCGGCAGACCCGGAGAGGGCGAGGGCGCTCTCTGCGACGCCCTCGGGACCCGTCACCTCAACGATCTGACCAATGCGGCGGAAGCGCTCGAGGTCGCGCGGACTGAAGTCGAGCATCGACACCTTGTGGCCGAACGTGCCGCTGTTGGTGTCGACGACGATCTGACCGTCCTCCTGGCTCGCCGCCATGGCCGAGAGCCACTCGATCGTGCTGGCCTCATCGAGTTCGACGCCGAGGCGTCGCGCGGATTCGACGATGTTTCGGATGTCCGCATCGCTCGTGTCGCCCATCGCGCCCATTGTGGTCCTCCCGATCGCGGTGACTGGTCACACCCCGGGCGGCTGGCTGCGTGCCGACTCCGCTCGCACCGCTGCGAACAGCTCAGCCTGATCTCGCGCATCACCCAGGGCGTTGTGGGTCAACTTTCGTCCATGCAGGTACTTGGGCGCAAGGAATCTCATGCTGGTCTGCGCCCAGGTGACGCCGGCCATCCCCATCGTGAAGCTCTTGATGTCGAGGGCCGCGTGCCCGAACGGGTTGTGCCCAAGGAAACGGTCGAAGTAGTCGGCCACGAACATCCAGTCGAAAGCAGCGTTGAACCCCACGAAGACCGGTACCGTGCCCTCGGGTACCTCGCTGTGGAGCCAGTCGGCAAACCGCGTCATCGCCTCGGTGGGATCGACCCCGTCACGTGCCAGCGACTCCAGTGAGAACCCCCCCACGGCTCGCGCGGACTCGACGGCGAGTTCGGAGGTCGGCTTGAGTTCGACGTAGAAGCCGCGCTCCGGGGCATCCACCATGCACGCCCCGATGGACAGCATCGAATATCTGCCCGGCGTGGGCCCGGAGGTCTCAATGTCGACCGACACGAACCTCTCGGGCCGCGGCGCGGGGATCGGAGCAGCGAGGTCGTCTCTGACCGGCAACGGCTCCTCAGGCAGCGGCCGATCAGGCGGCGCTTGATTAGGCATACAGGCTCACGACCGCTTCCCTGAATGCGACAGTATGCCTCTCGACGTCGGCGGCCGTGGTCGCAGGGCACATGAGGGCCATGTTGTGGAACGGCGTCATGAGGATGCCGCGGTTGAGGGCGTGCAGGTGCAGATATTGCTGCAGCTCGAAGTCGTCGGCGTCTGCCGCCTCGGCGCCGTCGCGGGGTGCCGTGGGCCGGAAACTGTACTCCGCGCGGGCGCCGAGCTGGGTGACCTGCCATGGCACACCGAACTCGTCGATCGCGGCTTGGACGCCGGCGGTCCACTCGGTGCAGCGGCCGATCATGCCCGTGAACGCGGCCGGGGTGAGTACCTCTGACAGGGTGGCCCGGACGCCCGCGAGGGAAACCGCATTGCCGGCGAGCGTGCCGCCCACTCCGCCGACGTCGATGTCCTCGAGTTCGAGGGAATCGCGCACCGCACGAGCAAACTCGCGCGTCATGCCGTAGGCGCCAGCGGGGATTCCGCCCCCGATGCTCTTGCCGAGCACGACCGCGTCTGGGTGCAGGTCGGATGTCTCGATCATGCCGCCGGGGCCGGCGCTCAAGGTGTGAGTCTCGTCGATGATGAGCAACGTGCCGTACTTCGTGCACAGGGCGCGCACGGCCTCGTGATACCCCGGCTCGGGCAGCACGATACCGATGTTGGTGAGCGCGGGCTCGATCAGCACCGCGGCAATGTCGCCGGCGCTCAGAGCCGCCTCGAGTGCCGAGACGTCGTTGAACTGCACAACCGCGGTCGTCTCGGCAAGGGGCACTGGCGCGCCGATGTTACCCCGGCGCGAGACTACCGCACCCGACTCATCGAGGGTCGCATACGCCTCATCGACCGTGCCGTGGTACGAGTGGTCGTGAACCAGGATGCGCTTACGACCGGTGACCTGTCGGGCGTAGCGGATGAGGCTACGGTTGGCATCTGTGGCCGAGAGCGAGAACTGCCACACGGGCACGCGGAAACGCTGGGCGAGGAGTTCGGCCGTGGCCGCGGCATCCGCTGTCGGGAGCATAAAGGTGGAGCCCTGGCCGAGCTGATCGCTGATCGCCCGCACGGACGCGGCCGGGGCGTGGCCGCACATTGCTCCGGTATCGCCGAGGCAGAGGTCGACGTGGTCGATGCCGTCGAAGCACTCGAAGTGCGCACCAGCCGCTCGCCGCACGTAGACGGGCCAGGGGCCCGGCCACTTGGCCATCCAGAGCATGGGTACACCGTCGGGCATGTGCTGGGCCGCGCGCTCGAACTCCCGCTGGGAAGCGGGACGCTCCGCCCGGAACAACTCGAGCTCGGTCTGCCAGAGGCCAGCGAGGCGCTGCCGGTCGTCATACATGATGGTGCCGATCTGTCGCTGACGCCTGGTGCGTAGGTTGGGTAAGGGGCCGGTACCGATGGGTGCTACTGGGTGCGCGCGAGGCGCTTGCGGCGCGCCGCCGACGTGGTCTGGGCAACGACCACGATCACGAGCGCCAGGATGAACACCGCAGAGGCGATCACGTTGGCCTCGGGGGGCATTCCGCGGGCTGCCGCGGTGTAGACGAACACCGGGAACGTCTCGACACCACCATTATTGAACCGGGTGATGATGAAGTCATCGAAGCTCAGCGCGAATGACAGCAGCGCGGCAGCAATGATGCCCGGCATCAGTAGCGGCAGCGTGATGCGGGTGAAAACCTGGAATGGCGACCCGTAGAGGTCACGCCCGGCTTCCTCGAGAGCTGGGTCGAGGCTGGCCACGCGAGCCTTGACCGTGACGACAACAAAGCTCAGGCAGAACAGCGCGTGGGCGATGATGATCGTGCCAAGGCCCTTGGGTACCCCCGCGGTGAGGAACTGAGCCGCGAGACCAGCGCCAAGCACGATCTCTGGGGTCGCCATCGGGAGAAACAGGAGGAGGCTGATGGTCGAGCGCCCGCGGAACCGGTAGCGAGCGAGAGCGATCGCGAGCAGCGTGCCGAGCACGGTCGCGATGAGCGTGGCGACGACCCCGACGAGGATGCTCGTGCCGAAGGCCGCGCACACGCCCTGGGCGTCGCAAACATTCGTCCAGTTGTCGAGCGTGAAGCCCACCCAGACGATATTGGACTTCACCGAGTCGTTAAACGAGAACACGAATGTGTACACGATCGGGGTCAGCAGGAAGATCAGCGCGAGCGCCGAATACAGGGGTAGCAGCCACTTGCCGAGTGAGAACCTCACAGTAGGTCCTCCGTTCCGGTGCGCCTCACATAGAGGCCGACAATCACCAGGATGAGACCCATCAGGATGACCGAGAGGGCCGCAGCCTCCGGGTAGTTCAGCAGACCGAGGAAGTTCGCCTCGATGGCATTACCCACCATCTGGGTCTGGGCTGATCCGAGGAAGCTCGAACTCGCGTTGATGTAATCGCCGGATGCCGGGATGAAGGTGAGCAGCGTCCCCGAGACGATTCCCGGGAGCGAGAGCGGGAGTGTGACCTTCCAGAAGGTCGTCGCAGGACTCGCGTACAGATCGGCCCCGGCCTCGATGTACCGGGTGTCTAGGCGTTCCAGCGTGGTGTAGATCGGCAGCGTCATGAACGGCAGGAAGTTGTAGGTCAGTCCAAAGATGACCGAGAACGCGGTGCCGGTCAGGTGCCCGTCGGCGGGGAGCACGGAGAGCGACTTCAGCGCCTGAACGAGGGGCGTGTCATCCGCCATCAATTGCTTCCAGGCAAGCGTGCGGAGAAGGAACGAGATGAAGAACGGCGCGATCACAAGCGTCAGCAGCATGGCCTGAAGCAGCGGTTTCGAGCGGCACTTCACACCGATGAAGTAGGCAAGGGGATATCCGATGAGCAGCGCGGCGATCGTCGCGACAAAGGCATACCCGAAGGCCCGCAGGAAGTGCGGCCAGTAGGCCTCGATGACCGTCGCGTAGTTCTCGATCTTGAAGGCCTGCTGGAACTGGCCGACATCGCCGAACTCGACGGGCTCCTGGAAGGACGTGAGCACGAGAGAGATCAGTGGGGTAAGGAAGAACAGCGCGAGGTAGGCGAGCCCGGGAAGCAGCAACACCAGAGCGACCCAGCTGCGCCGCCGGGGCGCCTGCTCGACGGGGCTGGCCGTCGAGCCGAATGCGGCGAAGGCCATGCGCTAGGCCTCCTCGATCTCCGCGAGCAGTTCGTGCCTGGTCTGCAGCGCGATCGTCGCGGTGTCGGTGTCGGGCGAGAATCGCGGGGTGTGCTCGGGCTCGTCAAGGAGGCCGAAGCCGTGATCGACGGTCCAGCTAACCCACGCCTCGGCACCGAGGTTCACGACGGGCCCGAAGACCATGTTCTGCGCGAACACCGTAATGAGACCGATGCTGGGCACCGCGATCTGGTACTGCGTGCTCACGCCCGAGAACGACACATCCGTGACCCGGCCCGGGCCAAGCACATTGGTGCCCGCCGCCTTCTTCGGTGCGGTCGTGTGCAGCATCACCTTTTCCGGGCGCACACCGACCGTGACCTCGCCACTGTGACGTTGGGCGCGATCCTTCGGGACCTCGATCTTGACACCGGCAATTTCGATGACAATCGAGTCGCCAGCGGAACTCGTGACGTCGCCCGTGAAGAGGTTCGACTGGCCCAGGAAGTTCGCGACGAAGGCGGTCTTCGGCAGCTCGTAGAGCTCCTCAGGGGCCCCCATCTGCTCGATCTGGCCCTTGTTCATGACGGCGACCGTGTCGGCCATCGTCATGGCCTCCTCCTGATCGTGAGTCACGTGCAGGAAGGTGAGGCCAACCTCATTCTGGATTGCCTTCAGCTCGAGCTGCATCTGACGGCGCAGTTTCAGGTCGAGAGCGCCGAGGGGCTCATCCAGGAGCAGAAGGGCGGGGCGGTTGACCACGGCACGGGCGAGGGCGACGCGCTGCTGCTGTCCGCCGGAGAGTTGCACTGGCTTACGGGCGGCGAGATGGTCGAGTTCGACTAGGCGCAGGGCCTCGTGAGCCTTGCCCGTGGCATCCGCGATTCCGCGCCGTTTCAGCCCGAACGACACATTTTCGAGCACGGTCATGTGAGGGAAAAGCGCGTAGCTCTGGAACACGGTGTTCACGGGCCGCTTGTAGCTCTTGACCGACGTAACGTCTTTGCCGCCGATGAGGATTCGGCCGGCCGTCGGCTGCTCCAGCCCGGCCACGAGACGCAGCGTCGTCGTTTTGCCGCACCCGGACGGGCCGAGCAGGGCGAAGAACGAGCCAGCCGGGATTGTGAGTTCGAGGTCCTCGATGGCGGTGAAACCGGGGAAGCGCTTGTGGAGGCCGACGAGCTCGAGATCCGCTCCCGCCTCCGCGAACACTCCAGCGGCCATCAGGCGCCCAGCTTGACGCGCTGGAACTCTGCGTTAAACGACTGGTCGTCTGCGGAATTCAGCGTGCGGAAGATGTGGGCCTGCGAGAGCGTATCCTCGTTCGGGAAGATGAGCTGGTTGTCCGCGACCTCGGGGAACAGCTCCGCGGCCACCTCCTGAGCTCCCACGACCGGGGTGATGTAGTTCACCCACGCGGCGACCTCGGCGGCGACCTCGGGCTCGTAGTAGTAGTTCATGAGCGTTTCGGCGTTCGCCTTGCGTGGCGAGCCCATGGGCACAACAAACGTGTCTCCCCAGAGCGTTCCGCCGCTGTCGGGGAGCGCGAACTTCCACTTCTCGAACCCGGCTTCCGCGTTGAGCACGGTGATGTCACCCGACCAGGCGATCGCGGCGATCGCGTCGCCCGACACGAAGTCCTGCATGTACTCATTGCCCTTGATACCGAAGATCTGGCCCGATGTGACGTTCTCCTCGAGCACAGCGATGGCTGCTTGGAACTCGTCGGTTCCCCAGTCTTCGGTGGAGATGTCGACGCCCTGACTCAACATGATGAGACCCATCGTGTCGCGCATCTCACTGAGCACCGTGACCTTGCCCTTGAGTTCGGGCTTCCAGAGGTCGTCGACGCTCTGGATGCCCGCGGGGAGCTCTTCGGTGTTCCAGGCCAAGCCAGAGAATCCGTTCTGCCACGGCAGCGACTTGGCACGGCCAGGATCGAAGTCGGGGTTGAGCAGGGCGGGCGCGAGATTCTTCTTGTTCGGGATGTTCGCGGCATCCAGATCCTGCACGTAACCGAAGCGTATGAGGCGAGCGACCATCCACTCGGTGAGGCAGAAGGTGTCGGCGCCGGTGAACTGGCCGAGGGCAAGCTGATCTTTGATCGTGCCGTAGTACGTGTTGTTGTCGTCGATGTCGACCTTGTACTCGACCGAGATGCCGGTCTGATCTTCGAATCGCAGCAGGGTTGGATAGTTGCCGCTGTCATCCTCGTCGATGTACGCGGGCCAGTTCGACCAGGTGAGGGTCTTGTCGGTTGCGGAGACGTCCTCGGCCGGTTTGGGAGCGGCGGCACCAGAAGGCGCACACGCGGCGAGCGCGAGGGCCCCGCCGCCAATACCGGCGCCCTGAAGGATGTGTCGTCGAGAGAACTGCATGCGGCGCGCCTGGGCCACGAGCTCACGGACGATCGGGTCCTGGGGAAGTTGTCTGATCATCGGGGCAGCTCCTTCGGTTCGCACGTTTCGTCGATACTGACACACGACCGTCGCCCGACGCACCCCCCGAGGGAGCAAAAGGTGCACTTGGTAACAAGAATTTCACGAAATCAGCACAAAGACGCCTGAATCTTGTGCGGAATCCATGGTGCTCGGCCAGTACGCTGATGTGCATGAAGGTCGCCGTCGCCCGTGAGATCAAGAACAACGAATTCCGCGTCGCGATCACCCCAGCCGGGGTGCACGACCTAGTGGCCCAAGGTCACGAGGTGCTGGTCGAAACCGGTGCAGGACTCGGATCCTCGATCCCCGACGATGCCTACATCGCCGCCGGTGCTTCCATCGCGCCCGACGCACCGACCGTCTGGGCCGATGCCGACCTCCT
This sequence comes from Rhodoglobus sp., assembly GCA_046155245.1. Taxonomy (GTDB): domain Bacteria; phylum Actinomycetota; class Actinomycetes; order Actinomycetales; family Microbacteriaceae; genus Rhodoglobus. The sequence continues at coordinate 4,135 of JBJXDR010000064.1, read as the reverse complement.
GCTCAAGGTCAAGGAGCCGGTGGAATCGGAGTACGGCTACTTCCGCAGCGATCTGCTGCTCTTCACGTACTTGCATCTCGCGGCAGAACCTGAGTTAACGAAAGCGCTGACCGCCGCGGGAGTCACGGCGATCGCGTACGAGACGGTGCAGCTGCCCACCCGGGCCCTGCCGCTGCTCGCGCCAATGAGCGAGGTTGCGGGCCGACTCGCCCCAATCGTCGGCGCCAACGCCATGTTCAAGCCCAACGGTGGTCCGGGGCTGCTCGTGCCCGGTGTACCCGGAACCCGCAACGCGAGTGTCGTCGTGCTCGGTGGCGGGGTAGCCGGGACCAACGCAGTGTCCGTCGCGGTGGGGCTTGGTGCGGAGGTGACCGTCCTCGACACCAACATCCAGCGGCTGCGCGAACTCGATGCCCTGTACGCGGGACGAGTACACACCATCGCGTCGAACAGTTTCGAGATCGAACGTGCCCTCCTGACGGCAGACCTCGTGATCGGGTCGGTGCTCGTACCCGGGGCCAAGGCGCCCAAGCTCGTGAGCAACGACCTGGTCTCCCGAATGATGCCCGGCAGCGTTCTCGTTGACATCGCCGTCGATCAGGGCGGATGCTTCGCCGACACCCGCCCGACGACCCACGCCGACCCGACATTCACCGTGCACGGATCGCTGTTCTACTGTGTCGCCAACATGCCCGGTGCTGTGCCAAACACGTCGACGTACGCTCTCACCAACGCGACCCTGCCCTACGTTCGCGCGCTCGCAGCCCACGGGTGGTTGGACGCGCTGCGTGCCGACCCATCTCTCGCCCTGGGCCTCAACACCCACGCGGGCGCGATCGTGAACGAACCAGTTGCGGCCGCTCACGCCCTGCCGCACACCCCGCTCGCGACGATACTGGCCGCGTAGCCGCGGGGTAACCCCCGACTCCCCCCCTTAGCCGTCGAGGCGGATTCGAGTCGCGGAACCGTCGGCGTTGAGACGCCAGCACTGCCCCGCTACGAGAGGTGGCGGCAGTTGTCGTGACCGAGTCAGGGCGCGGAAGTCGGCGGGCGTGCATCCATCGAGGACGATCTCGGCGTGAGCCCGCAGCCCCGCTATTGCACCCCAGCGGGATTGCCACTCATCTGGGTCGCCGACGATGGTGGCGCCGGACCGCGCTGCCGAAGTCAGGTCGGGATCCGCTTCGGCTAGCGCCACCGCGTCGGGCCAGCGGGCCAATAGCGCGGCGACCCGATTGGTCACGATCGCACGGCCGCGCGACGTCGAGAGGGTGGACACGACCGCGCGCGGCACCACAGGGAGTTGCGAGGGGTCTGCGACAACCTGCACCCAGTGGTCTCGCCAGAGGCCGCGGCCCGGAGGCAAAGACTGCAGGTAGCGAGCACCGTCCCCGCCCGCAAGCACGAATTCCTGCCGTGAGGAGTGCGGCAGGAGCAGCCGACCCGGCACCACGCTGGCCAGGGTTTGGAGTTCCCCGCTGATTCGCTGGGCACTCACAACGGCAGTGATACCGCGTCCGGGGCCCTCCCGGAGCAACCGGACTAGCGCGTCGACGAAGGCAGCCCGGTACTCGCCCGCGAAGCGCGGCACCAGAGCATCTAGGTCATCGAGAACGACGAGGCCGGGAATGGGGGTCGGGTCGAGCCCAGAGCCCGGCGCCCAACCCGGCCCCTGTGACGGCGCGCGATCGTTGTGCGCGACATCGTGGTGCACAACATCATTGAACCCGTAGTCATCGAGCCCGACCACCAGTTCTGCCACGGCGTCCCACGCGGCGTCGAGTTGGGCCGGGATGACTCGCACACCCGGCCGGTCGCGTGCCAAAGCCCGCAGGGTGGTGGACTTTCCACTGCCTGACGAACCGAGCACGAGCAGGGAACCGTGCAGCTCGGGTCGATGCACGGCGGGCTCCTGGCGCTGTTGGTGAGGCAGATCTACGAGTCCGAATCCGGGTCCGCTCGAGGTCGGCCCGAGGGCAGCGCACGCCATCGACGTCGGCAGCGGCTCGCACCACGGCCGTCGCGGGGGTGGCGATGCCGCCCACCGCTCGGCCACGACGTCGATGTCGGCTGGTGCGGCGAGGGCGAATTGCACTTCTCGCGGTGGGCCGTCCGCAAGCTTCACTAGGCCTCTTCCCCGCGCTGCGAGAGGGATGTCCGCCGCATCGTCACAGCCGACGACCGCCGAGCTATCGGCACGGTTGTTCACCCGAAGTGACACCCTCAGGTCAGCATTGGCGAGCACACCCTCACGCACGACCCCGGCGGGCCGCTGAGTGCACAGAACTAGATGGATACCCAGCGACCGCCCGCGCGCTGCGAGATCGGAGAAGAGCGGATGCAGCTCCGGGTGGTCGGCAAGCATCACAGCGAACTCATCGACCACGATGACCAGCCGGGGCAGCGAGCTCAGCTCCTCGATGGACCGCACGCCGCTGTCAACCATCATCCGCTCCCGGTACCGCACCTCGGCGCGCAGGCTGTCGAGTGCTCGTTTCGCCGTCGAAGCGTCCAGATCGGTGATGATCCCCACCGTGTGCGGCAGGCGAGCGAGGGCGGTGAACGCCGCTCCGCCCTTGAAGTCGATGAGGAGGAATGTCACGCGCTCGGGAGGGCGGGCCGCCGCCATGGCGAGCACCCAGGCGATCAGCAGCTCACTCTTGCCGCTGCCGGTCGTGCCGCCGACCACGGCGTGAGGGCCGTGCCGCACGAGGTCGAGGGTCAACGGACCAACGGTTGTCGGGGCGGTGGGTACGGGCCCGGTGGTTGTCGGGCCTGTTGTTGATGGGGCGAGAGCGGCCACGGCAGGCTCGCACGCGAGATCGCGCGAGTCGGAGTGATCCGCGGGCCGGAGGAGGGTGGCGAGCCCCACGGCGTTCGGCAGCCTCGCGTGCGGCGAGGTTATGCCTTGGCGCGCGGCATCCCGTGCAAGGCCCGCAGCACCCTGCGCCGCCTGCACGCGGCTGAGGGGAAAGGGCCGAACCGGACGACGTTGGTCAGCATCAGGATGGCCGACGATGCGAGACTCGGACTCATCGATGCCCATCACGATTCGACACGCTCCCGGAAGGCTCGACGCGGTCGGCCCGAGGGCGACGATCGCCACAGCCCCCGACTCACCCTTCGGCCCGAACTCGATGAAGGAGCCCGTGACCGTGCGCGGCACCATGTCGTGAGGCAGATCATCGAACCAGCACTCGTCAGGGTTCGGCGCGCTCGTGCGCCAATGGGTTGCCGGTGAGAGAGCGCGAGCTAGTTGCACTGCAAGGCCCCGCGCGATCGCGGTGCACAGCTCGCGCGGGCCGGTCAACCCGATCCCCAGACGAGCGTCCACCACCACTGGTGCTGCGTCAAGCATGACCGCCCGAGCGATCAGCTCACGCAACTGTCGGTCGGTCTCGGGGAGAGCGCCCGCGCCGATCAGGGTCGACGGCTCTACCCGCAATCCGCTCCGAACGGAGCCCGTGCCCGCCGCTACGAGGATCGGAGAGGACCCGGTGGACCGCCAACGGTGGGGATCAGGTCCCACGTGGGTCACCAGTTGAGCTGGGTCCGGGGTCACTTCGTAGAGCGCGGTCCGCTCGCCCGCGTGACGTCTGTCGATTTCTCCTATAGCAGCAGCGACGTCGGCATCGAATCGCGCCCCCTCGCGTCGGCGGAGCCGCCTCGCACTCAGCCGCGAATCGAGGTATCCAGCAACCGCGGTGACCGGACCAAGGGCGGCGAAGACAAGCGAGAACGGCGACCCGGTGACGGCAAAGATGACTACCGCGACGGCCACCGGTGCAACGGCGGCAATCACGGGAAACCGGAACGGAGCGGGATGCTCGGGCGGTCGGGGCAACTCGACGGCTTGGGCCCGCTCGACGACTTGCGGCGTGGACGTGATCACGGTTCCACAACACCACCGGGCCGCGCGATCGCGCACACGCTTTGGCCGAACCGTGCACTGCCATGGGCGCACGGGCAGGTCGAGGAGGTGTCAGCTGACGATGAAGAACTGCTCGCCGATGTCCACTCTTGTACCGCGGACGATGCGATAGCGCTTGCCGGGATCACACCGCCGGGCCTGCGCCTCCGGCTCGCGCACCACTGTGCCGTTTCCGGAATATCGGTCGCTGACCCAGAACGAGCC
>JBJXDR010000063.1:0-6106 GCA_046155245.1 Rhodoglobus sp. | reverse complement strand
CTGGCGGGTTCTGCGCGAGCCGTAGTCGGAATACAATTTCATGGCCCCACGCTACAGCGGGGTGTTCCGCGGCCACTCGTGTCTAGTTGGAGCGCACCTTGTCGAGGAAGTACTCGTGGAAGCGTGTGTCACCTGTCATTTCCGGGTGGAACGACGTGCCAAGCAGGTTGCCCTGCTCGACTGCGACGACCCTGCCGTCCTCAAGCGCGGCGAGCACCGTAACCCCGATTGCCACCGACTCGACCACGGGGGCGCGGATGAACACGGCATGCACCGGCACCGCCCCCAGCACCGGGACATCGAGATCGGTCTCGAACGAGTCCAGTTGCGAGCCGAAGGCGTTGCGACGCACGACTATGTCCAGTCCTCCGACGGTCTGTTGTCCCTCGATCGAATCCCGCACCGTGTCGGCCAGCATGATGAGACCCGCACACGTGCCGTAGACGGGGAGGCCGGATGCCACGGCAGCACGCAACGGTTCGGCGAGCCCGAACAGGCGGCTCAGCTTGTCCATCACGCTGGATTCCCCGCCGGGTATCACGAGCCCGTCGACCGATGCCAACTCCTGCGGACGTTTGACCGGCACCGCGTCGGCACTGAGATCGTTGAGCACCGCAAGGTGCTCGCGGAAGTCGCCCTGGAGCGCGAGGACTCCGACCCTCGGCCTACCAGCCACGCTCTGCGAGCCGGTGCGGTGCGGGCAGGTCAGACACATTGATGCCGACCATGGCCTCACCCAGACCGCGAGACGCCTCAGCGATGACCTGAGGGTCCTCGAAAAACGTCGTCGCCTTGACGATTGCGGCGGCCCGTTCGGCGGGATTGCCTGACTTGAAGATGCCCGAGCCGACAAAGACGCCGTCGGCTCCGAGCTGCATCATGAGCGCGGCATCCGCCGGGGTTGCGACTCCGCCAGCGGTGAACAGCACGACCGGGAGCTTTCCGGTGGCAGCAACTTCAACCACCAGGTCGTACGGAGCCTGAAGCTCCTTCGCGGCCACGTAGAGCTCGTCAGGGCTCTTGGCCGACAGGCTACGGATCTCGCCGAGAATCGTGCGAATGTGCTTGGTGGCCTCGGACACGTCGCCGGTGCCGGCCTCGCCCTTTGAGCGGATCATCGCGGCACCCTCGGTGATGCGGCGCAGCGCTTCGCCCAGGTTGGTCGCGCCGCAGACGAAGGGCACGGTGAACTTCCACTTGTCGATGTGGTTGACGTAGTCGGCCGGTGACAGCACCTCGGACTCGTCGATGTAGTCGACCTTGAGTGCTTCGAGCACCTGCGCCTCCACGAAATGACCGATGCGGGCCTTAGCCATGACCGGGATGGAGACGGCGCTGATGATGCCGTCGATGAGGTCGGGGTCGCTCATGCGCGCCACCCCACCCTGTGCGCGAATGTCTGCGGGTACACGCTCGAGCGCCATGACGGCCACGGCGCCCGCGTCCTCTGCAATCTTCGCCTGCTCGGCGTTGACGACGTCCATAATGACGCCGCCCTTGAGCATCTCCGCCAGTCCGCGCTTGACGCGGCTCGTACCCAACTCTTCTGACCTGCTCTTCGTGCTCATGATCCCAATTCTAGTTCGGCCAAGCGCGTGCGATTTCCTCGCGAACCTCACCGAGCAGCCTCGGAAGGGCCTTCGTTCCGGCGATGATCGGGAAGAAGTTCGCGTCGAGCGCCCAGCGCGGGACGACATGCTGGTGCAGGTGCTCGGCGATGCCCGCGCCGGCGATCCGGCCCTGATTCATTCCGATGTTGTAACCGTGAGCCTTAGCCGTCTCGCTGAGCACGCGCATCGCTGTCTGGGTCAGGCTGCCGATTTCGGCGACTTCGCCCGGCGTCGCCTCGTCATAGGTCGCAACATGGCGATACGGACATACGAGCAGGTGTCCGCTGTTGTAGGGAAAAAGGTTCAGCAGAACATACGCGTGCTCACCCCGGGCGACAATCAGCGCCTTCTCGTCGTCCATGCCGGGAGCCAGGCAGAACGGGCACGCGTCCTGCTCCGGATCCTGCCCCTCGAGAATGTACGCGATGCGATGCGGGGTCCAGAGCCGCTGGAACGCGTCCGGCACCGCGGCAAAGCCGCTGGACGGTTCGGCACCCTCGTATTCCGAGCCGTCGTAGTCGCGCACCATCTCAGACCTGGGCTTTGGTCTCGATAGCGGCACGGATGCGCGCGATGGCGTCAGCGATCGGCACACCGTTCTCCTGCGTTCCGTCACGGAAGCGGAAACTGACCGATCCGTTGGCGCTGTCCTCCTCCCCAGCGATGAGTTGGAACGGCACCTTGTCCTTCGTGTGCGTGCGGATCTTCTTCTGCATCCGCTCGCTTGAGGCATCCAACTCGGCGCGCACACCCGCGGCCTTGAGCTGACGGATGACACCACCGAGGTACTCCTCGTGAGCCTCGGCCACGGGGATACCGACGACCTGCACGGGTGACAGCCACACCGGGAATGCGCCCGCGTAGTGCTCGAGCAGGATGGCGAAGAACCGCTCGATCGAGCCGAGCAGGGCCCGGTGGATCATGACGGGTTGCTGTCGCGTGCCATCGGATGCCGTGTACTCGAGCTCGAACAGGGTGGGCTGGTTGAAGTCGAGTTGAACGGTTGACAACTGCCAGGTGCGGCCGATCGCGTCGCGGGCTTGCACCGAGATCTTCGGTCCGTAGAACGCCGCTCCCCCCGGATCATCGACGAGCTCGAGCCCGGAGCCGACCGCCACCTCGCGGAGCGTATCCGTCGCCTCCTGCCACTGCTGCTCGGTTCCCACCGACTTGTCGGGGTCGCGGGTCGACAGCTCGAGGTAGAAGTCGTCGAGTCCGTAGCCGCGCAGGGTCTCGAGCACGAACTCGAGCTGGCGGGTGAGCTCCGGCTTGACCTGCTCGGGCGTGACGTAGATGTGCGCGTCATCCTGAGTCAGGCCGCGCACACGCGTCAGCCCTTGGAGGGTGCCGCTCTTCTCGTAGCGGTAGACGGTACCGAATTCGGCGAGCCGCAGCGGCAACTCGCGGTAGGAACGCCCGCGCGCCCGGAAGATCAAGTTGTGCATCGGGCAGTTCATCGGCTTGAGGTAGTAGTCCTGACCCTGCCGGGTGACGTGGCCGTCGGCATCCCGCTCCTCGTCGAGGTGCATGGGCGGGAACATGCCGTCCTTGTACCAGTGCAGGTGCTGGCTGATCTCGTAGAGGTGCCCCTTGGTGATGTGCGGGGTGTTGACGAGCTCGTACTCGTTGGCGAGCAGGCGCTCGCGCATGTAGTTCTCGATCTCGGCGCGGATGATGCCGCCCTTGGGATGGAAGACCGCAAGCCCCGAGCCGATCTCATCCGGGAACGAGAACAGGTCGAGCTCGGCACCGAGCTTGCGGTGGTCGCGCTTGAGCGCCTCCTCCTGACGCTCCTGGTACGCCCGCAACTCGTCCTTGGTCGGCCAGGCCGTGCCGTAGATGCGCTGCAACTGCTTGTTTTTCTCTGAGCCTCGCCAGTACGCAGCGGCGTTGCGAACGAGCGCCCACCCGTTGCCGATCATGCGGGTGTTGGGCAGGTGAGGCCCTCGGCACAAGTCCTTCCAGTAGACCTCGCCGGTCTTGCCGTCGACGTTGTCGTAGATTGTGAGTTCGGCGCCGCCGACCTCGACCGACTCGCCGTCCTGGCCCTCGTCAGCCGCGGCGCCCTTGAGCCCGATCAGCTCGAGTTTGTAGGGCTCGCCCGCGAGCTCGGCGCGGGCCTCGGCCTCGGTCACGACACGACGCTGAAAACGCTGCCCGTGACGGATGATTCGATCCATGGCCTTCTCGATGGCCTTGAGATCCTCGGGCTGGAAGGGCTCCTCCACGTCGAAGTCGTAGTAGAAGCCGTCGGTAACGGGAGGGCCGATGCCGAGCTTGGCTGAAGAATTGATGGACTGCACAGCTTGCGCCATCACGTGCGCGGCCGAGTGGCGGAGAATGTCCAGGCCGTCGGACGAGTCGATTGTCACCGCCTCGACCGCGTCGGATTCCACCACCGTTGCGGCAAGGTCTTTCAACTCGCCATTGACGCGCATGGCGACGACGTTGCGGTCGGTGAACAGCTCGAATCCGGTCTTACCCACCCCACAACTTTAGTGGCGCGAACGCGTACCCCTGACGGCGTCGGCGTGCAGCGTCCGGATACGCTCAGTGCATGGTGACAACGCGCACTGGCGGCATTGAAGTCCTGGTTGTCGGGACCGGCTTTGGGCGCGGATTCCTCGCTCCCTACCTGAGCCACCCCCTAGTCTCCGCCGTCGGATTGTGCGATATCTCGACGGCCCAACTCCGGGCCGTAGCAGCCGAGCACGGAATCGAAGCGACCTACAGCACGCTCGACGATGCGCTGGCGAGTGGGCGCTGGGATGCCGTGCACATCGCGACTCCGGTGCACCTGCATGTTCCGCAGACGCTGGCTGTGCTGGCATCCGGGCGCGCGTGTGCAAGCGCAGTTCCAATGGCCACGAGCCTCGATGACATCGATCGCGTTATCGATGCCGTCGGTGATCGCACCTACATGATGATGGAAACCGCGCTTTATGGGCGCGAGTACCTGCACGCGATCGCCCTGCGCGACTCAGGCGAGCTCGGCCCGATCGGCTATCTCAGCGGCGCACACATGCAAGATCTCGACGGCTTCGCGCCCTACTGGATGGGCTACGCCCCGATGCAGTATGCAACCCACATCGTGGCCCCCCTACTGGGTCTGGCAGGTGCTCGTGCCCAATCAGTGACCTGCCTCGGCTCGGGAATGCTACGTGACAGCCATCGGGGAGACGGCACGAACCCTTTTCCGGTCGAATCGGCGCTATTCCAGCTTGCGACGCCGTCTCCTCTGGCGGCACAGGTCACCATGTCGTTCTTCGAAAACGCCCGCGGCTACACCGAGGGCTTCAGCGTCTACGCGGATCGCATTGCACTGGAATGGCCATCAATCGAGGGCGATCCGAGCGTGGTGCACCGCGCGCCCGTGTCGGACGGCGTGCACCGCGGCCGACCCATCGTTCGCAGCCTGGAGCTCTCCCTCGATCGAGCCGACCTACTGCCCGCGTCCCTTCGAGCGTTCACGCGGCCGAGCATTTGGGATCCGGGCCCTGGCCTTCCCTCCATCGAGGTGGATGCCTCGCACGGTGGCTCCCACCCGCACCTCGCACACGAGTTCGTCTCGGCCGTCGCACTCGGGCGTCGCAGTCCGATCGACCATGTCACCGCCGCAACCATCACCGCGCCAGGAATCGTTGCGCACCAGTCCGCCCTGCAGGGCGGAAGGATGCTGGAAATCCCTGAGTACAGCTGAGCCCAAGTCGTACGGGTTGCCCGTGTCACCCCAGGCGAGACAGACCCTCATTGAGACCGCATTTCCTCTCTGCCCGAGACCTAGGGGTGGGGGTAGCGCGCGTACGAGTAATACTGGGGTATGCGGGTGGAGATCCTTCATATTGATGAGTGCCCGAACTGGATCGAGGCGGGGGCGCGGGTTGAGTCGGCGCTAGCCGAGCTGGGCTATGTCGATGTCAGGGTGACGTATCGACTTCTCACCGACAGCGTCCAAGCCGCCGCGGTCCCCTTCGCTGGTTCGCCGACGATCCTTATCAATGATGTGGATGCGTTCGGGTCCGATGGGCGAACCTCCGATCTGGCGTGCCGGGTCTATCGGCACGAGACTGGAGTCGCTGGCGTTCCCTCTGTCGCACAACTCGTCGAGGCGATCAAGTACCACGCTTAGCCTTGCGCTCGCCTCAGGTTCGTGGGCGACCCGCTGACTGGCCGAACGAAAGTACCCCCGGTTTCCGGGGGTACTTCAGTGGGCGGTACTGGGATCGAACCAGCGACCTCTTCCGTGTCAGGGAAGCGCGCTACCGCTGCGCCAACCGCCCAAGGTTTCGGATATGCATCCGAGGTGGCGACGGGATTTGAACCCGTGTACACGGCTTTGCAGGCCGTTGCCTCGCCTCTCGGCCACGCCACCGCGGGTGGGCGGCGACGGCGACCGAAGAGGTCACTGGCACTTCCCACTCGAGCGGATGACGAGATTCGAACTCGCGACCCTCACCTTGGCAAGGTGATGCGCTACCACTGCGCCACATCCGCAT
>JBJXDR010000062.1:0-4741 GCA_046155245.1 Rhodoglobus sp. | reverse complement strand
CTGATAAGCCCCCACCCGACACCCAGCGAAATGTCCGCCTCCGCAACGCCAGCTGACCCCCCATAACGGGCAATCCTAACTGAGGCACCGAACAGATCTCGCGGGCATATTGACATGAGGCACTACGTACACCGTGATCTTTTCTCAAGCCGTCCCGGGAGAGGGAGCGGCTCGGGGGAGTCAGGACAGCCCGAAGGTGGACAGCGACACCAGCGGCTGAGGATAGGGGGCGAAGACGCCGGGTGTGTCGAGCGCCGCGTCGAGGCTCGTCCCGGTGCCCGCGAAGCGCACGAGCACACCGAGACCGGTGTCGGTGCTCGTGTACGCGCCGCCACCCTTCGCTGTGAACCCGGCGCCCAGCAGATCGCGGGCAACACCGTCGGCGACGTCGCTGCCCCCGGGCAGGATCGCCCAGGTCGACTGCTCGCCGCCGACGTCGACCAGCACGACGCACGCCTTGGCCAGCAACGCGGGGCCGACCACCTGAACCTTGAACTCGTCAGCTTCGACCACCGAGTAGCGCGTGCCTTCGGATGCCGCGGCCTCGAGTCGTTCGACGATTTTCGGACACTCCACCCAGCCGCTGCGCACTGTCGGGGTGGGTGTTGGGGTCGGAGTCGCCGTTGGCGTTGGAGAAGGGCTCGCCGTGGGAGTCGGAGTCGGAGTCGGAGTCGGAATCGGCTCGGGCGCGCATCCCGCCAGGCTCAGAACGACCATCAGTGCCACGCCCGCTGAGAGAGTCCTCACCCGAGCACGGTACCCGGTTTGAGCGCCAATGCCTAGCCGACCGAACGCCCCCGCACGCGCTCCCCCGCGCGATCGCCGACCCGCTGACCCACTACGGCGCTGATGCCGTCGGCGCGCATGCTCACGCCGTAGAGGGCGTCCGCGATCTCCATCGTGCGCTTCTGGTGCGTGATGATGATGAGCTGGGATGTCTCGCGCAGGTCTTCGAAGATGGTCAGAAGTCGCCCGAGGTTCGCGTCATCCAGTGCCGCTTCGACCTCGTCCATTATGTAGAACGGGCTGGGCCGCGCCTTGAAGATCGCGATGAGCAGAGCCACGGCGGCCAGCGAGCGCTCGCCGCCACTGAGCAGCGACAAACGCTCGATCTTCTTGCCGGCGGGCTTGACGGTGACCTCGATACCGGTCGTGAGCATGTTGTCGGGGTCGGTGAGGTGGATGCTCCCGGTGCCGCCGGGGAACAGCACCGGGAACACCTGGTGGAAGGCCGCCTTGGTGTCCTCGAAGGCTGAACCGAAGATGTCCTGCATCTTCTCGTCGATCTCATCAATGATCGTGAGGAGGTCTTTGCGGGTGTTCGTGAGGTCGGTGAGCTGCTCGGTGAGAAACTTGTGCCGTTGCTCGAGAGCCTCGAACTCCTCGAGGGCGAGGGGGTTCACGCGCCCCAGCTGGGCGAGCTTACGCTCGGCGGTCGCGAGGCGGGCCTGCTGCACGGCTCGCACGAACTCTTGGGGCTCCCCGCTGTCGTCGGGAATCGGCTGCTCGGGCCCGTACTCGGCCACGAGCACATCCTCGACCAGGCCGAGTTCGTCGCCCGCCCGCTCGAGCAGGGTCGACAGGTGCAGCTTCTTCTCGTAGATTTGCATCTCGAGGCCGTGCACGTTCTCGCTCACTGCCGCGAGCCGCTCTCGCAGCGAACTCTCCTCGCGTCGCAACGTGCCCAGCTCCTCGTTCTGCGCGGACCGGTCAGCCTCCCTCGCAGCGAGCTCGACCCGAGCCTGCGAGACAGAGCGGTCGACCGAATCCAGTACCGCAGGCAGGGCCGCGATCACGTCGCTCGCGGCCGCGACCTGACGATGCCGGATGACGCTGAGCCGAGCCTGCTCCTCGGCCGCCTCCCGTTCGGCCACAAGTTGTGCGGCCAGAGTCTCGGCCCGGGCGCGCTCGGCGCGCACCCGCTCACGGATCGTCTCGAGCTGGATGCGCTGCTCGAGTTCCGCGGCCCGAGCCGCCTCCACCTCGGCCAGCACATGGTCGCGCGCCGTGGCATCCAGCATCGGACGCGGGGCCGACTCGTATTGAGCATGCTCGGCGGTGGCCTGCTCGACAGTCGCCTCGGCCTCGCGCACGGTCTCGGCGGTCGCCTCGAGACCCTCCGAGAGGCGTTCCCACTCGGCCTGGGCAGCCTCCAGTTGAATGCGGAAGCGCGCCAGTTGCTCGGACTGCGCGGCCAGAGCCGCGTCATACTCGCGCAGGGCGGCGAGGGCAGCTGCGGCATCCGTCTTGGCGGTCTCGAGCTGGCCCCGCTGCTCGGCGAGCGCAAACCGCGTGCGCTCGATCTGGGTCGTCACTGTCGCGAGCTTGGTCGCGGCGGTGTCGCGCTCGGCGACGAGCTCTAGGCGGGAGCGCTTCGCGCCGGACCCCCCGCGCAGCACGTAGCGCGAGAGCACGTCACCGTGCTTGGTGACGAACGTGGCATCCCCGATTCCCCGGAAGGCGGTGCGGGCGGCATCCAGATCATCGGCGATGAACACACCGGCGAGCAGGCCCAGCACCCCGTCGGGGGCGCTGACGACGTCGGCCGCCGCCCTCACGCCAGCGGGAACGGGGGTCTGCTTCGGGGGCGCGCTGTCGGCCACGACGACCTCGACGCGACCGAAGTCCATCGCTGACGAGTGCGCGAGCGCGTCGAACGCCGCACCCTGGTTCTCGGCCAGCACGGCATCGGCAAGCGAGCCGAGCGCCGCGGCGATCGCCGCCTCGAACCCGGGCTCGATCGTGACGTGCTCGGCAACCAGCCCCCGGATGCCGCCGAGCTTCGCTGCGACCAGCGCACTCGAGCCATCCTTCTGGTCGACCGCGAGTGACAGCGCAGAGTTGCGGGCCGCGAGGGCGTCGCGCTCGCGCTCGGCGGCGTGGAGTTCATCTCGCAGAGTCTCGATCTCGGCCTGCACGCCCGCCACAAGGGCCTCGGCCGCTTCATACGCGGCGTCGAGGGTGCCGTCGCCGTCGGTCGACGTGGCCGCCTGTGCCTCGAGTGCGACGAATTCGGTGCGGGTGGAGTCCCGCCGCTGCTCGGCCGACTCGAGCGCGTTCTGCTGGCGCAGCAGTTCGCCACGGGCGGCGGCAAGGGTCGAGCGTGCGACATCCACCCGGCTCGCGAGCCCGGCAAGCTCAAGCTCGTGGCGGGAGACGAGCGCGCTTTGGGCGGAGATCTCCTCATCGAGTGAGTCGAGGGATGCCTTGGCGGTAGCCGTTGCGGCTGCGGCGGCCCCGACGGCCTCCTCGGCCTCGGCAACCCCGGCGGACAGGCGCTCGGCCTCGTCGCGGGCCTCCTGCACTGCCGCCTGCGAGATGGTCGTGCCGATCGACGGACCGTCGCCCTGCTGGCCGAGCAGCGCCAGTCGCTGGTTGGCGAGAGTGTAGAGGCCACGCAGCCGCTCCTGAACGCTCTCGAGGCCGAAGGCAACCCGCCGGGCGACGTCGACATCGTCGCCGAGCTGAGCTTGCTCAAGCCGACCCTCGCGCAGCTTGTTCTGGTCGAGCTGCTCCTGCAGCACGATGCGTTCGGTCTTGCGCTCCGACTCGCTGCGGCTGAAGGCGGTAATCGCGGCACGCAGTTCAACGACCTCGTCCGCGAGCAGGCGCGCACGGGCGTCCCGCACGATCGCGGCGATCGAGGCCGCCTCCTTGGCGATCTCGGCCTGCTGGCCCAGCGGCTTCAGCTGCCGCCGGATCTCCCCCGCGAGGTCGCTCAAGCGGGTGAGGTTTGCCTGCATCGCCTCGAGTTTGCGGATCGTCTTTTCCTTGCGGCGACGATGCTTGAGGATGCCCGCCGCCTCCTCGATGAACCCGCGACGGTCCTCGGGGCTGGCGTGCAGCACGGCGTCGAGTTGCCCTTGGCCGACGATCACGTGCATCTCCCGGCCGAGACCGGAATCGCTCAGTAGCTCCTGCACGTCGAGCAGGCGGCACTGCTCACCGTTGATCGCGTACTCGCTTGCTCCGTTGCGGAACAGCGTGCGGCCGATCGTCACCTCGCTGTACTCGATCGGCAGCGCCCCGTCAGCGTTGTCGATCGTGAGCAGCACCTCGGCCCGACCCAGCGGACCCTTCGTCGCGGTGCCCGCGAAGATCACGTCCTCCATCTTGCCGCCGCGGAGGGTCTTGGCCCCCTGCTCGCCCATGACCCAGGCGAGGGCATCCACGACATTGGACTTGCCGGATCCGTTGGGCCCGACCACGCAGGTGACACCCTGCTCGAACTGGAAGGTCGTTGGCTGTGCGAAGGACTTGAACCCCTTGAGGGTCAGGCTCTTCAAGTACACGGCAGCCCTTCGGTCGGTCACGCTAGCTGGGACTACGGTACCCGACCGGCCGAACGTAACGCTTCTGTCTCGATCGGTCCGCATCAGGGGCCTGAGTCGTAGTCTGGTCGGCTGCGCTCGACCAGGGAGGGGGTGCGCATGACGTTCACGATCGATGAGCTAGCGATCCCCCGCACCATCGAAGACAGCGAGGCCGCGGACTTCATTAGGGCGATCGAGATCATCAACGAGGTTGAGGCGATCACGTACGGAACTCCCGACCTCGCGTATGCGCCCGAGGAGGAGCTGCCGTACTTTCATGACGAGTTCCACCGGATGCGACTGCTCGTCGCCCGGATCGATGGTGAGATCGTCGGGGTGACCCGGTATGAGACGGGCACCGACGATGAGGCCGACACGGCTTGGATCAACGTGCTGATGCTGCCCGCCTACCGCCGACAGGGGATCGG
>JBJXDR010000061.1:0-15134 GCA_046155245.1 Rhodoglobus sp. | reverse complement strand
CGGGATGCTCGCAATCGAGCCGCGCGCAGCCTCGGGTGACAGGAACACATCCTCGTCACCCCAGACGAACAGCGTCGGCACCGGGATCGTCGCGAGCTCAGCATGCGGGATCGCCACCCCCGCCCGCACCCCACCGAACCGCGCAATCGCGCGGAACAGCCCAGGTAGCGTCTCGTGGAACGACCGCCGTAGCGACGCGTCGTACCCGACCTCGACGAGTTCGGCGGGCCACGGGTCGACCGTGCCGTGTCCCAGAGTCATCGCGGAGTTGGCGCGATACTGCTCGTAGGTCACCGGCCGACGCAGCAGCAGCGCACCGATCCCGGGGAAGGCGAGCGCGCGCATCCCGCTCGGGGGCACCATTTCGACGAAGGCGGCACCCGGCGCACCGGGCAGCACCAGCCGGCGCACGCGCTCGGACCGCGTGAGGCAGTAGTACAGCGCGAACTGCCCGCCCAGGGAGTGCGCGACGGTGTCGAAGGTATCGAGCCCGAACGCGTCGGCGACCGCATCGATCACCTCGACCGAGAACGCCCGCAGGTCGGTGTGGGGGCCGAACGCGTACGGACCGCTGAGCCCATGCCCTGGCCAATCGAGCGCGACAACCCGGGCACCGTCGAACGCCGAGATCAGCGGAATCGCCGCCGCGGTGACGGAGGCGATTCCGTGCAGCAGGAGCACGGGGGTTTTCGCGGGGTCGCCGGGCACATCAACGACCCGGATGCTCGTGCCGGCGGCATCCACGAACCGCTCAGTGTGACGCAGCCCGAAGTGCTCGTACAACCGTGACTCGGAGGCCCGCAGGTCGGCGGCGATGGACTGCTCGTCAGTCAAGGCTGCCCCGCTCTGCTACCCAGTGCTGTGCCTGGCCGGTGACTGCAGCGATGTGTTCGAAGTCCGCGTCATAGTGAAGGATCGACGCTCCGTGGTGCTCGGCGATGGCCGCCGTCAGCAAGTCCACGATCCCCGCAGCGCGGTGGTGGCCGCGCTGGGCCATCGTCAGTTGAACTTGGCGTGCCCGATCCGCGATCTGCTCCGTTACGGAAAGGTTGACGTAGTAGAGGCGCCGCTGAACGGAAATGAGTCGCACGTCATCCGCTGATCTACCCGAGTATCCGGCCTCGAGATCGATCGTGACGCAGGTCGCTGCGGCGCGCTGGAGCACCAGATCAGCAACCTTCTGGGCGACGCCCGGATCACGCCGTCGTGCGAAAGCGGACGTGTCGATCAACACCAACGACGTCATCGACGAGCTGAGGCCATGACGTCGACATCGTCGATGTCTTCGCCGACACCCAGAGCGTTGGGGCCCTCGAGAAGCGCTGCGACTCGTCCGCGGCGGCCGGCGATATCCCGAAGGGCAGAGTTGACAGTGTCGCGCTTCGTCGTGGTGCCGAGCTCCTTCGCAGCAGCAGCCAGCGCTTCGTCGTCGAGGTCGATCATGGTCTTCATGTATCCAAGAGTATTGCTATTGCTATATGAACAGCAATACTTCAGTGGTTGTGGAAAGCTGGCACGCCCGCGGTGCGGCTTCTCTACCGTCAGGTGGATGTCACGCACACAAGCACCCCTGGCCGTGCTCGTCGCGCTCACTCTCGCCCTGACCGGATGCGGGGGTGCCGACAAGCGAACGCACAAGTCGGATACGGCGCACTCGCCGACTGCGGCCTTTGCGTCAGAGGAGGAGGCGCTGGCGGCGGCGGTTGCGGTGTACGACCGTTTTAGGAGCATCGGCGATGAGATCGGTCAAGCCGGCGGCCGCGATGCTGACCGGCTCGCAGAAGTAGCCACCGGGGACTTTCTGAAGGTCTCGGTTGAGGGGTTCAGCGGATGGATCGACAAGGGGTGGCATCAGATCGGCACCAGCACTTTCCGTGACGCGACCGTTCAGCAGTACTCCGATGGCCCAACGGATGCAGTGGTGCTCTATCTCTGCGACGACATCGCTGAAGTGGATGTTATTGACGAGAGTGGCGTCTCGGTGGCGGCACCTGATCGGCCCGACACGAACTACCTGCAAGTGTCGTTTGATGTCGGCAATGATGGTGTCCTGCGAGTCGCAGATAGCCAGCGCTGGGATGAGCGCACATGTTGATCGCCGTTGGAGTAGCGGTTTTCGTCGGACTCGGGTTTGTTGCCCCACTGGAAGTTGCGTGCGACCGCGACTCCATTTTCACGACAGGTTGCGCTTCCGTATCCGGCACCCTCGGCCCCGACTCCGCGATCCTCGACGCGAGCGTCAACGGCGGGGGCAGCGGTGCGGACTCCGGCGGCTCGGGCGACCCCGCGGCATCCGCACCGCCCGACAAGTGTCTGGGGCGGGTCATCGTGAAGGAGGGAGAGTGCGCCCCGACCATCCCCGGCACGCTCGCCCTCTCCGACATTGCCGCCTTCCGCCCCGACGTCGGTACCAACGCCATGCAACCCAACGGTTGGGCGATCGTCGGCCTCGACACGAACTTCTTCTCGCGCGGTGGCGAGGAGACGGTCGACGGCACCCTTCTCGGCGGCCCGGCCCAAGTGCGATTCACGCCTGTCGCGTGGACTTGGTCCTACGGCGACGGCGCCACCAAGCGCACGGGCACGGCGGGTGGCACATGGGCGGAGCTGGGCATCCCCGAGTTCGATGCCACGCCGACGAGCCACGTGTACGCGGCGAAGGGCACCTACACGATCACGCTCACGATCGACTACGTCGCCGAGTACAGGCTGGGTTCGGGCGCGTGGGTGCCGATCGCCGGCGTGCTGAGCCTGCCGTCGAATCCGCTGCTGATCACCGTCGGATCAGCGAAGACCGTGCTCGTCGAGGAGGACTGTCGGGAGAATCCCGACGGGCCGGGGTGCTAGCGCGCATGCCGGGTTTCGATACACCGGCTCCGCCGGCTACTCAACCAGCGGGCGGTGCCGGTTACTCAACCAGCCGTCGGCTCACGACGCGGGCGGAGCCACCCAGTCGCCCGTAGCGAGGTACTGCACCTTTTTCGCGATCGAGACCGCGTGGTCGGCGAAACGCTCGTGGTAGCGCGAGGCGAGCGTGGCATCCACGGTGTCGACGGCGGCACCCTTCCAGGTCTCGCCCAGCACCTTGTCGAAGACGGAGAGGTGCAGCGCGTCGATCTTGTCGTCGTCGTTGCGGATCTCTTCCGCGAGCTGGTTGTCTTCGGTCTTCAGGAGTTCGACGAGCTTCTTCGCGATCGCGACATCCAGTTCACCGAGTTGCGCGAACGTCGACCGCAGGCTCTTGGGCACGACCTTGTCAGGAAAGCGGTACCGCGCGAGTTGCGCGATGTGCTCGGCCATGTCGCCCATGCGCTCAAGCGAAGCGGAGATGCGCAGGGCCGAAACCACGATACGCAGGTCGCGCGCGACGGGCTGCTGGCGAGCGAGAATCTGGATGGCCAGCTCATCGAGCTCGAGGGCGGCCGTATCGATGCGCTCGTCTTCAGCGATGACGGTCTCCGCGAGGGAGACGTTGGACTCGTTGAAGGCGCGAGTCGCGTTCTCGATCGATACCGACACGAGAGTCGCAATCTCGACTAGCCTGTCCTGCACTTCTCGCAGTTCGGCCTGAAAAACTTCGCGCACGTTGAAAGTCCCTTCGCTACGGGCATGAGACTACCCGCACGGCGTTGTCACACTGCCCGCGTCAGGTGAACGGCAGATGTTGCACGCCTGAACATCACCCAAAGTGCCCATGCTGTGCACAACTCACTGAAGGGCCCGTGAGGCAGATGTAACTAATCTAGTGGCTATGGACTCCGCATGGCTGGTGCCCGCCGCGCTCGCGTTCGGCGCGGTACTCGGCGCTGGTATCTTCGCGGTGGTGATGGTCGCGCACGCGCGCGGTCAGCGGGCGGTCGCGGTAGTGAGTTCCGCGGTGCCGGATGGCGTCGATCAGGTGCTCGATGCCCTCGAGTCGGCGGGGGTAGTGCTTGATCCGTCGAACAACGTCGTGAAGGCGTCGCCCGGAGCCATGGCGTTCGGCCTTGTCTTCAACAATGCGCTCGTGCATCCGGAGCTCGTCAAACTGGTCGACGCGGTGCGGCGCAACGGGGAGTCAGTCACTCATGAACTCAGCCTCAGCCGCGGACCGTTCGGTGAAGCGGTCATCCACATGTCGGTGCGGGTTGCCCGGCTGGGCGCGCGCTACATCCTGCTGCTCGCGGAGGACCGCACGGAGTCCTATCGCCTCGACGAGGTGCGGCGCGACTTCATCGCCAACATCAGCCACGAGCTCAAGACTCCGATCGGCGCCGTCGGCCTGCTCGCAGAGGCTCTGGTGAGCGCATCCAAAGAGCCGGAGCAGGTCAAGCGGTTCGCCAAGCGCCTCACCAAAGAGAGCGAGCGCCTCGCCCGCATCACGCAGGAGATCATCGAACTCTCCCGCCTTCAGGCCACGGATGCCCTCACCAAAGCCGACCTCGTCGACATCGACCACGTGGTCGCCCTCGCGATCGACCAGAACCGCGTGGTTGCGGAAGCCCACCGCGTGCACCTCGTCTCGGGCGGCGATGCAGGCGTCGAGGTCTACGGCGATGAGGAACTTCTCGTCACGGCCCTGCACAACCTGGTGGCCAACGCAATTCAGTACTCTCCGGATGGCTCGCGCGTGGGCATCGGCGTCAACGAGAGCAATGGCGTGGTCGAAATCGCGGTGACCGACCAGGGCGTCGGCATCGAGGAGGACGAGCAGGATCGCGTCTTCGAGCGCTTCTTCCGCACCGACCCGGCTCGCAGTCGCAACACCGGGGGAAGTGGGCTCGGCTTGAGTATCGTCAAGCACGTCGTGCAGAATCACGGGGGCGACGTGCGGGTCTGGTCGCAGCCGGGCAGCGGTTCCACCTTCACTATCCGACTACCCGAGGCATCCCACGCTTCGGCCGCATCACTGGGAGCAGCCGCGTCATGACCCGAATCCTCATCGTCGAAGACGAGTCCTCGCTCAGCGAGCCGCTCGCCTACCTGCTTGAGCGCGAGGGGTATGAGACCGCGATCGCCGCTGACGGGCTGCAGGCCGTGGCCGACTTCGACCGTTCCGGGGCCGACCTCGTGCTGCTCGATCTCATGCTGCCCGGGATGAGCGGCACCGAGGTATGCCGCGAGATCCGCACGCGCTCGTCGGTTCCCATCATCATGCTCACGGCGAAAGACAGCGAGGTGGATATCGTGGTCGGGCTTGAGTTGGGCGCCGACGACTACGTGACCAAGCCGTACTCGACCCGGGAACTGCTCGCGCGCATCCGGGCGGTACTGCGCCGACGCGTGGATACGGATGGCGACGACAGCCAGGTGCTCGAAGCCGGAACGGTGCGCATGGACGTGGAGCGCCACACCGTGAGCGTGGACGGCAAGGACGTGCCCATGCCGCTCAAGGAGTTCGAGCTGCTCGAGCTACTGTTGCGCAACTCGGGGCGCGTGCTCACTCGCGGCCAGCTGATCGACCGGGTGTGGGGCGCGGACTACTTCGGAGACACGAAGACTCTCGACGTGCACATCAAGCGAATCCGCTCGAAGATCGAGAAGGTTCCGGGGGAACCGACAATGCTGGTTACCGTCCGGGGCCTAGGCTACCGGTTTGAGACCTAAGCCGCGCTATGGCGCCGCACCCGGCGCGAGCTCGGAGTAGATTCCGGTCGCGTCGAGCACCGGCACGAGCACGAGCTTGCCTTCGACCGTGCCGTACTGGAAGTACACCGGCAGCAGACCACCCGCGGGCACGCCCGAGTTGGCCAGCACGATCTGGGGCTCATCGACCGTGTTGCCGAACGTTGTGGTCGAGTTGCCGTCGATCACCTGGCTGGTCGTGGTCTTGCCGTCGTCACCGTCGAACTGGATCTTGAGCGCGTGCGGTCCGCCACGGTTGGTCACCGAGAACAGCAGGCTCGCGGCGGAGCCGTCCTCATTCGCGATCGCGAGCACGTTACGCAGCTGCAGGTCGCCAAGGTTCGCGCTCACGCCGTCGCTCGGGTCGTACTGGTTGAGCGTTGCCTGGGGGGTGAGGAACGTGCATCCGGCCGTGCCGACGACGAGTGCTGAAGCCAGAATCATGGATGCCACAGCGCGGGCGAGGGGGGTGCGTGCTATCACGCCTCAAGCATACCGACCGGGGCATGGGGCCGCTGGGTTAGGGCATCCTTACCAGGAAACCCCTGTGGTAAACTAGCTGTCTTCGAAAGGGACCCCCGCATGTTGTTTGAGGTCGGCGAGACTGTCGTTTATCCCCACCACGGTGCAGCAACCATCTCCGAGGTGAAGACGAGGATCGTCAAGGGCGAGGAGAAGCTCTACCTCAAGTTGCGCGTAACTCAAGGCGATCTGACCATTGAGGTTCCCGCCGAGAATGTCGACCTTGTCGGCGTTCGCGACGTGATCGGCAAGGAGGGTCTCGACAAGGTCTTCGAGGTGCTGCGCGCCCCGTTCACCGAGGAGCCCACCAACTGGAGCCGCCGTTACAAGGCCAACCTCGAGAAGCTCGCCTCCGGCGATGTCATCAAGGTTTCGGAGGTCGTGCGCGACCTCTGGCGTCGCGATCAGGACCGTGGCTTGTCTGCCGGTGAGAAGCGCATGCTTGCCAAAGCCCGCCAGATTCTGATCTCCGAGCTCGCGCTCGCCGAGAAGACTGACGAGGAGAAGGCTTCGACCGTGCTCGACGAGGTTCTGGCCTCCTAGCTGGAGCTGGTTGGATGAACCCCACCGCGACGGTCGCCGTCATCGTCGTCGCCGCGGGCTCGGGCACGCGTCTGGGTGCCGGACTCCCCAAGGCGTTCGTGGATGTCGCTGGGCGCTCGCTGCTCGAACACGCCATCTCCGCGGTGCCTGCTACCGCACAACTCGTGATCGTTGCGCCAGAGTCGCACCTTGAGGAATCCCGCACCCTCGCGCCGCGCGCCGTGGTTGTTGCGGGCGGCGTCACCCGGCAGGCGTCGGTTGCGGCTGGGCTCGCGGTTGTTGAGCCGGGCATCCACACGGTGCTCGTGCACGACGCCGCTCGCGCGTTCACGCCGGCGGAAGTGTTCGACCGCGTGATCGCGGCGGTGGAGTCGACGGGCGGCGGGGTCATCCCGGTGCTGCCTGTCACCGACACCATCAAGCGGGTCGACGGGAGCGCGGTGCTGGAGACGATTGATCGCTCCGCGCTGGTGCAGGTGCAGACCCCGCAGGGCTTTCCCCGCGAGGCGCTGGATGCCGCGTACCGCGCCGCGACCGCCGCGCACACCGACGACGCCGCCCTGTTCGCCGCCGCCGGGGGAGTGGTCACGTCGGTCGCCGGGGATGCTCGCTCACACAAGATCACCACGCCCGACGACCTGCGTCGGGCTGAACTGGAGGCCGGAGTGCCGGATCTCGGCAGTATCGATCAGCCAGGGGTTCGCACCGGCGTTGGCATCGATGTGCACGCCTACGATGCGGCCGCGCCGCTCTGGCTCGGGGGGCTGCACTGGCCCGGCGAGGTGGGGCTGTCCGGCCACTCCGACGGCGACGCGATGAGCCACGCCATCTGCGACGCCTTACTCTCGGCCGCAGGCTTGGGCGACATCGGTTCGCGCTTTGGCACGAGTGACCCGCAGTTCGCGGGCGCACACGGAGATGTCTTCCTTACGGCGACTGTCGCCCTCGTGGCTGGCGCCGGCTTCGCCGTTGGCAACGTCGCGGTGCAACTCGTGGCTAACACCCCGAGGCTCGGCGAGCGTCGCGGCGAGATCGAAGCGCACCTGTCTGCGGTGGTCGGCGCTCCCGTGAGCGTGGCGGCTACAACATCCGATGGTCTGGGCTTCACGGGTCGCGGTGAGGGCGTCGCGGTGATCGCGACCGCGCTGGTGCGCCCGGCGGGATAGTCGCGCAACCCGGCTGTGTGCCGCCGTTGACTTCAGTTATGCAGGAGATCGATACTGCGCTCAGGTCTCCTGCACAACAGAAGTGTGCGGCAGGTGAAGATCGGGTCGGCACTGCGCGTGCGCCGAGCATCCGTCGTTACCCGGCCACGCCCCGGTAAACTTGCCCGGTGACAGTGCGCCTCTACGACTCGAAGGCTCAGGCCCTCGTCGACTTCGTGCCGCTTGTGCCCGAGAAGGTCGGCATGTACGTGTGTGGGCCGACAGTTCAGTCGAGCCCGCACATCGGTCATCTGCGTTCGGCTTTGGTGTACGACCTGTGGCGACGCTGGTTCAACTACCGCGGCTACGACGTGACCCTCGTGCGGAACGTCACCGACATCGACGACAAGATCCTCGCGGCGGCGAGCGCAGTTTCGACAGGCTCAACCAGCACCACCTGGTGGTCGCACGCCTACCGGTATGAGCTGGAGTTCACTGCGGGTTACGCGGCGCTGGGCATCCAGCCCCCCACCTACGAGCCGCGCGCGACCGCGAGCGTTACCGAGATGCAGGCGATCATCCAGCGGCTGATCGATGCAGGGCACGCCTACCCTGCGACGGATGACTCGGGCGACGTCTACTTCGACACCGCGAGTTGGCCCGCCTATGGTGAGCTCACTCGTCAGAAGCCCGACAACATGGAGGTGGCGACCGACGCCGACCCGCGCGCCAAGCGCGACCCGCGCGACTTTGCCCTGTGGAAGGGCCACAAACCCAACGAGCCAGCGGATGCCGCATGGCCGAGCCCGTGGGGCGATGGCAGGCCCGGCTGGCACATCGAGTGCTCCGCAATGTCACGCCGCTATCTGGGACCGGCCTTCGACATCCACGGCGGCGGACTCGACCTGCGCTTCCCGCACCACGAGAACGAGCTCGCCCAGTCCACGGCGGCGGGCGATGCGTTCGCGAGTTACTGGGTGCACAACGGACTCGTCAACGTCAACGGGCAGAAGATGTCCAAGTCGCTCGGCAACTCGATCTATGCCGCAGAGTTTCTCGGGTTGGCCCGCCCGCTGGTTGTTCGGTACTTCTTGGGGGCGGCCCACTACCGGTCGACGATCGACTACCACGACGGCGCGCTCGTTGAAGCCGAGGCGGCGCTCGAGCGCATCGAGGTGTTCCTCGACCGCTCCGAACGCCGGCTGACAGGCACAACCCACGGGGTGCTTGAGGTGATTCCGGATGTGTTCGCCACCGCCATGGACGATGACCTCTCGGTTCCGCAGGCGCTCGGCGTGCTGCACGAGACGGTGCGTGCCGGCAACCTCGCGTTCGATGCGGGTGACTTGGGCGCGCTCGCGTCCGCCCGCGGCGAGGTGCTTGCGATGACGGAGGTGCTGGGGATCAACCCGGGGTCGCTGCAGTGGGCGGCCGCGGCATCCGGAGCTACTGAGCAGGCGCTCGCAAGCCTCGTGGAGTCGCTGATCGCCGACCGTAATGCCGCTCGCGCGGCAAAGGACTTTGCCACGGCCGACCGAATCCGTGATGAACTGGCGGCTGCGGGTATCGCGGTCGAGGACGGCCAGACCGGGACACAGTGGAGCGTGCAGTGAACGCGACACCCATAAACACAGTGGAGCGTGCAGTGACTGTGGCGCGCTCGCATAAGGAGCGAAACCGATGAAGAATCCAGCCAACAAGCCCCGCGCGGGTGCCGTGCGCAAGGGCCGTAAGGGTCCGCAGGTCGGTTCCGGCGGGCAGGGGCGCCAGGCGCTCGAGGGCCGCAAGCCGACCCCGAAGGCGGAGGATCGCCCCTACCACCCCGCAGGCAAGCGCAAGGCTGCCGCCGAGCGGTATGAGGCAGCTGGCGGCCAGAAGAAGGTCGGCGCGGCGGCGGGCACGGGCGGTCGGCAGCCCCGCTCACCGGGAGCGGCCCGCCCCGACGGCGCTTCTCGCGGGGGACGGCCAGCTGGCGGAAGCCGCTCGTCGAAGTCGAGCGAGGAGTCGGAGATGGTGACCGGCCGTAACTCGGTGGTTGAGGCGCTGCGAGCTCGGATTCCGGCGACGACGCTGTACATGGCGGCACGCATCGAGTTCGATGATCGGGTTAAAGAGATCCTGCAGCTGGCGACGAGCCGCGGCATCCCGATCCTCGAGGTGATGCGCCCCGAGCTGGACCGGCTCGCGGGCTTCGACTCGGTGCATCAGGGTGTGGCGCTGAAGGTTCCGCCGTACGAGTACGCACACCCCATGGAGCTGCTCGACAAGGTGATCTCGCGCGGACAGGTGCCGCTGCTGGTTGCGCTGGACGGCATCACCGATCCGCGTAACTTGGGCGCGATCATCCGCTCGGTTGCGGCCTTCGGCGGGCAAGGCGTGATCGTGCCGCAGCGGCGCTCGGTGGGGCTGACGGCATCCGCGTGGAAGACCTCGGCGGGCGCGGCCGCCCGCACACCTGTCGCGATGGCCGCGAATCTGACTCAGACGATCAAGGCCTACAAGGAGCGCGGCGTGTTTGTGCTCGGTCTCGACGGGGGTGGCGACGTGTCGCTGCCTCAGCTGCAACTCGCGAAGGAACCCGTGCTCGTGGTGGTCGGCAGCGAGGGCAAGGGGCTGTCCCGACTCGTGACCGAGAACTGCGATGCGGTCGTTTCCATCCCCATCAACGCGGGCACCGAGTCGCTCAACGCAGGCATAGCGGCAAGCGTCACCCTGTACCAGATCTCTACGTTGCGCGGGGCGAAGTAGCTACAGCCCGCCGAGCGATTCCAGCGAGGGACGGGTCGCTAGGTATTCGGCTATGCCAACCTTGCGCTCGTCTTCGTTGTAGTACGCGACCTCGACGAGCTCGAGCGGAATGCGGTCGGGGTCGTGGAAGTAGACCCAGCGCCACCCGGCGAGTACACCCTCGTCGACGGTGTTGACGTCGGATAGGAACTCGACGCCCTTGGCTTCGAGTTCGGCCTTCTTCGCGACGATGTCGTCGACCTGAAGAGCAACGTGCATGGCACCGAGGTAGTTCTGCTGGATGGGGTCGTCGTTGTCGGCCGGACGGTTCGAGTACTCGAGCAACTCGAGCGTGGAGTCGGTTCCGACGAGCAGGGAGACCTGACGAAGCCGCGCACCGGGTACGCCGACAGCGGCGGCGAGGTCGGGACCCTCGAACCACGGGCTCGGCTCGTTGGAGAATTGCAGCCCGAGGATGTCGTGGTAGAAGTAAATCGATCGATCGAGTTGCTTCACGATGATCCCGGTGTGGTGAACGCCGCGCATGGTTAAACTCCTTAGCGTCGTTGGCAGGTTGTTCACCCACATAGTACGCGTTCGACTCCAATCTGTCCTAGCGCTTCACGAGATTGAGCCTCGGAAACGCCGATTCTCCGGTTTTCGGGGCATTTTTCGGAAATGGAGTGTTCACAAGGAGCCAATAGTTTACCTATACTGAACACTTGATGGTCTCAACGTCGAGGCCGGCAAAAGGAGTAAAGGGACATCCAATGGTGGGTCGGCTCGAGGCACGAACAATCATCGTCACCGGCGGCGCTTCCGGTATCGGTGCGGCTCTATGCCGTGGCATGGCCGGCGAGGGCGCGAACGTCGTCATCGCAGACCTCGACCTCGCGGGGGCTGAAGCCCTTGCCACGTCGATCGGCGATTCGGCGCTAGCGGTCCGTGTCGATGTCACCGATCGGGCCGCCGTTGCCGCCGGGATCGCGGCCGCCGTCGAACGCTTCGGACGCCTCGACGCCTATTTCAACAACGCCGGAATGAATGCGCCGATGAAGTTCCTCGACATCACCGAGGACAATTTCGACCTCCTGATGCGTGTCAACGCGCAGAGCGTGCTCATCGGCACCCAGGAAGCCGCGAAACAGTTTCTGAAGCAGGGCGGTGGCGGCAAGGTCGTGAACACCGCGTCGATCGCCGGCCGCACGGGCTTTGCGAGCTTCGCCCCGTACAGCGCCGCGAAGGCAGCGGTCATCTCCCTCACCCAGGCGGCCGCGCGGTCGCTGGCGAAAGACGGGATCACCGTGAACGGAATCGCACCGGGAGTCGTCGACACCCCGCTGTGGATCAAGCTGGACCGGGACCTCGATGCCATGGGGGAGGCCGACTCGAACTTCGCATCGATGGCCGGCTCCATCCTGCTCGGCCGCCCGGCCGCCCCAGATGACATCGTGCCCACCGCGATCTTCCTCGCCGCACCTGACTCTGACTACATCACCGGTCAGATCATCCCCATTGAGGGCGGGATGATCCTCGTCTAGCGGCGAGGACCATCACCGACTCTGAGAGAGAGCAACGAGCATGAAGAACACCGGCACCACGGGCACGAATGCCGTCGACTGGGAGGCGCGCGTCGACTTCGATCGACTTCGGGATGCCCGGCTCGCGCGCCTCAAGGCCGAACTCGAGCGCTCGGATGTCGGAGCCCTGCTCGCGTTCGACTTCTCGAACATCCGCTACATGACAGCGACCCACATCGGCACCTGGGCCATGGACAAGCTGATCCGCTTCAGTCTGCTTACTCGCAACACCGACCCCATCTCGTGGGACTTCGGCTCCGCAGCCAAGCACCACAAGCTGTACAACCCGTGGCTGGACATGACGACATCCGAGATGGATGCCGACCCGCACGCTCCGCACGAAGGTGCCAAGCGGCCCCGTTTGGAAAGCGGCGCGCGCGCCGGCATCTCCACCCTGCGTGGTGCGTTCCCGCCCGATGCCGGAATCGCCGAAGAGTTGGCCCGCAAGATCAAGCGCGAGCTCGAGAAGTTCGGCGTGGCCGACCAGCCGCTCGGCGTCGACGTAATTGAGCTGCCGATCCTCTTCGCCCTACAGAACGCAGGCATCACGGTCGTCGACGGCCAGCAGATATTCATGGAGGCTCGGCGCATCAAGACCGGCGACGAGATCCGCTTGCTGACGCAGGCCGCGTCGATGGTGGATGCCGCCTACGAGAGCCTCTACGAATTCCTTCGGCCGGGCGTGCGCGAGAACGAGGCCGTCGGCCTGGTCGCCAAGACCCTCTACGACCTCGGTTCGGAGTATGTCGAAGGCGTCAACGCGATCTCGGGCGAGCGATGCTCGCCGCACCCCCACGTCTTCAGCGACCGTCTTATCCGGCCGGGTGACCCGGCCTTCTTCGACATCCTGCACAGCTACAACGGCTACCGCACGTGCTACTACCGTACGTTCGCGGTCGGCTCCGCGAGCCAGGCCCAGAAGGATGCGTACACCCGCGCCCGTGAGTACATGGACCATGCAATTGCACTCGTCAAGCCCGGAGCCACGACCGCCGATATCGTCGCCGTCTGGCCAACGGCGGAGGAGTTCGGGTTCGCCGACGAAGAGGCGGCCTTCGCTCTTCAGTACGGCCACGGTGTTGGACTCTCCATTTGGGAGAAGCCGATCTTCTCGCGCCTGACTTCCTTCGACCACCCCGAGGTGCTCGAGGAGGGCATGGTGTTTGCGCTGGAGACCTATTGGCCTGCGGCCGACGGGTGGGGCGCTGCGCGCATCGAGGAGGAGGTCGTCGTGACCGCCACCGGGTGCGAGGTCATCACCAAGTTCCCCGCCGAAGAGTTGTTGGTCGCCGGCAAGCGTTACTTCGCGGTTGGCGGTGAGCTGAGCACGCTGCGGGACTCGCAGTCGCACCTCAACACCATCGCGGGCCGCGGCGGCAAGTGAGGGCGGCGGCGATGCCCGCAGTCACAGGAAGCATGAAGGCCGCGATGTACTACGGTCGCGCAGACGTTCGCATTGAGGCCGTCCCGGTGCCGACTGCGGTCGCGGGTGAGGCCCTCGTCAAGGTGTTGCGCAGCGGCATTTGCGGCACAGATGCCACGGAGTTCAAGTCCGGCCCGATCATGTTTCCGATCGATACGCCACACCCGACGAGCGGTCACGTCGGTCCGCTGATCATCGGGCACGAGTTTGTCGGTGAAATCGTCGACCTGCCCGGAGGACCGGTGGGCGGACTCGCGGTCGGCGACCGCGTCGCATCCGGAGCCGGAGTCAGTTGTGGTGAGTGTCAGCGATGTCTGCAGGGTCGCACCAACCTGTGCGATCGGTACGTCACGCACGGCCTGAACATTGCTGGTGGCTTGGCCGAGTATGTCGCGGTCGCGACATCCACTCTTGTGAAGTTGCCGGATGACTGCGATCTGGATGCCGCGGGCGTGGCGCAGCCGCTCGCGGTTGGCTTACATGCCGCGCGCCGCGCGCGGGTTGCCGATGGGGACCAGGTGATCCTGTTCGGCGCGGGTGCTATCGGCACGTTCATCCTGGCCGGGCTCACCTCGCTCGCGAAGGCCGACATCACCGTCGTCGACTACGCGGGCGAGCGCCTCGATCGAGCACTTCGCCTCGGGGCTGCCCGCGTGGTTCCGGTCGACGACTCAGTTCAGGATGCCCTGCGAGCGATTGTCGGACCGGCCGGTGCCGACGTTGTCATCGAAGCGACTGGCGCTCCCGGCCAGCTCGACGCGTGCCTGCGAATCGTGCGCCGAGGCGGAACGATTCTCGAGGTGGGCCTCCCGTCGAAGCCGCAGGAACTCAACGTGCACAAACTCGTGCTCAGCGAGGTGACGATCGCAACCACCATGGCTCACGTCTGCGGTGAGGATCTGGCTCCGTCACTGGAGATCCTCACCCGCACCAATCTCGGCGCCGAACTGGTCGAGAACGTATTTGCGCTGGACGAAGTTCCGGCCCAGCTCGCCCGACTCGCCGCGGGCGATATCCGCGGCAAGGTGCTGTTCGACCCAACGAAAGGTGGCGTCACGCCATGAGAGCTGCCGTATTTCACGACGCGAAAGACATCCGGGTTGAGGATGTCGCGGAGCCGGGTTCCCTCGGCCCCCGCGATGTTCGGCTCAAGCCGTTCTGGTGTGGCATCTGCGGAACCGACCTGCACGAGTATGCGGTCGGACCGATTGTCATTCCGACGCAGCCGCACAAGCTCAACGGCTCAACGGCTCCGCAGATTCTCGGCCACGAGTTCTCGGCCGAGGTGCTCGAGGTCGGGCCCGAGGTGCGCAGCGTGCGCGCGGGAGACCGCGTGTCGGTCATGCCCCTATTGTTTTGCGGCGCCTGCTACTTCTGTCAGCGTGGGCTCAACCACCTCTGCACCTCGATGGCGTGCGTGGGTCTCAGCGACGCCTGGGGCGGAATCGCCGAGCAGGCGATCGTTCCCGAGTCGAAGGTCTCCAAGCTGCCTGACTCGATGAGCGACATCCAGGGCGCGCTCGTCGAGCCCACCGCGGTCGCCGCCTACGGCGTCGACCGAGCTCAGGTGCGCCCCGGCGATACCGTGCT
>JBJXDR010000060.1:0-2527 GCA_046155245.1 Rhodoglobus sp. | reverse complement strand
CGGCCGGCGTAAGCCGTGTCGTCTTCGACCGCGGCGGATACCTGTACCACGGCCGGGTCAAGTCGCTTGCCGACGGCGCCCGCGAAGCCGGGCTCGAGTTCTAGGGACGAGGAAGAAGATGGCAGAGCGCAGACGCGAAAAGGTCAGCACGGACGGGATCGAGCTCCAGGAGCGCGTCGTTCAGGTGAACCGTGTGTCCAAGGTCGTCAAGGGCGGTCGCCGCTTCTCGTTCTCGGCCCTGGTGGTCGTGGGCAACGAGGTGGACGCAGTTGGCGTGGGGCACGGTAAGGCGAACGAGGTGCCGCTCGCAATTCAGAAGGCCGTGGACGACGCCAAGAAGAACATGTTCCGCGTGCCCCGGTATGGCGCGACCATTCCGCACGAGATTATTGGCCACCATGGCGCTGGTCGAGTGCTGCTGAAGCCTGCTGCACCCGGTACCGGCGTCATCGCCGGCGGTGGTGTGCGCGCAGTGCTCGAGCTCGCGGGTGTGCGTGACATCCTGAGCAAGTCACTGGGGACGACCAACCCGGTCAACCTTGTGACCGCCACGGTGAACGGTCTGAAGTCGCTCCGCACGCCGGCCGAGGTCGCTGCCCTTCGCGGCAAGACCGTGGCTGAAGTGCTCGGCGTGTCGAGCCGCTCGAACAAGCCGATCCTCGACGAGGCCCCGGCAGTAGAGGCCCAGGCCGCGGAGGCCCCGGCAGTTGAGGCCCCGGCAGTAGAGGCCCCGGCAGACGAGGCCCCGGCAGATGAGGCCCCGGCCGCTGAGGAGGTTCCCGCATGAGCGCGCTGACGATCACCCAGGTTCGCTCCAAGATTGGGAGCACCCAGCGCCACAGGGGCACCCTTCGCGCGCTGGGTCTTGGTCGAATTGGTTCCACGGCGGTCCACGAGGACTCGCCGTCCCTGCAGGGCGCACTTCGCAAGGTTGCGTCCCTCGTGAAGGTGGAGGAGGTCGACGGTGGCCGCTGACGAGCAGAACGTGGATCCGGAAGAGATCCGTCTTGAGAACATGCGCCCCAACCCGGGTGCCAGGCACCGTCGCAAGCGCGTCGGTCGTGGACCGGGCTCCGGCAAGGGGAAGACGTGTGGTCGCGGCATGAAGGGCGCTGGCTCCCGCTCCGGTCCGGGCCCGCGCCCGGGTTACCGCGGCGGCACCGTCCCCCTGCACATGCAGAAGGGCAAGCTGCCCGGCCCGAACCACAAGAAGTCGATGCCGTTCGGTCCGTTCCGCACCCATTCGGTGCCGATCAACGTGGGCGCACTCGCCAAGTTCTTCGCCGCAGGCGATGTGGTGGATGCCTCGTCGCTTGCCGAGCACGGTCTGGTGAAGAACAACGACAACCGTGCATGGCCCGTGAAGCTGCTGGCCACCGGCGAGATCACTCACGCGCTTACGGTGCGTGTGGATCAGGCGTCTCCTGCTGCGGTCGCCAAGATCGAGGCGGCTGGTGGCCGCGTCGAGCTCGTCGGCGCGGAGTAGTCACGAACCCGTCGGTCGCAGCACGCTCGCCGAGGCCATAGGCCCCGACCGCCCATGCTCACCGCCATGCTCAATTCGTTCCGGTCTCCGGAACTACGGAAGAAGCTCCTGGTCACCGCTGCTCTTCTGGCGGTGTTCCGCTTTGGTTCGTACGTGCCCGTTCCGGGTGTTGACGCCTCAAGTCTGGCGGCGGCACTCGAGAGCAAGGGCACCACGAACATCCTCAACTTCCTGAACCTGTTCGCGGGTGGCGCGCTTACGCGCTTCGCCGTGTTCGCGCTGGGCATCATGCCGTACATCACGGCGAGCATCATCTTGCAGCTCATGACCGTGGTTATCCCATCGCTTGAGCGCCTCCAAAAGGAGGGCGAGGCCGGGTACGCCAAGATCACCCAGTACACCCGCTACCTGACAGTGGCGCTGGCGATCATGCAGTCGCTCGCGTACGTCCTGTACTTCCGCTCGCAGGGTGCACTGCCCGACGTCGGCTGGTCGCGCACGTTCCTCATCATCATCTCGCTGACCGCGGGCACCACCATGGTGATGTGGCTGGGAGAGATCATTACCCAGCGCGGGGTCGGCAACGGCATGTCGCTCTTGATCTTCTGCGGAATCGTGGCAAGCCTGCCCGCGGCACTGCGCGGCTGGATTGGCCTTCCTCCCGTCACGGCCGTCATCATCGCGGTCATTGCGGTGGGCATCGTCGTCGGTGTCGTCTTCGTGAACGAGGGCGTGCGCCGAATCCCCATTCAGTACGCCAAGCGCCAGGTGGGCCGCCGCATGACGTCGGGCGGCACCACCTACATGCCCATCCGGGTGAACATGGCCGGCGTGATCCCCGTCATCTTCGCGGCCTCGGTAACGATTCTCCCGCCCACGCTCGCAGAGCTGGGTGGCGGTGGATCGTTTTTCAAGAGCGTGGCCGACTTCCTGTCGCCGGGCACATGGTGGTTCATCCTGTTTGAGGGTCTGCTGATCGTCCTCTTTACGTACTTCTACACGGCGGTGCAGTTCAACCCGACCGAGCAGGCAGACAATCTG
>JBJXDR010000059.1:0-36708 GCA_046155245.1 Rhodoglobus sp. | reverse complement strand
GTATCCCAACGTTTCGCACGTCACTCTCTCCGACGCGCGCCGATCTCACCCCCAGCTCCGTGCGCGAGGCCTTGCGCCGCTACAGCCTCGAGACCGGCCTTCGGATCGTGGATGCGGGCGACGCCGACACTCCTGACGACATCGACCCGAGCACGTGGGTCGCGGCGCTCGACGCGAACGTCGTGATTGCCATTGGTGGCGACAACGCGGCAACCGTAGGGGTCGCCCTCGGCCGCTGGGGCGCGAGCATCCGTACCGCCGGTCTGGTCACGGTCGACGCCCACCACGACCTGCGCGACGGGGTGAGCAATGGATCTCCAGTGCGGCAGTTGCTCGAGGCGGGACTCGACGGCGGCCGTGTGACCCAGGTGGGCATCGAACCCCTCGCCAATTCGAATGCCTACCGCGAGCGAGCCGAAGCCGCCCACATCACCGTCGTGCCGCGCTCCGACCTACACGGCCGGTCGATCGAGGAGGTGATGCGCGAGGCACTCGATCTCGCCGCATCGGCCGGAGGGCCGGTGCACGTCGACCTCGACGTCGATGTCTGCGACCGGTCGGTGGCGCCGGCGTGCCCCGCGGGTGTACCCGGCGGAATCACGGCAAGCGAGCTTCGGGCGGCGGCGCGCGCGGCGGGCGTTCATCCTTCGGTCACCTCGGTCGATATCACCGAAGTGGATGCCTCGGCCGACGCACCAGACGGGCGCACCGTACGCCTTGCCGCCCTGTGCGTGCTCGAGATCATCGCGGGTGTTGCGCAGCGATGACGACAGTACTCATCGACAACATCGGACTGTTGGTCACCCATGACGCCGAGCGGTCTGAGGTGCCCTGCGCAGCGCTCCTCCTGCAGGACGGGATCGTCGCGTGGTGGGGCGAGCGCTCGTCGGCGCCGGCCGCTGACACGCGGGTCGACGCTCACGGGGGATGTGTCATCCCGGGCTTCGTCGACAGCCACAGCCACCTCGTCTTCGCGGGGGACCGCGCTGATGAGTTCGAGGCTCGAATGGCTGGCCACAAGTACGAAGCCGGTGGCATCCGACGCACGGTGAAGCTCACCCGCGCGGCATCGGACGAGCAGCTGCTCGCCAACGCGACGCGACTGGTCGCAGAAGCCCGCGCTCAGGGCACGACCACGATCGAGATCAAGAGTGGCTACGGCTTGAGCGTTGCCGACGAGCTTCGCAGCGTGAGACTCGCCTCGACCCTGACCGCCGAGGTCACGTTTCTCGGCGCACACGTGGTGCCCGAGGGCGACCGCGACGAGTACATCGATCTCGTGACTGGCGAGATGCTCGATGCCTGCGCGCCCTATGCGCGGTGGATCGACGTCTTCTGCGAGTCGGGGGCGTTCACGATCGATGAGAGCCGGCGCATCCTCGAGGCAGGCCTCGCGAAAGGACTCGGAGCTCGGGTGCACGCGGGTCAACTGGGGTTCTCGGACGGGATTCGCCTCGCGGTGGAGCTTGGTGCCGCCAGTGTGGATCACTGCACGTTTCTCTCCGAATCAGACATCGACGCCCTTGCGGGCAGCGATACCGTGGCGACCCTCCTGCCCGGAGTCGAGTTCTCGACCCGACAGCCGTGGCCGGATGCCCGCCGCCTCCTCGATGCCGGTGCAACCGTCGCGCTCGCAAGCGACTGCAACCCGGGGTCGAGCTTCACCACGTCGATGCCGCTCATGGTCGCGTTCGCCGTTCGCGACATGGGCATGGCCCCGGCGGAGGCCCTCTGGGCGGCAACCGCGGGAGGGGCGGCAGCCTTGCGCCGCGCGGACATTGGCCACCTGAGGGTCGGTGCGCGGGCCGACCTGGCTATCCTCGACGCCCCGAGCTATGTGCACCTCGCGTACCGTCCCGGCGTGCCTCTGGTGCGGCACGTGATGAGCGCCCCTCGCCGCGACACGCCCGGGTTGCAGCAAATGCCGGAGTATGGCAAACTCGTCTAGTTCGACACTTCGCCGCTTTGCGCGCGGATCACTCCCAGGTTGTGCATAGGCCCGCTCCAAGAGCGAGAGTCTAGGCCGCAGGGGGCAGAACTCCAGATCATCGACTCTCTTGCCGTGCCGCAAGGTTCGGCTCCGGGTGAACGTTGCCCGGGGGCGCACGATAGCGTGCGCCGCAGGAGGGTCAGTCACATTGACACATAAACAGTGGTGCGTAGCAACAAACAGAAGGTGAGTCACGTCATGGCGGGACAAAAGATCCGCATTCGACTGAAGTCGTATGACCACGAGGTCATCGACTCCTCGGCGCGCAAGATCGTCGACACGGTGACCCGTGCCGGTGCAACGGTTGTCGGCCCCGTGCCACTGCCGACCGAGAAGAACATCATCGCGGTCATCCGGTCTCCTCATAAGTACAAGGACAGCCGCGAGCACTTCGAGAAGCGCACCCACAAGAGGCTCATCGACATCATCGACCCGACTCCGAAGGCGGTCGACTCGCTCATGCGCCTCGACCTGCCCGCAGACGTCAACATCGAGATCAAGCTCTAGGAATCACGACAATGTCAACTACTAAGACCACCAAGGGTCTGCTGGGCAAGAAGCTCGGCATGACGCAGGTCTGGGACGCGAACAACAAGCTCGTGCCCGTGACCGTCGTCGAGATCACCCCGAACGTCGTGACGCAGCTGCGCACCCCCGAGGTCGACGGCTATAGCGCCGTGCAGATCGCGTATGGCCAGATCGACCCCCGCAAGGTGACCAAGCCGCTGACCGGCCACTTCGACAAGGCCGGCGTCACGCCGCGCCGTCACCTCACCGAGCTGCGCACCGCGGATGCCGCGGACTACAGCCTCGGACAAGAGCTCACGGTCGACATCTTCGAGCCCGGCAAGAAGGTCGACGTCGTCGGCACGAGCAAGGGCAAGGGATTCGCCGGTGTCATGAAGCGCCACAACTTCAAGGGTGTGTCGTCGAGCCACGGTTCGCACCGCAACCACCGCAAGCCCGGCTCGATCGGTGCATCCTCGACCCCCAGCCGTGTCTTCAAGGGCATGCGCATGGCGGGCCGCATGGGTGGCGACCGCGTCACCGTTCTGAACCTGACCGTCCACTCGGTCGACCTCGAGAAGGGCATCCTCCTCGTCAAGGGAGCCGTGCCCGGCGCTCGCGGTCGCATCGTCTTCGTTCGCAACGCAGTGAAGGGGGCGTAAGGCTCATGCCTAACTCCAACAGCGCAGCCGCTTCAATCGACGTCATCAACGCCAAGGGCAAGAAGGTCACCTCGCTCGACCTTCCCGCCGAGGTGTTCGACGTTCAGACCAACGTGCCGCTCATCCACCAGGTCGTTGTAGCCCAGCGCGCCGCTGCCCGCCAGGGCACGCACAACACGCTTCGCCGCGGCGAGGTGTCCGGCGCCGGCCGCAAGCCCTTCAAGCAGAAGGGAACCGGTCGCGCTCGTCAGGGCTCGATCCGCGCCCCTCACATGAAGGGTGGTGGCATCGTGCACGGTCCGCACCCGCGTGACTACTCGCAGCGAACCCCGAAGAAGATGATCGCTGCAGCCCTGCGTGGTGCCCTGAGCGACCGCGCTCGTGGCGAGCGTCTGCACGTCATCGACTCCCTGTCGGTGGGAAACCTCCCCTCGACCAAGGCTGTCGCCGCGCTTCTGGCCACCATCGCGCCCAGCAAGAACGTTCTGATCGTGCTTCAGCGGGACGACGAGGTGAGCTACAAGAGCGTTCGCAACCTGTCGACCGTTCACGTGCTGCCCTTCGACCAACTCAACGCGTACGACGTGCTCGTGAGCGACGACATCGTGTTCACCCAGGGTGCCTTCGAGGCCTTCGTGGCCTGGAACACCAAGGCGAAGGAAGAGGTCAGCGCATGAGCGCCACCACGTACAAGGACCCCCGCGACATCATCATCGCCCCGGTCGTCTCCGAGAAGAGCTACAGCCTGATCGATGACGGCAAGTACACCTTCGTGGTGGACCCTCGCGCCAACAAGACCGAGATCAAGCTCGCGATCGAGAAGATCTTCGACGTCAAGGTCGGATCGGTGAACACCCTGAACCGCACGGGCAAGACCCGCCGCACAAAGTTCGGACTCGGCAAGCGCAAGGACACCAAGCGTGCGATCGTCACGCTCAAGTCCGGCTCGATCGACATCTTCACGGCTGTCGGCTAGGGCTAGAGGAGACAATCATGGCTATTCGCAAATACAAGCCCACAACCCCCGGTCGTCGCGGTTCCTCGGTTGCAGACTTCGCCGAGATCACCCGCTCGACGCCCGAGAAGTCGCTGCTGCGCCCGCTGCCCAAGACCGGTGGTCGCAACAACGCCGGCCGCATCACGACCCGTCACATCGGTGGTGGCCACAAGCGCCAGTACCGCGTGATCGACTTCAAGCGCAACGACAAAGACGGCGTCAACGCCAAGGTCGCCGAGATCGAGTACGACCCGAACCGCACGGCGCGCATTGCCCTGCTGCACTTCGTCGATGGCACGAAGCGCTACATCATCGCTCCGAACAAGCTCAGCCAGGGTGACATCATCGAGTCGGGTCCGTCGGCTGACATCAAGCCGGGCAACAACCTGCCGCTCAAGAACATCCCCGTCGGTACGGTCATCCACGCGATCGAGCTGCGCCCGGGCGGCGGTGCCAAGATGGCCCGTTCGGCAGGCGCATCCGTTCGACTCGTGGCTAAGGACGGCCCCTACGCTCAGTTGCGTCTGCCCTCGGGCGAGATCCGCAACGTGGATGTGCGCTGCCGCGCAACCATCGGCGAGGTCGGCAACGCCGAGCAGTCGAACATCAACTGGGGCAAGGCCGGCCGCATGCGCTGGAAAGGCGTTCGCCCGACAGTTCGTGGTGTTGCCATGAACCCGGTCGACCACCCGCACGGTGGTGGTGAGGGCAAGACGTCCGGTGGACGTCACCCCGTCACCCCCTGGGGCCAGAAGGAAGGCCGCACCCGCAAGCGCAAGCTCGCCAGTGACCAGTTCATCGTTCGTCGCCGCAATGTCGGCAAGAAGCGCAAGTAGGAGTCGAAAGAGATGCCACGCAGTCTGAAGAAGGGCCCCTTCGTCGACGACCACCTGCTGCAGAAGGTCGTGAAGGCGAACGAAGCCGGTAGCAAGAACGTGATCAAGACCTGGTCGCGTCGCTCGATGATCATCCCCGCAATGCTGGGTCACACCATCGCGGTGCACGACGGTCGCAAGCACATCCCGGTGTTCGTCACGGAGACGATGGTCGGTCATAAGCTCGGCGAGTTCTCGCCCACCCGCACCTTCCGCGGACACGAGAAGGATGACAAGAAGGGTCGTCGTCGCTAATGGTCGAATCAATCGCCCGCGTGAAGCACATCCGCGTCACGCCCACCAAGGCCCGCCGCGTCGTCAACCTGATCCGCGGCAAGCAGGCTCAGGAGGCTCTCGCCATCCTGAAGTTCGCGCCCCAGGGTGCGAGCGAGCCGGTCTACAAGCTCGTCGCGTCCGCGATCGCCAATGCCCGCGTCAAGGCGGATGCCTCGAACAGCTACCTCGACGAGCAGGACCTGTTCGTCACCCGCGCGTTCGTCGACGAGGGCACCACCCTGAAGCGGTTCCAGCCGCGCGCTCAGGGTCGCGCCTTCCAGATCCTCAAGCGCACCAGCCACATCACGATCGTGCTGGCGACGCCCGACCACATCGCCGAGCCGGCCGCCAAGGCCGAGAAGGCAGGGAAGAAGTAATGGGACAGAAGGTAAACCCCTACGGTTTCCGTCTGGGAATCACCACCGACCACGTGTCGCGCTGGTTCTCCGACAGCACCAAGGCCGGTCAGCGCTACAGCGACTACGTGGCTGAGGACATCAAGATCCGCAACCTGCTCAAGACCTCGCTCGACCGTGCCGGTGTGGCGCGCATCGAGATCGAGCGCACCCGTGACCGCGTTCGTGTGGATATCCACACAGCCCGCCCCGGCATCGTCATCGGTCGCCGCGGCGCCGAGGCCGAGCGCATCCGCGCCGACCTCGAGAAGCTCTCGGGCAAGCAGATCCAGCTCAACATCCTCGAGGTCAAGAACCCCGAGGCCGAGGCTCAGCTCGTTGCTCAGGGCATCGCCGAGCAGCTCTCCGCACGTGTGGCGTTCCGCCGTGCGATGCGCAAGGGCCTGCAGGGCGCACAGCGCGCCGGCGCCAAGGGTGTTCGCATCCAGGTGTCGGGTCGTCTCGGTGGCGCTGAAATGAGCCGCTCCGAGTTCTACCGCGAGGGTCGCGTGCCGCTGCACACCCTGCGCGCCAACATCGACTACGGCTTCTACGAGGCCAAGACGACATTTGGCCGCATCGGCGTGAAGGTCTGGATCTACAAGGGCGACATCACGAACAAGGAGCTCGCTCGCGAGCAGGCCAACCAGAAGTCAACCCGACCGGAGCGTCGTGACGACCGTGGCGGCGACCGCCGCGACAGCCGTCTGCCCCGCTCGTCGGCACCGAAGGCCGACGCACCGGTCGCAGCAGGAGTTGAGGCGTAACCATGTTGATCCCACGCAAGGTCAAGCACCGCAAGCAGCACCACCCCGGCCGCAGTGGCCAGGCCACCGGTGGAACCGTCGTCTCGTTCGGCGAGTTCGGCATCCAGGCCCTTACCCCCGCGTACGTGACGAACCGGCAGATCGAGGCAGCTCGTATCGCCATGACCCGTCACATCAAGCGCGGTGGAAAGGTCTGGATCAACGTCTACCCCGACCGTCCGCTCACCAAGAAGCCGGCCGAAACCCGCATGGGTTCCGGCAAGGGTTCGCCCGAGTGGTGGATCGCCAACATCAAGCCGGGTCGCGTGCTCTTCGAGGTCGCCGGTGTCAGCGAGCAGCTTGCTCGCGAGGCCATGACCCGTGCCATCCACAAGCTGCCCCTCAAGGCACGCATCATCAAGCGCGAGGAGGGCGACGCATAATGGCGATCGGAACCAAGGAGCTTGCACCCGCCGAGCTCGACACTTTTGAAGACGAGCGCTTGCTCGACGAACTGAAGAAGGCGAAGGAAGAGCTCTTCAACCTGCGCTTCCAGTCCGCGACTGGCCAACTCGAGAGCCACGGACGCATTCGGGCGGTCAAGCGCGACATCGCTCGCATCTACACGGTCATCCGTGAGCGCGAGCTGGGCATCCGCGCCACCCCCGTTGTCGTCGAGGCACCGGCGAAGGCACCCAAGAAGAACACCAAGACGGCGGATGACGCGGCCAAGGCCAGCGCTGACGTCGACACCGAAACAAAGGAGGCGTAGTCATGGCGAAAGTCGAGAGCACTACTGCCGCGACTGCCGAGCTCGCTCGCGGTTACCGCAAGACCCGTCGCGGCTACGTGACCAGCGACAAGATGGACAAGACCATCGTCGTCGAGGTCGAGGACCGCGTGAAGCACCCCCTGTACGGCAAGGTCATCCGCCGCACCTCCAAGGTGAAGGCTCACGATGAGGCCAATACGGCCGGAGTCGGCGACCTGGTTGTCATCAGCGAGACCCGTCCGCTCAGCGCGTCCAAGCGCTGGCGCCTGGTCGAGATCCTCGAAAAGGCGAAGTAACCATGCTGCAGCAGGAATCCCGTCTCAAGGTCGCCGACAACACCGGCGCCAAAGAGCTGCTCACCATCCGCGTGCTCGGCGGCTCCGGCCGTCGCTACGCGGGGCTCGGCGATGTCATCGTCGCGACCGTGAAGGACGCGATCCCCGGTGGCAACGTCAAGAAGGGCGATGTGGTCAAGGCTGTTATCGTCCGGGTGAAGAAGCAGACTCGCCGTCCCGACGGCTCCTACATCAAGTTCGATGAGAACGCCGCCGTCATCCTCAAGGGTGATGGGGACCCCCGTGGAACCCGCATCTTCGGACCGGTCGGTCGCGAGCTCCGCGACAAGAAGTTCATGAAGATCATCTCGCTCGCACCGGAGGTGCTGTAACCATGGCGAACATTCGCAAGGGTGACCTCGTTCAGGTCATTAGTGGCCCGACCCAGGACCGCGGCGGAGACCGTGGCAAGCAGGGTCGCGTGATCGGCGTGCTCGCGCACAAGGATCGCG
The DNA here is from genome assembly GCA_046155245.1 of Rhodoglobus sp. Classification (GTDB taxonomy): domain Bacteria; phylum Actinomycetota; class Actinomycetes; order Actinomycetales; family Microbacteriaceae; genus Rhodoglobus. Next base: position 28,701 of record JBJXDR010000059.1, on the reverse strand, counting down.
TGATCGTGGAGGGTGTCAACTACGTCACCAAGCACTCCAAGGTCGGCCAGACGCAGCGCGGCACCAAGACCGGTGGCATCGAGACGATGGAGGCGCCGATCCACGTGTCGAACATCGCCCTCGTCGACCCCGAGACCAAGTTGCCCGCCCGCGTGGGTTTCCGTGAGGAGACCGACGACCGCGGCAAGACCGTGCGCGTGCGCTACTTCAAGAAGTCGCGCCGCGTCGAGACCAAGAAGTCGAAGGCCCTGAAGGGCACGGCTTCCGAAACCCCGGCCGCCGACAAGGCAGACAAGGCGGCGAAGGCTCCCAAGGCCGAGCCCAAGGCCAAGAAGGATGCCGCTGCTGCGAAGTCGGCTCCGGCAACTGAGAAGGACGCTGAATAATGGCAACGACCACGACTGCTGCGAAGGCTGGCGCCCCCGCGGGCACCTCCCAGCCGCGCCTCAAGCAGAAGTACCGCAACGAGATCTCTGCCCAGCTCAAGAAGGACTTCGGCTTCACGAACGTGCACCAGGTGCCCGGCCTGGTCAAGGTCGTCGTCAACACGGGTGTCGGGGAGGCCGCGCGCGATGGCAAGATCATCGACGGTGCCGTCAAGGACCTCACGGCGATCACCGGCCAGAAGCCCCAGGTCACGAACGCCCGCAAGTCCATCGCGCAGTTCAAGCTGCGCGAGGGCCAGCCGATCGGCGCCCATGTCACCCTTCGCGGTGACCGTGCGTGGGAGTTCCTCGACCGCCTCATCACCCTCGCCCTGCCCCGCATCCGCGACTTCCGCGGCCTGTCCGACAAGCAGTTCGACGGTCGTGGCAACTACACGTTCGGCCTCACGGAGCAGTCGATGTTCCACGAGATTGACCAGGACAAGATCGACCGCGTGCGTGGATTCGATATCACCATCGTGACCACGGCCAACACGGATGAGGAGGGTCGCGCGCTGCTCAAGGCGCTTGGCTTCCCCTTCCGCAGCGCCGACAACGCCGCCAACTAAACCGAGCACCAACCGATCGACTAGGTCGGCATTCGCGTAACGGATGCCGAAACCGGACGAGATATGGAACACACATCATGACAATGACAGATCCGGTCGCAGACCTGCTGACCAGACTGCGCAACGCCAACTCGGCGTACCACGACACGGTCTCGCTGCCCAGCAGCAAGCTGAAGTCGCACCTCGCGGAGATCCTCAAGAACGAGGGTTACATCGCCGCGTGGAAGGTGGAGGACGCACGCGTCGGGCAGACCCTGACCATCGACCTCAAGTACGGCCCGAACCGCGAGCGCTCCATCGTGGGCATCAAGCGCGTCTCGAAGCCCGGACTGCGCGTCTACGCGAAGTCGACCGAGATCCCCAAGGTTCTCGGTGGTCTCGGCGTCGCCATCCTGTCCACCTCCTCCGGTCTGCTGACCGACAAAGAGGCGACCAAGAAGGGCGTGGGTGGGGAAGTCCTCGCCTACGTGTGGTAGCCGACCATGTCACGTATTGGAAGACTCCCGATCGACATCCCCTCGGGCGTCGAAGTGAAGATCGACGGTCAGGATGTCGCGGTCAAGGGCCCGAAGGGCGAGCTCTCGCTCACCGTCAAGTCCCCGATCGCCGTCGCCATTGAAGACGGACAGCTGGTGGTCACGCGTCCCGACGACGAGCGCGCCTCGCGTTCGTTGCACGGCCTGACTCGCACGCTCATCGCGAACCAGATCATCGGCGTGACCGATGGCTACACCAAGGGACTCGAGGTCGTCGGCACGGGTTACCGCGTCGCGGCCAAGGGCAACTCGATCGAGTTCGCGCTCGGCTACTCGCATTCGATCACGGTCGATCCCCCCCAGGGCATCAGCTTCACGGTCGAGGGCAACAACAAGCTCACGGTCAGCGGGATCGACAAGCAGGCTGTCGGCGAGGTCGCGGCCAACATTCGCAAACTGCGCAAGCCGGAGCCCTACAAGGGCAAGGGTGTGCGCTACGCGGGCGAAGTCGTCCGTCGCAAGGCCGGAAAGAGTGGTAAGTGATCATGGCTCTCGGAACCAGAGGAAAGAGCAAGTCAGCGGCAAAGGGCCGTCGGCACGCACGTCTTCGCAAGAAGGTCGTGGGCACCGAGGCGCGTCCGCGTCTCGTCGTCACCCGGTCGGCCCGGCACGTATTCGTGCAGGTCGTGGATGACGCGAAGGGCCACACCCTCGCTTCAGCCTCAACCCTCGAGGCAGACCTGCGCACCTTCGACGGTGACAAGACCGCCAAGGCGCGCAAGGTGGGCGAACTCGTCGCCGAGCGCGCGAAGAAGGCCGGGGTCGACGCTGTCGTCTTCGACCGCGGGGGCAACCGGTACGCCGGTCGTGTCGCGGCAATCGCCGACGGAGCACGAGAGGGCGGGCTGAACCTGTGAGCGACACCGAAGCTGTCAACAGCGAAACCAACAAGGAGCAGGACGTGGCCGCAGAGGTTACTGAGTCGGCCACAGCCGAAGCCACCGCGATCGAACCAGGTGCTATCGAGACAACCACCGACGCGCCGGCGACTGATCTGGCCAACGAGCCCCGTGAGGCGCGGCGTGGGGCGCGCGAGCGCAATCCCAACCGTGACCGCGGCAGCAGCCGCGACGCCGAGAAGAGCCAGTTCTTAGAGCGGGTAGTCACCATCAACCGCGTCTCGAAGGTCGTGAAGGGTGGTCGGCGTTTCAGCTTCACCGCACTCGTGGTCGTCGGTGACGGCAACGGTATGGTCGGCGTCGGCTACGGAAAGGCGCGCGAGGTACCTCTGGCCATCTCCAAGGGCGTCGAGGAGGCGAAGAAGAATTTCTTCCGCGTCCCCCGTGTCGGAGTGACCATCCCGCACCCCGTTCAGGGTGAGGCCGCCGCCGGCGTCGTACTCCTGCGTCCGGCATCCGCCGGTACCGGCGTTATCGCCGGGGGTCCGGTGCGAGCCGTGCTCGAGTGTGCGGGCATCCATGACGTTCTGAGCAAGTCGCTCGGCTCGTCGAACACGATCAACATCGTGCACGCGACGGTTGCTGCTCTCAAGCAGCTCGAGGAGCCTCGCGCGGTCGCCGCGCGGCGCGGCCTCGACGTCGAGCACGTCATCCCGGCGCGCCTCCTGCGTGCCGAGGCCGAAGCTAAGGCAGGTGTCTGATGGCTGCGCGCCTGAAGGTTACCCAGATCAAGTCCAAAATCAGTGAGAAGCAAAACCAGCGCGACACGCTGCGCAGCCTCGGGCTGCACCGCATCGGTGATGTTGTCGTCCGCGAGGACAACCAGCAGAACCGCGGCTACGTGCGCACGGTTGCTCACTTGGTCAAGGTTGAGGAGATTGACTAATGGCTGACGAAGCCGACAAGACAAGCACAGCGAAGGCAGCTGCTCCCAAGGCCGCAGCTAAGGCTGCCGCCGCGAAGGCTCCCGCTCCTAAGGCCTCCGCTGCAAAGCCGGCGGCCGCAAAGGCCCCGGCCGCGAAGGCTCCCGCCGCAAAGGCTCCGGCAGAGAAGGCTCCGGCAGAGAAGGCTCCGGCCGCGAAGGCTCCGGCCGCCAAGAAGCCGGCAGCCGACGTCGCCGCGCGTCCGCAGGTGCTGAAGATGCACCACCTGCGCCCGGCGCCGGGTGCCAAGAAGGACAAGACCCGCGTCGGACGCGGTGAGGGTTCGAAGGGCAAGACCGCAGGTCGCGGCACCAAGGGCACGAAGGCCCGCTACAACGTGCGTCCCGGGTTCGAGAGCGGCAACCTGAACTTCGTCATGCGGTCACCGAAGCTCCGTGGATTCAAGAACCCGTTCCGTGTCGAGTATCAGGTGGTCAACCTTGACAAGCTCGCCGAGCTTTACCCGAAGGGAGGCGATGTCACGATCAGTGACCTCGTGTCCAAGGGCGCAGTTCGCAAGAACGAGAAGGTTAAGGTTCTTGGGGATGGCGATATTGCGGTTAAGCTAAACGTTGCGGTTGACAAGGTCTCCGGCTCGGCTGAGCAGAAGATCGTGGCGGCTGGCGGTTCGGTCAAGTAACTTCCTCGCAAGAGGTTCGAGCGGGGCTGGACAACCGGCCCCGCTCGACTGCTATACCAAAGACAATCGGAGGCCTTGTGTTTAGAGCTGTCGCGCGGATCTTCCGCACGCCTGACCTTCGCAGGAAGATCGGGTTCACGCTCGGCATCGTTGCGCTGTTCCGTCTGGGATCTTTCATCCCCGCGCCGTTCGTCGACTTCGGCAACGTGCAGATCTGTCTGGCGAGCAACGCAGGGACCAACGGTCTCTACGACCTCGTCAATCTCTTCAGCGGCGGGGCCCTGCTCCAGTTGTCGATCTTCGCTCTGGGCATCATGCCCTACATCACCGCGTCGATCATCGTGCAGTTGCTGCGCGTGGTCATCCCACACTTCGAAACGCTCTACAAGGAGGGTCAGGCCGGCCAGTCCCGTCTGACGCAGTACACCCGCTACCTGACCATCGCGCTCGGCGTTCTGCAGTCAACTACCCTCATCACGGTCGCCCGCAGTGGCGCCCTCTTCCCCTCGAACACCGGTGTCGCCGAGTGTTCCCAGCTGATCACGAACGACGCCTGGTACGCGATCATGCTCATGGTCATCACCATGACTGCAGGCACTGGCCTCATCATGTGGATGGGTGAGCTGATCACCGAGCGTGGCATCGGCAACGGGATGTCGCTGCTGATCTTCACCTCAATCTCCGCCCGTTTCCCGGACGCCCTCTGGAGCATCCAGACCAACAAGGGCATTGAGATCTTCCTCGTGGTGATTGCGATCGGCATCGTGATCATGGGACTCGTGGTCTTCGTCGAGCAGTCGCAGCGGCGCATACCGGTGCAGTACGCGAAGCGCATGGTAGGTCGCCGCACCTATGGCGGCAATAACACGTACATCCCGATCAAGGTCAACATGGCTGGCGTGGTCCCTGTCATCTTCGCCTCGTCGCTGCTGTACCTGCCAGCGCTGATCGCCCAGTTCAACCAGCCCAAAGCGGGCGAGGCCCCGGCGGCGTGGGTGACCTGGATCTCGAACTACCTCACCAAGGGCGATCACCCGCTCTACATGCTGCTGTACTTCCTGCTCATTGTCGGGTTCACCTATTTCTACGTCGCGATCACCTTCAACCCAGAAGAGGTCGCCGACAACATGAAGAAGTACGGCGGGTTCATCCCGGGTATCCGAGCGGGTCGCCCGACGGCGGAGTACCTCGACTATGTGCTCACCCGAGTGACGCTGCCGGGTTCGCTCTACCTCGGTCTGATCGCACTCATCCCGCTCATCGCATTCGTGTGGGTTGGGGCAAACCAGAACTTCCCGTTCGGTGGCGCGAGCATCCTGATCATCGTGGGTGTTGGTCTCGAGACCGTCAAGCAGATCGACTCGCAGTTGCAACAGCGACACTATGAGGGTCTGCTTCGGTGACGGCCCGCCTTCTCATTGTTGGCCCGCCCGGGGCCGGTAAGGGAACGCAGGCGGCCCGCATCTCGGCTGCATACGGCATTCCGACAATTTCGACCGGCGATATCTTCCGTCTCAACATCGCTAACAAGACAGAGCTCGGCCTGCAGGTAAAGGCGATCGTGGATAGCGGCGACTATGTTCCCGACTCGCTGACGAACGCCCTCGTCACCGACCGGCTCAATGAAGCGGATGCCTCGACCGGCTTTTTGCTTGATGGCTACCCCCGCACGACCGAGCAGGTGCGCTATCTCGATGAACTACTCGCGTCCAACAGTCACGCAATCGATGCCGTGATCCGGCTAGTCGCGGACCACGAGGAAGTGATTCGTCGGCTCTCGAAGCGCGCTGCTGAGCAGAACCGGGTAGACGACTCTGAGGAATCGATCAGGCATCGACAAGAGGTCTATCAGCGCGAGACCGCGCCACTTCTGGCCATGTTCCGCGAACGCGGACTCCTCATCGAGGTCGACGGCCTCGGGGCGGTCGATGACGTGACCGGCCGGGTGTTCGAAGCTCTCGCCGAGCGGGGCATCGTGCGCCCCGACGCGGCATCCGTCTGACTCACGCCGAGCGCACTATACAACGCGAGTGGCGCAAAGCACGGGAATGACCTAAGCTTGATCTTTGGTGTTTCCGGCCGATTTTGTCGTGCCTGCAGACGGTTCCTTGTGGGGTTGTCAGCACGAGATTCACCTCAATCCCGCAGACCAGCGGAACCCAACTTTTAGCGACGAAGAGGCAATGGCCAAAAAAGACGGTGTCATCGAGATCGAGGGCGCAGTGGTCGAGGCTCTGCCCAACGCGATGTTTCGTGTTGAGCTGACCAACGGACACAGAGTGCTTGCTCACATCTCGGGCAAAATGCGACAGAACTACATCCGGATCCTCCCCGAGGACCGTGTTGTTGTGGAGTTGAGCCCCTATGACCTGACCCGTGGGCGCATTACCTACCGCTACAAGTAAGTTCCGCTGGAAAGTAACGGCTTGCGGCACCCCGCGAGTACGAAGACAGCGAGTGCAAGGAATCAACAATGAAGGTCAATCCCAGTGTCAAGCCGATCTGTGACCACTGCCGCGTGATCCGCCGCAATGGAAACGTGATGGTCATCTGCAAGTCGAACCCGCGTCACAAGCAGCGCCAAGGCTGATCTCTATTCGCGGCTTCGCCGCTACTCGATCGGCCTTCCACAACTGAATACATAGAGCAGCACCAAGATCCTTCTCACGGAGGGGACACCCAGGGTTGGAGGCCTTGGCACCGGTGCCGTCCATTACCTCCACTCGATTCACAGGAGAAGCCACCATGGCACGTCTAGCCGGCGTCGACATCCCGCGCGACAAGCGCGTTGAGGTCGCACTGACTTACATCTACGGTGTTGGCCGTACGAGGGCCCTCAAGACCCTCGCCGACACCGGCATCAGCGGGGAGATCCGCGTCAAGGATCTCACCGACGATCAGCTCATCGCCCTGCGCGACTACATCGAGCTGAACTTCAAGGTGGAGGGTGACCTCCGTCGCGAGGTCGCCGCCGACATCCGCCGCAAGGTCGAGATCGGCAGCTACCAAGGAATTCGCCACCGTCGCGGGCTGCCCGTGCACGGTCAGCGCACCAAGACCAACGCTCGTACCCGTAAGGGACCGAAGCGCACAGTTGCCGGCAAGAAGAAGGCAGGACGCAAGTAATGGCCGCACCGAAGGCTGCCGCGCGCAAGCCCCGCAAGAAGGAAAAGAAGAACATCGCACTGGGCCAAGCTCACATCAAGTCGACGTTCAACAACACGATCGTTTCGATCACCGACCCGAGTGGCGCAGTCATCAGCTGGGCTTCGTCAGGTGCCGTCGGCTTCAAGGGTTCGCGCAAGTCGACCCCGTTCGCCGCTCAGCTCGCCGCGGAGTCCGCTGCGCGCCAGGCGCAGGAGCACGGCATGAAGAAGGTCGACGTCTTCGTCAAGGGGCCCGGTTCGGGTCGCGAGACGGCGATCCGCTCGCTTCAGGCCGCTGGCCTCGAGGTCGGCTCGATCAACGACGTCACCCCGCAGGCGCACAACGGTTGCCGCCCGCCCAAGCGTCGCCGCGTCTGAGTTTTCTGGCCGATGGCCACGCTAGACGCCTGACGGCGCCCGGCGCGGCCATCGGCTGATGGGCTCTCGCTCGACAGCTCAGATAACACCCACTCAAACAACTCAACAAGCAACACCGACGGGCCAGCCACTCGTCGTTTTACAGGTGTCAAATAGCGGACACCTCGCCGAAAGGAATCACCAGTGCTCATCGCACAGCGACCCACTCTTGCCGAAGAGAACATCTCCGAGTTCCGTTCGCGGTTCGTCATCGAGCCGCTGGAGCCCGGTTTCGGCTACACGCTCGGCAACTCGCTCCGCCGCACCCTGCTCTCGTCCATCCCGGGTGCTGCTGTCACGAGCATCCGTATCGACGGTGTCCTGCACGAGTTCAGCACCGTGCCGGGTGTTAAGGAAGACGTGACCGAGGTCATCCTCAACATCAAGAATCTCGTGGTTTCGAGCGAGCACGACGAGCCCATCACCGCCTACCTGCGCAAGCAGGGTGCCGGTGAGGTAACGGCTGCCGACATCTCTGCTCCGGCCGGCGTGGAGATCCACAACCCAGAGCTCGTCATTGCGACCCTGAATGACAAGGCGAAGTTCGAGCTCGAGCTCACGATCGAGCGTGGCCGTGGCTATGTCTCCGCGACGCAGAACCGCAGCGAGTTCAGCGAGTCAGGTCAGATTCCGATCGACTCGATCTACTCGCCTGTGCTCAAGGTCACCTACCGCGTTGAGGCCACCCGTGCGGGCGAGCGTACCGACTTCGACCGCCTGGTCGTGGAGGTCGAGACCAAGTCCGCGATCACGCCGCGTGACGCAGTCGCGTCGGCCGGGCGCACGCTGACCGAGCTCTTCGGCCTGGCACGCGAGCTCAACAACGCGGCTGAGGGAATCGAGATCGGCCCCGCCCCGGTTGACGCCGTGCTCTCGAGTGAGCTCAGCATGCCGATCGAGGACCTCGACCTGAGCGTGCGCAGCTACAACTGCCTCAAGCGTGAGGGCATCAACACCGTCAGCGAGCTCGTTGCCCTGTCGGAAACGCAGCTCATGAACATCCGCAACTTCGGCCAGAAGTCGGTCGACGAGGTCAAGGACAAGCTCGTCGAGATGGGCCTGTCACTCAAAGACGGCGTTCCCGGTTTCGACGGTGCACACTTCTACGGCGGCTACGACGACGACGAGACCAACGCCTAGGCCCTGCGCCCACGCGTTTTGATACTGGAGAAATAGACCATGCCTACACCCACCAAGGGACCCCGCCTCGGCGGAGGACCGGCCCACGAGCGCCTGCTGCTCGCGAACCTGGCCGCTGCCCTTTTCACCCACAAGTCGATCAAGACCACCGAGACGAAGGCCAAGCGCCTGCGTCCGGTCGCTGAGCGCCTGATCACTTTCGCGAAGCGCGGTGACCTGCACGCGCGCCGTCGCGTGCTCGCAATCATCGGCGACAAGACCGTCGTGCACGAGCTCTTCACCGAGATCGCTCCGCTCGTCGAGCACCGTGAGGGCGGCTACACCCGCATCACGAAGCTCGGATTCCGCAAGGGCGACAACGCGTCGATGGTGCAGATCGAGCTCGTGCTTGAGCCGGTCAACCCGAAGCCGAAGAGCGCAAAGAAGACCGCGGCCGCCAAGGACGCCGAAGCCAAGGGCGCGAAGCCCGCCCCCAAGACCGAGACTGTCGCCGAGGTTGAGGAAGAGGCCGCCGAGTCGACCGATTCCGTCGACAACGAGACTGTCGCCGACGAGGTTGCGGATGCCGACAACGAGGTTGCCGCGGAGGACTCGACCGAGCCCGCCGCAGAAGCGGCCGACGACGCACCCGTCGCCGACGAGGACGCGAAGTAACGGGCCCCAAGTAACCGCACACGTAGCTAGCGCTGCATCAGATTCAGGGCCCCGCGGTCGACCGCGGGGCCCTACTGTCTTAACCGTGGACCAGCTCCCCCTGAACCAACGCATCACCCCTCCCGCCGTCACGCTGCCTGTCAGCGCCGGCAACATCGTTTGGCGACCCGCCACCGAGGACGATATCGACGCCATCCTCGACTGCGAGCGGGAGATCGCCGCGGCCGACCATCCGCATTACGTGACGATCCGCGAGGAGCTCGAGAAGGACTTCGAGCACAGCTACGTGGACATCGCCCGCGACACCGTCGTCGCAGTCGACCCCGATGGCCTCGTGCTCGCGTGGGGCCTCGTGATCGAGCCGCCCGGGCAGGAGTCGCTCGTGCGTGAGGTCCTCCCGGGGGGCGTACGGCCCTCCCAGCGAGGTCGAGGGCTCGGACGGGCTCTGCTGCAATGGCAGGTACAGCGCGGCACCGAGCGGCTCGCGGCATCCGATCGAACGCTACCCGGGTGGCTCATGACGTTCGTCGACAAGCGGGTGGATGCCGCGCCTCACCTCTACGAGCGCTTCGCCCTGTCTGCCTCTCGCTACTTTCTCGAACTGGCTCGCGATCTCGCTGAACCCGTGCCCACGATCGACCTCGACCCAGAGCTCACGCTTGTGGGGTTCTCGCCCGAGCACTCTGAGGCGACGCGCGTCGCCCGCAACGAATCGTTCCGCGATCACTGGGGTAGCCAGCCGATGACCGTTGAGCAGTGGACCTCGTTCACGGGTCGGTCGACCTTCCGGCCAGACCTCTCGTTTCTCGCACTAGCTCCCGACGGCACCGTCGTCGGCTTCGTGACCTCGAGCGTGAGCGAGGCGGACTGGCCGGGCCAGGGGTTCAGTTCGGCGTACATCGACCTCGTGGGCGTCACCCGGGCATGGCGCAAGCGCGGTATTGCCGCCGCACTGCTCGCTCGCACCCTCCACGCGATCTCCGAGGCATCCCTCGACAAGGCCGTTCTCGACGTCGATTCGGACTCCCCGACCGGCGCGCTGGGTCTCTACACCGGGGTTGGGTTCGTCGAATCGAACACAAGCATCAACTTCACGAAAGTGCTTTAGGCCGGCCGGTTGACATGCAGGTAGTCGCGGTCATCCAGCAGCGGTGGCAGCTCAGCTAGGCGCTGGAGGGCGTCGCAGATCGCGCCCACGTAGATGCCCGAGGTGAGCGGTCCGCCGGGGTGGACTTGGTCGCTCGCGAGCTCGTCGAGGCTTGGGGCGATCGCGTCGTGCCAGTTGGCGAGTTCGACCGAGCGCTCGCGGCGAGAGAAGTCGGCCAGAGTCGCGTTGCCGATCGGGATCCAGTCGCGGGGCGCCTGGCCATTGATGAACACCACGAGCGTCGATGGCCCCGCAATGTCGACGATGGCCTGGAGGTCGGAGAGCTCGATATCACCGTTGGTCGCCAGGCCAATCAGGAGGATCGGGCGCAGAGCCCCCGAGTCAACAATCGAGCGAACAAGATCGGGCGCTGCAAACATCGACCTTGAGACCGCGGCATCGATCGTGATCCCGGGGAATCGTTCCTGCAGCCATGGCGAGGCGGCCAGCATCACCGAGTCGCCTAACGCGTAGATCTGCTCGCCGCTAGGAAGGGGCGTCGGCCGCCTCGGTCCGGGATTCAGGGCGCGCGCTGTCGCAGCCTTTGCGATCGCAGCCTGGCCTTGTTCGATTGCGACCTGCGCCTCGCTCTTGCCTTGGTCTCTGGTCACGCCGGCGCCGGTGAGCACGAGCGCCCCGACCGCCGCGATTGCGACGGTCCCGGCGACGAGCTGGCCTCCGATTCCCCGGACGGATGCCACAGCTCCCGCGAAACCTCGCTCACGCACGGGCAGCTCAAGCCAACGGTACGAGGCCCACGACGCGGCCACCGTCACGGCCAGCGCAGCGGTCGGTACCACCCACCACGGCTGGTCTAGGGGCACAATGGCAAGCAGAAGCACGAGCACCGGCCAGTGCCAGAGGTAGAGACCGTAGGAGCGCTCGCCGATCCAGCGCAGAGGCGGTACGTCCAAGCCGCGTCCGAGCCACGAGCCCGGCGTGACAGCTCCCGCGATCGCGAGAGCCGTGAGAGCCGCCACGATCGCGAGTCCGCCGCGGGTGACGAAGGGGTCGTCGGCGGGCATCGCGAGGGCGAGGGCGACCAGCGCGCCGGCGGCGATTGCGCCGAGCAGGGCGAGGGTACGGGATAGCCAGCGGGCGGGCATCCGACCCTCGATGGCCAAAGCGAGCGCGGCACCGAGGGCGAGGCCGAAGCTGTGGGTGTCGGTGCCGAAGTAGACCCGTGTCGCGTCGCCGGGTGGCGTGAACAGCGCGGCCATGGCGACGGCGGACGAGACGGCCAGTAGCGCCACGATGGCGACCCGGAGCCAGCGCCAGCGCACGCGGAGCAGTAGCAGAAACAACACCGGCCACACCAGATAAAACTGCTCCTCGACCGCGAGCGACCAGAGGTTGCGGAACAGCTCGGGACTGGTGCCGTCGAAGTAGCTCACGCCCTGCGCGATGGAGAGCCAGTTGCTGCTGAAGGTCGCGGCTCCCAGCACCTGAGAACCGAGGTGCACGAGCACGTCGCCCCCGATTAGCGCGGCTGCGGCCCCGCAGACCAGCACGACCAGAGTGAGGGCGGGGAGCAGGCGTCGGGCTCGACGCAACCAGAACCGGCTCACGGCTACGCCGCCGGTGCGAGCCCGCTCGCCCAGCAGCAGCGACGTGATGAGGAACCCGCTGATCACGAAGAACACGTCCACGCCGAGGTATCCGCCGGGGGCGGCCACCGGCACGAAGTGGTACACGATCACCGCGAGAACCGCGATCGCCCTGAGTCCGTCGAGGCCAGCGAGCCTCCGCTGAACGGACCCGCCCAGAGAGGGCGATGCCGTTGCACGCGAAAGGGAGTTGGTAACTGGGGTACTCATGGCTGGATCTCGATCAAGCCTAGACTTGGCAGCCGTGACCGATGAGACGTTCCGCCCAGAGCGCGTTCGCTCAGCGCACATTCAATCAGCGCCCACTCCCTCAGAGCACATTCGCCTGCGTCTGGACATCGCCTACGACGGCAGTGGTTTCACCGGGTGGGCCAAGCAGCCGGGCATCCGTACCGTGCAGGGTGAACTCGAGGCCGCACTGGTCACCGTGTTCCGGAGGTATGGCGAGCCGCCGACTCTCACGGTTGCCGGGCGAACCGACGCGGGGGTGCATGCCACGGGTCAGGTGGCGCACCTCGATCTGACCGCGGAGCAGCTCGCCCACCTGCGCACACCGCACGGTCAGGGCCGCGTCGAGCCCACTGACGCACTCGCCAAGCGCCTCAATGGAATCGCCGGCCTCAAGGCGGACGTCTACGTTTCACGGGTGACGCTCGCCCCACCCGGGTTCGACGCTCGGTTCTCCCCGATCTGGCGCCGCTACGAGTATCGAATCGCGGATGCTCGAGCCCAGCGCAACCCGCTGCTGCGGGGTCACAGCCTCTGGTATCCGGCAGCGCTCGACGAGAAGGCCATGTCCGAAGCCGCACGAGAGCTGCTGGGCCTTCACGACTGGGCCGCGTACTGCCGCCCCCGGGCCGGGGCCACAACCATTCGGCAGTTGCAGGCGTTTGACTGGCACCGCGACGAGACGGGCGTGCTGATCGCCCGCCTGCAGGCCGATGCGTTCTGCCACAGCATGGTGCGCGCCCTCGTCGGGGCGGGGGTGTCGGTCGGGGAGGGCAAGCTCACCGGTGACCGGCTCACGGGCATCCGTGACGAAGGCGAACGCACGAGCGAGTTCAAGGTCATGCCCGCCCACGGGCTGACCCTGGTCGAGGTGGGGTACCCGGATGACGCGGCTCTGGCCACGCGCGCCGAGCAGACCCGCGCCCGCCGTGACTCGTTTGACGGGCATCCCGCCGTCGACTAGTCTTACGAGGTTGTGTTCGCCACGATTGCGACACACGGTTGAGCCCTCCACCGCACGCGTTCTGTTACAGAACGGGCACCGGAGTGGGATTCACGAACACCTCGACAAGAAAGCAGTAGTTCTGTGACGCGCACCTTCTCGCCCACCCCCGCTGATGTTCAGCGCGACTGGGTCATCATCGACGCGACCGACATCGTTCTCGGTCGTCTGGCTAGCCACGCTGCGACGCTTCTGCGTGGCAAGCACAAGCCGACCTTTGCCCCCCACATGGACATGGGCGACTTCGTCATCATCATCAACGCCGAGAAGGTGGCCCTCACCGGCTCCAAGCTCGCGCAGAAGAAGGCCTACCGCCACTCGGGCTACCCGGGCGGCCTGACGGCGACCACCTACTCGGAGATGCTCGAGAAGCACCCCACCCGCGCGGTCGAGAAGGCCATCCGCGGCATGCTTCCGAAGAACTCGATCGGTCGTGCCCAGCTGACCAAGCTCAAGGTCTACGCCGGCGCCGAGCACCCGCACGCTGCCCAGCAGCCGAAGCCGTACACCCTCTCTCAGGTCGCCCAGTAGCCCAAGGCTGCTGACGAAGAAACGCTAAGGACTTACATTGGCCAAGATCGAAGAATCCCTTCCCGTCGACGAAACCGTTGACCTCGTAGCGGATGCGCCCGAGAGCTACTCGACCGAGACCCCGGCTGACGCGGCGCCCAAGGCACCCCGCGCAGTACTCAACGTTCCCGGCGCTGCCGTGGGTCGGCGCAAGGAGGCGATCGCCCGCGTGCGCATCGTGCCCGGAACTGGCAAGGCGGTCGTCAACGGCCGCGAGCTCGCCGAGTACTTCCCCAACAAGCTGCACCAGCAGCTCATCAACGACCCGTTCAAGGTGCTCGACCTCATCGGTGCCTACGACGTGACCGCCCGCATTACGGGTGGAGGCCCTTCCGGCCAAGCCGGCGCCCTGCGACTGGCGATCGCGCGTTCGCTCAACGAGATCGACCGCGAGAACAATCGCGCCGCGCTGAAGAAGGCCGGCTTCCTCACTCGTGACGCACGCGTCATCGAGCGCAAGAAGGCCGGTCTCAAGAAGGCCCGTAAGGCGTCGCAGTTCTCGAAGCGCTGATCACCACGCGCTCTTAGCTGCTACATCACATGCCACGTCTTTTCGGCACGGACGGGGTTCGCGGACTCGCGAACTCCGACCTAACGGTCGAGCTCGCGCTCGGTCTCGCTCAGGCTGCAGCCGTCGTGCTCGGCAAGGGTCGCGTCGCCGACGGTAGGCGAGCCTCTGGGCGACGTCCTATCGCTGTAATCGGGCGCGATCCGCGCATCTCAGGGGAGTTCTTGGCCGCTGCGGTCGCCTCGGGACTAGCTAGCTCGGGCGTCGATGTGTTCGACGCGGGGGTCATCCCGACACCGGGGCTCGCGTTCCTCGTCGGCGACTTCAAGGCCGACCTGGGTGTGATGATCTCGGCAAGCCACAACCCGGCACCCGACAACGGCATCAAGTTCTTCGCCTCCGGCGGCACCAAGCTTCCCGACGATGTCGAGGACCGTATCGAGGCCGCTCTGACCGGTTCCCGGCTGGCCCCCACCGGCGGCGACGTGGGTCGCATCCGGCGCTTCTCCGACGCCGAGGATCGCTACTTAGTGCACCTGTTGTCGACCCTGCCCAACCGGCTCGACGGCGTTCACGTCGTTCTCGACTGCGCCAACGGCGCCGCGGCAGGTGTGTCGCCACAGGTGTTCACGGATGCCGGAGCCAAGGTCACCGTCATCGGAGCCGACCCCGACGGCCTCAACATCAATGACGGGGTCGGATCCACTCACCTCGACAACCTCGCCGCGGCGGTGCTCGCCCATGGCGCCGACGTGGGCATCGCGCACGACGGTGACGCCGACCGGTGCCTCGCGGTCGACGCGGCTGGCAACCACATCGACGGCGACCAGATCATGGCGATCCTCGCGGTCTCGATGGCCGGGCGAGGTCAGCTCACCGAAAACACTCTGGTAGCGACGGTTATGAGCAACCTCGGGCTGCGACGCGCGATGGCCTCCCACGGAATCGCGATGCGCGAGACCGCGGTCGGCGATCGGTACGTGCTGGAGGCCCTCGCCGAGCACGGGCTGTCCCTTGGCGGTGAGCAGTCGGGTCACGTGATCATGACCCAATACGCGACGACCGGCGACGGCATCCTCACAGGGCTGCACTTGGTGGCTGAAATGGCACGCACTGGCAAGTCGATCGCCGAACTCGCGACCGTCATGACCGTTTACCCGCAAGTACTCGTCAACGTGCGGGGCGTCGATCACCATGCACTCGCCGCTGATCACGTGATTGCCGCCGCGGTCACGGAGGCCGAAGTGGTGCTGGGCGATAGCGGCCGGGTGCTGCTGCGACCTTCGGGCACCGAGCCGATGGTGCGGGTCATGGTCGAGGCCGAGCATCAGGATGCGGCTGACCGCATCGCCCACGAACTCGCTGAGGTCGTCCGGGAGCGGCTTGCTCTCTAGTCGAGCAATGTGCGGTCGACAGGTAGCTGGCGAGGGTCAGGTCTTGCGAAGCAGCACGCTGGATACGGCGTGGTTGGACCCCTTGCGCAGCACGAGCGAGGCGCGCGCCCGCGTAGGGAGGATGTTCTGCACCAGGTTGGGCTCGTTGATCGCCTTCCAGATCTCCGATGCCCGCCCCCGCGCCTCAACCTCGCTCAGGCTCGCGAACCGGTGGAAGTACGACAGCGGATTGGCGAACGCCCCGCGCTGGAGGCTGAGGAAGCGCTCCTCGTACCAGCGCGCGATGTCGGTCGTGCGCGCGTCGACGTAGATGGAGAAGTCGAAAAGATCGCTGACCGCGAGCCGATGACCAGCGCTGGGCGGCTGAAGCACGTTGAGCCCCTCGATGATGAGCACGTCGGGCGCGCTGACGGTGATCTCGGCATCCGGCACGATGTCGTACGCGAGGTGCGAGTAGAAGGGGGCGTGCACCTCGCGTGCGCCGCTCTTTACAGCGCTAACGAATCGCAGCAGAGCACGGCGGTCGTAGCTTTCGGGGAATCCCTTGCGCTCCATGAGGCCGCGCCGCTCAAGCTCGGCGTTCGGGAACAGGAATCCGTCGGTAGTGACGAGGTCGACCCGAGGCGTGCCCTCCCAGCGGGTCATGAGCTCTCGAAGCAGTCGGGAGACTGTTGACTTGCCCACAGCGACGGAGCCGGCGATACCGATCACGAACGGGGTGCTTGCGGAACTGGCGCCCAGGAAGGTCGTGGTCGCGCGGTGCAACTGTTGAGCACCCTCGGCATACAAGTTGAGCAGTCGACTGAGCGGAAGGTAGACCTCCTCGACCTCGTTCAGGTCAAGGGTTTCTCCCAGCCCCCGCAGCTCGACGAGCTCGGTATGGCTGAGTGGGGCCTTCATGGTCGGGGCCAAAGCGGCCCAGTCGCCGCGATCCAGCTCGATGAACGGCGACGGATTGCCGATGTTCTGGGGGCTGTCTGACACCGGCCAATCTTAGCGTCGCGGTGCCGACGAGGCTGGCCGCCTAAGATCGACTGCATGTGTGGAATCGTGGGTTACGTCGGCGACAACAAGAGCATCGAGGTCCTCTTGGGGGGCCTCCGGCGCCTCGAGTACCGAGGCTACGACTCCGCTGGCGTCGCGGTGATCGACACCGACGGCCACCTCGGCACGCGTAAGCGCGCGGGCAAGCTGCAGGTGCTCGTCGATGACCTCGACGACCGCCCGCTGGGCAACGGTGCGACCGGAATCGGTCACACCCGCTGGGCCACGCACGGCGGACCGACCGACCGCAACGCGCATCCGCATCTCGGTGCCGACGGAAAGCTCGCGCTCATCCACAACGGCATCATCGAGAATTTCGCCGAGCTCAAGCAGGAGCTCGGCGACTCCGGCGCGACCTTCACGAGTGAGACCGATACGGAGGTCGCGGCGCTGCTCGTGGGGCGCGAGTACGAGGCAACGCACGATCTCACCGAAGCGCTCCGGCGCGTCGTCGCACGCCTGCACGGTGCGTTCACCCTGCTCGTGATGCACGAAGACCAGCCGGGCGTCGTGGTCGGTGCTCGACGTAACTCCCCGTTGGTGATCGGTCTCGGCGACGGCGAGAATTTCTTGGGCTCGGATGTCGCTGCATTCGTTGAGTTCACCCGGCGGGCGGTGGCGATCGGTCAGGACCAGATCGTCACGATTCGCCCCGACTCCGTTGAGGTCGTCGACTTTGACGGCAACCCTGTCGAGACCGAAGAGTTCACCGTTGCGTGGGATGCCTCGGCCAGCGAAAAGGGCGGTTGGTCGAGCTTCATGGCGAAGGAGATCAGCGAAGAGCCAGAGGCCGTCGCCAACACGATCCTCGGCCGGGTGCACGACGGCCTCGTGAATCTCACCGAGCTCGACCCGATTGGCGACGCAGCGCTCGCCGACATCGACCGGATCGTGATCATTGCCTGCGGCACGGCCGCCTACGCCGGGATGCTCGGCAGGTACGCCATCGAGCAGTGGGCTCGCGTCCCAGTCGACGTGGACCTCTCGCATGAGTTCCGCTATCGCGACCCGATCCTCACCGAACGCACGCTCGTGATCTCGATCAGCCAGTCGGGCGAGACCATGGACACCCTCATGGCGGTGCAGCACGCGACCGCCGCGGGCGCCCGAGTGCTCAGTGTGTGCAATACGCAGGGTGCCACGATTCCGCGTGAGTCACAGGCGGTCGTGTACACGCACGCCGGGCCCGAGGTCGCCGTGGCATCCACGAAGGCGTTTGTCGCGCAGGTGACCGCGCTCTACCTGATCGGCCTTCACCTGGCCCGCGTGCGCGGCACCCTCACGGATGACGCGATCCGAGCCAACGTGGTCGAGCTGCAGGCGATCCCGGACAAGATCGCCGAGGTGCTCGCGGTTTCGCAGGCGGAGATCGGTCAGCTCGCGCACTGGATGACGGACACCCAGTCCGTTCTGTTCCTGGGGCGTAACGTCGGATATCCCGTCGCGCTTGAGGGTGCCCTCAAGCTCAAGGAGCTCGCCTACATCCACGCGGAGGGCTTCGCTGCTGGCGAGCTCAAGCACGGGCCGATCGCGCTCATCGAGCCGGGCCAGGCCGTCATCGTGGTCGTTCCGAGCCCGCGCGACCCGAACTCGCTGCATCCCAAGGTGATCTCGAACATTCAGGAGATCCGCGCCCGGGGTGCTCGGGTGATCGCGATCGCCGAGAAGGGTGATGCTGCAGTGCTGCCGTTCGCCGACGAGGTCATCCCCATCCCGCTCGCGGGCAGCCTGTTCGAGCCGCTGCTCTCGGTGGTGCCGCTGCACATCTTCGGTATGGAGCTGGCTTCGGCAAAGGGACTCGACGTCGACCAGCCGCGCAACCTTGCCAAGTCTGTAACCGTGGAGTGACCCATGATCGTCGGGATCGGCGTGGACGTAGTGGATCTCGCTCGGTTCGAGCGGGCATTGCAGCGCACCCCGTCACTGATCTCCCGGTTGTTCGCTGAGAGCGAACAACTCAAAGATGGTCAGCCCATGCCGCTGCGCTCGCTGGCCGGCCGGTTCGCCGCGAAGGAGGCGCTGATCAAGGCGCTCGGGGATTCGACCGGTGTGCAGTGGCACGACATGCGAGTCATCAACGACACTCTCGGTAACCCGTCGTTCGAGCTGCACAACTCCACCCGAGCCATCGCAGACGGGCGCGGTATCACCGCCATACACCTCTCCATGGCCCACGACGCAGGAATCGCGATCGCGTACGTGGTGGCCGAGTCGTGACCCGTCAGGCGTTGGTCGACCTCGACGCGATTCGCTCGAATGTCGCCGTACTTGCAGCCGCGACGGGCGTGCCCGCGATGGTGATCGTCAAGGCGAACGGATACGGGCACGGGGCCGTGCCCGTCGCGCGCGCGGCCATCGAGGCGGGCGCAGCCTGGCTGGGTACTGCCGATCTGACCGAGGCCCTTGAGCTGCGCGCGACGGGTGTCACCGCTCCGATTCTCGCGTGGCTCCACGAGCCCGATGCGGATTTCGCTCCCGCGATCGAGGGCGGCGTCGACATCGGGGTGAGCTACACCCAGCAGCTTGAACGGGTGGCCGCGGCATCCGGACGCGCGTTTGTGCAGCTCAAGGTCGACTCCGGACTCGGTCGCAACGGGGCAGATGCGACGCAGTGGCTCGAACTCGTCGAGGCCGCCGTGGCCCACGAGCGCGCGGGTCGCTTGGTGGTGCGCGGGGTGTGGAGCCATCTCGCCAACGCGGGGGTCGAGGCGGATGCCGCGCAGATAGCCCGCTTCACCGAAGCCCTTGAGGCGGCGCGAGCCGTCGGGCTCGACCCCGAGCTCGTGCACCTTGCTGCGACTGCGGGCGCCCTGCACGTTCCGGCTGCGCGATTCGGCATGGTGCGCCTCGGCATCGGCATCTACGGCCTCTCGCCCGACGGCACGCCCGTGCCCGGCCTGACCCCCGCGATGACGCTCTCCGCCCCCGTCGTAGCCGTGAAGCACGTTCCGGCGCAGCACGGCGTCTCGTATGGCTTCGATTACGTCACGAGCGCGCCCACGACCCTCGCCCTCGTGCCCGTCGGGTACGCCGACGGGCTGCCGCGCTCCGCGTCCGGTGCCGGACCGGTGTCGATCAACGGCACGACATTCTCTGTCGCAGGTCGCATCGCCATGGATCAGGTCGTGGTCGATGTGGGCGAGGCCAGAGTCGCCGTGGGGGATCGCGCCGTGCTGTTCGGCGATCCGTCGACCGGCGTACCGTCGGCGGACGACTGGGCGGCAGCGGCAGGCACCATCAACTACGAGATCGTCACGCGGATCGGCCCCCGCGTCGCACGGCAGTACCGCGGATGAGGATCGCAACGCCCGAAGCCATGGCGGAGCTGGGCGAACTGATCGCCGCCGAACTGCGGGCCGGCGATCTCGTGTTGCTCAACGGTGAATTGGGTGCGGGCAAGACCACCCTGACCCGGGGCATCGGCGAGGCCCTCGGCGTGCGTGGCGCGGTCACCAGCCCCACCTTCGTGCTGGCTCGCACCCACCCGCGGGAGGGCCGCGTGAGTAGCCCGCCAGGGCGTATCGAAACCGACACCGACGCGGCACCCCTCGTTCATGTCGACGCGTACCGTCTCGGCAGCGCCATGGAATTGGACGATCTCGACATCGACTTCGCGGCATCCATCGTCGTCGTGGAGTGGGGCGCCGGGCTCACCGACGGCATCACCGATGACTGGCTCGAGGTCAACATCGTGCGGCCGCGCGGAGGCGACGAGGCAGCCGAGGTCGAGCCTCGCGAGGTCACTCTCACCGGCCACGGCGAGCGCTGGGGGAGGTGGGTCGATGCTGTTGGCCATTGACACGTCGGCGGGCACGAGCGTCGCGGTAGTCGACCGTGATGCGGGAGTCATTGCCGAGCGGTCATCGGCGGACACCCGAGGCCACGCCGAGATCATCGGCACCTACATCCGCGCGTGCCTCGACGAGTGGGGCGGAGAGGTAACCGCCTTGTCCGGTGTCGTCGCGGGAACGGGGCCGGGGCCCTTCACCGGCCTGCGTGTGGGCATCGCAGCGGCGCGCGCCTTTGCCTTCGGCGCCCGTAAGCCGGTCATCCCGGTGGTGAGCCACGACGCGATCGCATTCGGCGCGAGCGAGCCCGTGCTCGTCGTCACCGACGCCCGCCGTCACGAGCTCTTCTGGAGCGCCTATTCGGGCTCGGATGCCGCGGGCCTGCCCGTGCGCCTCTCCGGCCCGAACTTGGCCCGGGCCGTCGAGCTCGAGCACGACACCGCCGAGCACGCCGCCTTTCGCCGGCTCGACTCGGGACTGGTCGCGGCTGGCGCCCTCGGCCTGGTCGCAGAACTCCAGTACTTCAACGGGCGCGCCTTCGCGGCGGACCAGCCGATCTACCTCCGTTCGCCCGACGTCACGATCTCGGCGGGGCCGAAGCGGGTGACGTCGTGACAGCGTGGCAACTGCGCAGGGCCACGGTCGACAATCTCGACGCGATCATGACGCTCGAGTCCGCGCTGTTCGGGTCGGATGCCTGGTCCCGCTCGATGATGAGCGGCGAGCTGAATGACAGGCACAGCTACTACCTCGTCGCGTTCCCGGTCGGTGAGCCGAACCGAATCGTAGGGTACGCCGGGCTGCGCGCGCCGCGGGCCGAGCCGCAGGCCGACATCCAGACCATCGGGGTCGCGGTTGACGCTCGCAGGCAGGGTCTGGGCCGGGTGTTCATGCTGCGCCTCATCGACGAGGCGCGGGATCGCGGCGCTCGAGAGGTCTTCCTCGAGGTGCGGGCAGACAAGCCCACGGCGCAGGCGTTGTACGAGTCTCTCGGCTTCGAGCAGATTGCGGTGCGCGCCAAGTACTACCAGCCGGATGGCGTCGACGCACACGTCATGCGCCTGACCATTCCCGCTCCGCAGGTGAGGCCCACATGAGTGCGCCGGTCGTGCTCGGAATCGAGACCAGTTGTGACGAGACCGGGATCGGCATCGTGCGCGGCACCACGTTGCTCGCCAACGTCATTGCGTCATCCATGGAGCAGCACGCTCGTTACGGCGGGGTCGTGCCCGAGGTTGCGGCGCGAGCCCACCTCGAGGCGCTGATCCCGACTCTGCGCGAGGCGCTCGACCGTGCCGGCGTGGGGCTCGACGAGATCGACGCGATCGCGGTGACCAGCGGACCCGGGCTCGCCGGGGCGCTCATGGTGGGGGTCGGCGCGGCCAAGGCTCTCGCCCTCTCCCTCGACAAGCCGCTGTATGCGGTCAACCACCTCGTCGGCCACGTGGGCGCCGACGTGCTCGGGGAGCGTCAGTTGGAGCTACCCACGATCGCGCTGCTCGTCTCCGGTGGCCACACGTCGCTCCTACTGGTGCGCGACCTGGTGTCCGACGTGCAGCTGCTCGGCGAGACCATCGACGATGCGGCTGGCGAAGCGTTCGACAAAGTGGCCCGCCTTCTGGGCCTGCCTTACCCCGGCGGCCCCGAGATCGACCGCGCGGCCGTGGGTGGTGACCCGAACGCAATCCGCTTTCCGCGCGGGCTGAGTCTGCCCAAGGATCTCGAGAAGCACCGGTACGACTTCTCCTTCTCCGGCCTCAAGACGGCGGTTGCTCGCTGGGTCGAGCGGGAGCGCGATGCCGGCAACGAGGTGCCGTTGGCCGATGTCGCGGCGAGCTTCCGCGAGGCCGTGGTCGACGTACTCCTCACCAAGGCGCTCGCGGCCTGCCGCGACCTCGAGATACCTCGCCTGCTCCTCGGTGGAGGCGTCGTGGCCAACGCTCGGGTGCGCGAGCTCGCCGCGGCCCGGTGCGCCGCCGAGGGCGTTGAGCTGCGGATTCCGCCCCTTGCGTTGTGCACCGACAACGGGGCGATGATCGCGGCTCTGGGTGCTCAGCTCGTGATGGCTGGGCGGCCGGCATCCGGACTGGATTTCGGCGCCGACTCAACGCTGCCGGTCACCACGATTCAGGCCTGACCTCGCCGGAAACCGCCGTCGGGCGCACCTGTTCGGCCTCGTAACACGCCGGAATCCACGTTGACACGGGTAGTGCGTGCTGTCACTATGGCACCGCACTTCACAACAAGAGTTTAAGGAGTCCACCATGACCGAATCCGCCCCCACCCCGGCTTACGCACCGGCCGCCAAGTGGAACGTGTTGTCGATCGTTTCGCTCGTGACATCCGTCGTCGGCCTCAGCCTGGTCGGCATCATCACCGGCCACATCTCACTCAGCCAGATCAAGAAGACGGGTGAGCAGGGCAACGTTCTTGCCATCATCGGTCTCGTGCTGGGCTACCTCGGCCTCGTGGTCGGCGTCATCCTCCTCGTTGTCTGGATCGGCCTCCTGGCCGCCGCAGGCACCGCGGGATACCTGACCAACTAGCCTTCTCGCACGCAGGGGGCCCGCGGCAGACGTCGCGGGCCCCTGTTCGCGTCGCGGTTTACTTTCGAAGGAGAAACGATGGCAGACAAGCCCGAAGACGCGGTGCCTCCGGTGCCCGTGCCCCCGGTCGAGCCCGCGCCCCAGGTGCGCAAGGCAGCGGCACCCAAGACCCCCGCGGCAACCCCTCCGCCGCCACCCGCTTATCAGGCGCACGCCTACGTACCGGCTGCCGCGGGCCCGGCACAGGGTCTCAGCCTCACGTCGATGATCCTGGGCATCGCGGGAGTCGTACTGTCGTTCTTCGCGTTCGGATTCCTGCCCGCCCTCGCCGCGGTTATCACGGGCCACCTCGCGCAGCGACGCCAGCCCCATGCGAAGCCGTTCTGGCTCACCGGCATCATCACCGGCTACGTGGGCCTCGCGATCTCGGTGGCTACCTTCGTGATCTTCATCGCGTTCGTGATCTTCGCGGCGACGACCACCTACAGCTACTACGGCTAGAGCCGTTCGGCGAGCAGCGCGCGCCGCTTGCCCGCTACCCGGGTGAGGATGAGCGTCGCGCTGTTCTCGCCCTTCGGTGCCAATGCCGTGCGGAACGCCGCCGGATCGATGTCCACCCCGCGCTTCTTGATCTCCACGGTGCCGATGCCGCGAGCCGCGAGCTCGCGCTTGAGCGATCGCTGGTCCAGCGGGAAGTCCGCGACCAGGCGGAACCCCTGAGCGAACGGGGTCTCGGTAGCCTCGTCTGTGGTCAAGTAGGCGATGGTTGGATCGAGCATCCGGCCGTTCAGTTGGCGACCCAGGTCGCCGATCAGGCGGGCCCGGATGACAGCACCGTCGGGCTCGTAGAGATACTGCCCGAAGCTGCCGACTGGCACGTCTTCGCTGTCGGATTCTGCCGTGAGCTCGGCGACTCCGTGCCCGCCGGCGACCAAAGCCGCGCGCCGGATTCCCGGGCGGGCGAGGGCGCCGAACCACAGGCCCAACTCGACGACATCGTGGTCGACCGAGACCCACTGGGCCTCGGCTTCGTACGGAATGAGCTCGCGATCGATGCCCGGCCCCAGCTTGAGGCCCGTCGGCAGCCGCCCAGCGAGCCCGAACGCGAAGTCGAGGCTGGGTGACCAGTCCGACGGATTCTTGAGCCGTTTGGCTCCCTCGCGGCGCGCTGGGTCGAGGTAGACACCGTCGACGCCCGCGAGGTCGAAGGACTGGGCGTCGGCGTGCTCGACCCGCGCGTTCGACCATGGCGCGAGATTGTAGGCCGCGACCGCGGCGGTGACCTCATTGCGCTCGACAGCGGTGACCTCAAGTTCCAAGGCGGCGATGGCGAGCGCGTCGGCCCCGATACCGCAGCCGAGATCTGCGATCCAGTTCAGCCCGGCCCGCTGAAATCGACCCGCGTGCTGCGCCGCGACACTGAGTCTCGTCGCCTGTTCGAGGCCAGCCTCGGTGAACAGCATTGACGCGGCGAACGGCCCGAACTTCGCCTCCGCGCGCGAGCGCAACTTCGACTGGTTGAGCACCGCGGCTACCAGAGTCGGCGGATGCCCGGCCGCCCGCAACTCGCTGACCACCCGAACGACGTCCGCCGTCGACTCATACCGGGGCAGCGCGTCGAGAAGCCGGAGCCCTTCCACCGACAGGAGCTGCTGCAACTCGTCCCGGTCCATGCCACAACCGTAACGGTCAACGAAACGCGAGTCGGGATGTTGGCACTCGCGTTGATCGAGTGCCAACCAAGCCGTATAGTTGATCTGGCACTCTCGCATTGCGTGTGCCAATCCGTAAGCCTAGAAACCTACAAGACTTAGAAAGAGGTCAACCGTGTCGGTGTCCATCAAGCCGCTCGAAGATCGCATTGTCATCAAGCAGGTCGAGGCCGAAACGACCACTGCGTCGGGCCTGGTCATTCCTGACACTGCGAAGGAGAAGCCCCAGGAGGGCGAGGTCGTGGCTGTCGGCCCCGGTCGCATCGACGACAACGGCAACCGCATCCCGCTCGACATCGCCGTGGGCGACAAGGTCATCTACTCGAAGTACGGCGGCACCGAGGTGAAGTACGGCGGCGAGGACCTGCTCGTGCTGTCCGCTCGCGACGTGCTCGCCGTGGTCGTGCGCTAACCGCGACGATCTCGTTGTCAGAAGGGCCGGGCGGCACTGCCGCCGGGCCCTTCGTCATTCCCGGGCGGGCTTAGGCTGAAGCGGTGCCCGCTGCCGTTACCACCCACGAGCGGGTCTCACCCTCGGGCCTCGCGTATGCGATCGCTTCGTACCTGCTCTGGGGATTCCTCCCGCTGCTCTTCCTCACCCTCCCGCCCACGGGCGCCGTCGAGATCGTCGCCTGGCGCATCGTGCTGTCGCTCGTGTTCTGTGTGCTCCTACTCACGGTCACCGGCGGCTGGGCACGCTTCGCGGCCCTGATCCGCGACCGCACGGCGCTTCGTAGTCTCGCCCTTGCCGCCGTCTTCGTACTCGTGAACTGGTCGGTCTTCATCTACGCGACCCTCAGCGACCATGTCATCGAGGCGAGCCTCGGCTACTTCACCAATCCGATCGTCACAGTGCTGCTGGGCGTCGTGGTGCTTCGCGAGACGCTGAGGCCGCTCCAGTGGGTCGCGGTGGGCGTCAGCGCAGTCGCCGTCCTGGTGCTCGCCCTCGGTTACGGATCGTTCCCGTGGATCGCGCTGACCCTCGCGTTCAGTTTTGGGCTCTACGGACTCGTGAAGAAGCAGGTTGGCCCGCGCGCTGACGCGATCAGCGGGCTCACCGTCGAAACCGCGGTGCTCACGCCGGTTGCGATTGGCGCTCTGATCGTGGTGGGCGTGATCACCGGCCTCACGATGGGCACTGTGTCCCCGCTGCACACCGTGTTGCTTGCGAGCGTCGGCGTAGCCACAGCGGTGCCCCTGCTGCTGTTTGCGGCGGCGGCACGGCGCATCCCGCTCGTCTATTTGGGACTCGTGCAGTACGTCGCACCCGCCCTCCAGTTGACGATCGGCGTCGTTCTTCTGCACGAACCCATGCCTCTGCAGCGTTGGCTGGGCTTCGGCATCGTGTGGGTCGCGCTGGCGATCCTTACGATCGACATGTTCCGCCACCGGTATTCTTCGCAGAGAACCCGGAAGGACGAGTCATGACCCGAACTCTCGTCACCGGCAGCGTCGCGCTCGGCGCGGCAGTCATGCTGCTGCTGGTGGGATGCTCTGCCCCTACCCCCACGCCGACCCCGACACCCTCGGCGAGCGCCGCCGCGCTCACGCCCGCGGGCGACGGCGTGCTGCGCATCGGCACGATCCTGCCGGCCAGTGGCACGTACGCCTTCCTCGGGCCGGCCCAAGCCGCCGGAGTGACTCTCGCGGTCAAGGAGATCAACGACGCGGGCGGGGTGAACGGGGCGCCGGTCGAGCTGCTCTCGCGCGATTCGGGGGATGCCTCGAGCACGAAGTCCGAGGCTGCGCTCGCCGACCTCGTGGCCAACAAGGTCGATGTCGTGATCGGCCCCACCTCGTCGGCGCAGGCGCAACGCCTCATCCCTCTCGCCGCAGACGACAAGATCGCGATGATCTCCCCCGCCGCGACCTTCCCGGGGCTGTCGGAAGTGCGGGGTGGGACGTATTTTTTCCGCACGATTCCGAGCTACGGCCGACAGGGCACCGCGCTCGGCCCGGTGCTAGCTCAGGACGGTCCCAAGAAGATCGCGATCGTCTACGTGAACGACGACCTCGGTAAGGCCATCGTGCCGACCCTCACCGACAGCATCGCGGCATCCGGAAGCACGGTCGTCGCGTCGGTCACTGTGCCGCTCGTGAGCCCCGACACCGCGAAGCTCGTCGCGCAGGTGACCGCGGCGGCGCCGGACAGCGTGGTTCTGGTGACTGCGTACAGTTCGTTCGACCTCACCAAGGACCTCATAACCAAACTGGTCGGAGCGGGCTTTGGTGGGGCCAAGCTGTGGCTTACGTCGCAGAACGCGGGCGACTACTCCCAGGCCCTCTCGGCCGGCTTCCTGAACGGCGTGAACGGCATCATCGACGGCTACCAACCGGATGACGCGTTCATCGCCCGCCTCAAGTCGGCGGATTCGGCGCTCACGCAGTTCCGGTACGGCGCCGAAGCCTATGACGCCACCATTCTCGCCGCGCTCGCGGCACTCGTCGCGCGAGACGATTCGGGCCAATCGGTCGCGGCGACGCTGCGTGATGTCTCGCGTGGGGGAATCAAGTGCACGAGTTTCGCCGAATGCCTCGAAGTGCTGCGCACGCAGAGCGACATCGACTACGACGGAGTGTCGGGTTCGGTGAACTTCACATCGGTTCAGGATGTGTCGCCAGCCTTCTGGGGGTTGTACACCTTCAATTCCGAGAACAAGTTCGTTTTTGGCCGCGGAGTCATCGCTGAATGACCACAGCTTCGGAATTAGTTGCCTAACGTCGCCCTTCGTCACGAAAGGTAACGATCGGGCCGCGTTACAGGGCTGTAACACGCTCGTATTGTGAAAGTTGCCGATGCCGAATACCGTGGCAGGACAGCACAGCTTCGCCGTGCCCTGTTTCAGACACATTCAAATGCAAGGAGCAACATGAGCGTATTCGTGAAGGCAACCGCCTCGCGCTCGCGGTCTTTCAAGTCGATCCTCGGTGGCATTGCCATCGTTGGTGCTAGCGCACTCGTTCTCAGCGGCTGCGCGCCGGCCGCTGACACGGGATCGACCGCGGGCCCCCGTGAGCCGCTGACCCTCAAGATCGGCACCATCCTGCCGCAGAGTGGAACCCTCGCGTTCCTCGGCCCGCCCGAGGAGGCCGGTGTAGCTCTCGCAGTCAAGGAGATCAACGAAGCCGACCTGGGCATCACCGTCGAGGTCGAGTACCGCGACTCCGGTGACACCACGACCGACACCGCCACCGTTTCGGTGACCGACCTCCTTTCGCTGGATGTCTCGGCCATCGTTGGTGCGGCATCGTCCGGTGTCTCGAAGACCGTCATTGACCAGATCGTCGCCGCTGGCGTCGTTCAGTTCTCGCCGGCGAACACCTCGATCGACTTCACGGACTACGCGGATGACGGCCTCTACTGGCGCACCGCCCCCTCGGACGTCCTTCAGGGTGAAGTGCTCGGTAACCTGATCGCCGAGGACGGCGTTCAGAACCTCGGCATCATCGAGCTCAACGACTCGTACGGAACCGGCCTCACCGCGAAGATCACCGAGACCTTCGAGGCTGCCGGTGGCACCGTCGTGGCGTCGCCGCTGTTCAACACGGGTGACACCGTCTTCACGACCCAGATCTCCGAGGTCCTGGCGGCTAACCCCGACGCGATCGCGCTGGTCACGTTCGACGAGGCGAAGATCATCGTTCCCGCCCTTCAGGGTGCTGGCTACGCCGGCCCGCTGTACTTCGTTGACGGAAACCTTGCTGACTACAGCACGGTCTTCGCTGCCGGAGCGCTCGAGGGTGACAAGGGCACGCTGCCCGGTCTCGACACCGGCACGCTCGGTGACTTCACCGATCGCCTGCT
>JBJXDR010000058.1:0-4104 GCA_046155245.1 Rhodoglobus sp. | reverse complement strand
CGCTCGCGCATCGTCGAGACCCTCGGACTCGTGCGCTCGCGCATCGCGGGCCTCCCCTTGAGCGCTATCGCGCGCGACCAGGGCGAAGCGCTGGAGGTGCGGATGGTTGCGGCGTCCGCGCTGGGTCAGCGAGTGGGCTCGGCGGAGGCGCGCGAGGTGCTTGCTCGGCTCGCATCCGGCGACGGACCGCTCGCCGATGCCGCGCGGCTCTCCCTAATCGATCTGGAGGCCGAGCGTCATGAGCGCCGTCGCGGCGCGGGACTCACGGTGGCCCAACTGTTCCTGCACGCCGACATCGACCCTGACCTTGGCCAAGCTGGTAGCGGCGACAACGGTGGGATTGCGACGTTGCTCGTGCGCCTGGGCAATGCCCTGATCGCCCGCGGCGCCGAGTCGGTGCATCCGATCGATCGGGTGATCACTGTCTCGCGAGGGTCGGTTGAGTCCACGCTCGCGAGTCTCGACGAGCTGCGCGCAGGGGACGCGGGGCACGCCTACGGTCGGGTGCCGCTCATGGTCGAGCCGGTGCAGGCAGCGAGCGCGTGGCCGCTGCGTGTGACGGCGCGCCGGGGCATCCGTCGTGTGCTGCGGGCTGCGGGTCCCGTTGATGTTCTGCACTTGAGAATGGCCGACGTGGGCAGCCTTGCGGCGGTCGACGCCGCGCGCGAGCTCTCGATACCAGTGGTGTTCACCGTCGCGCCCGACCCGCACGCGGTCGTCGCCTCGATGGACCAGGCCGGTGCCCTCACCCGGAGCAACTTCGGATCGGTCGATGAACGCGAGCATTTCTGGTTCCGCACGCGGCTCGTGCAGCGCATCGCCGCAAACGCCGCGCATACGGTGCTGTTCCCGCGACCCGATCTGAAGCGCGACATGCTGAGCCTTGTCAGCATCGACATCACCGCGCATCCCGAGCGACACACGATCGTGCCTGAGGGCATCGACCTCGAGGTGATCGATCGCGCGGTCGCCGAGGCCTCGACCGCGAGCCCGTCTCCGGCCCGCGCGGAGCTCACGGCACTGCTCGAGCAGTTGCCCCCCGACCGTCGTGGGCTGCCGCTGATCGTGAGTGTCGGGCGCTTCCACCGCGTCAAGGGCATGGCGACGATCGTCGAGGCGTGGGCGGCGAGCGACGTGCGCGACCGGGCGAATCTGCTGCTGATCGGTGGCAACCTCGACGAGCCGTCTGAAGACGAGCAGGAGCAGCTCGACCTGATCCACGCAGTCGTCCCCGCCGAGGGGCGGCACGCGGCGGGTCTGCTGCTACCGGGGCATCGCGCCAATGACACAGTCGCCCGTTGGGTCGCAGCCTCGCGGCGAGGCATCCCGGGTCTGGCCGCGGCCAACGGCATCTACGTGTGCGGCAGTCTCAAGGAGGAGTTCGGCATCGCACTGCTTGAGGCGATGGCTAGCGGCCTCATGGTCGTTGCTCCCAACGGCGGTGGCCCCGCTACCTACGTCGAGCAGGGCGTCACCGGATATCTCACCAGCACGTGGCACGTCGGCAAGCTCGCCGAGGCGATGACCGAGGCTCTGGATGCCGCATCAGCCGAAACCACGGACGCCCGGGCCGAGCTCTCTCGCCGCACCGTCGCGGAGAGTTTCACGATTCAGGCGATGGCGGGTTCGCTCGCGGACGTCTACGCGATGGTGCACGATCAGGAGCTCGCGCACCACGCCGTTCCGGTACCCGCGCCGTGACCCTGCTCATCATCAGCCCGGACTACGCCTCTCACCTGCTGCCCCTTGCCACTCTCGGCACCGCGTGGCGTGACGCGGGAGAGCGCGTGGTTGTAGCGACGGGTCCGGCGACAGTCTCGATCGTCGAGTCCTTCGGCTTCGAGCGGGTGAACCTGCAGCTCGGCAAGGGGTCGAATCCGGGTGTCATCCGGGCCGAGGATCAGCCGCGCGGAGAGGACGACGCCCTCCGCGGTTTCTTCGACGCCACGCGCGAGGGCATGATTGCGACCCTCGCCTTTCAGACTCGTGCGAGACTCAGCGATCTCATGTGGGAGCCGGTGCGGGTCGCCCGCGAGGTGCTCGCCGTGGTCGATTCGGTGCAGGCTGACTCGATCATCGTCGACCACCTCGCGTTCAGCGCGCGGCTCGCCCTCGTCGCCGGTGGGGTGCCGTTCGCGGATGTCGTGCTCGGGCATCCGACCGCCCTGCCGGTGGGAGATGAGGTCTACGGGTTCCCGCCGCAGTGGCCGGCAGCGTTCACCCCGAGCGCTGCCGAGCTCGGTGCGTTGCACGAGCTATGTGTGCGGGTGAGCGACAGCTTCACTGCGGAGTGGAATACGGCGCTGGCCGAACTCGCCCCCCGGCTCCCGGCCTCGCCCAACGCGTTCGCCGAGCATGGCGAGTTGCTGCTGCTCAACTATCCGGCTGAACTGTCGCCGCCGGCGCGAACCGCCGTGATGCCGAGGCACGAGTTTCTGGGCTCGGCAGTGCGTGACGAACCGCGGGACCCGGAGGTCGAGGAGTGGCTGGCCGCGAGCGACGAACCGTTCGTTTACGTGAGTTTCGGCAGCTTTCTGTCGGTGCGCTCGGATGTGCTCGCCCGCGTCGCCCGCGCCCTCGAGCACCTCGGCCTGAGGGTCGCCCTCGCCACGGGTTCGGCCGACGAACTGCCCGACCTCCCGCCGCGCTGGCTCGTGCGCGACTTCCTGCCGCAGGTGACTCTTCTGAAACGCGCGGCGGCGGCCGTCACTCACGGGGGCAACAACAGCGTCACCGAGGCGCAGACGTTCGGAGTTCCACTCGTCGTGCTCCCGTTCTCGACCGACCAGTTCGCGGCCGCGGCAGCGATCGAGCGCAGCGGGGTGGGGGTCGCACTCGCACCCAACACGGCGACCGTCGAGGAGTTGGCGGCGGCGATCGCCGGCGTGCTGGCCGGTCCGCGGTCGTCGCTCGCGGCATCCCTCCAGTCGGACCCGGGCCGCGACCGGGCCCACCGCGCTGTCACCGAGTGGCGCGGAGCGGGGCTAGGTCGAAGCTAGGACGCTCAGCGCCCGGTGAAGACCAGGTCGCGCATCGCGTCAGGGTTGCTCGCCGCGTCGCGGTACTGCTGCATGAGGTGCGCGTTGGCGTCGAACTGCGGCCCCTCGCGCAGTTGCGGTTCGTGGTGGAGCGCAAAGACGGATCCGAAGTGCCGGTGGGGCGGGGCGCCGAGGAGTGTCTCATGCGCGAGGTGCCACGCGGCATCCTCAAACCCCCACCCACGGAAGCGCTCGTCCTGACCGCCGTGGCTGAACCAGCTCGCAGGGGTCGTCACGTAAACCCCGGAACAGGCTGTGACGATCAGCTCGTAGTCACAGTCCTCGAGGGGCGTGCCGTCGGAATACTGATTGGTGCCGGTCGCCCCCAGCCAGTGGTACCTGGTGTACGGAAGGTGCACGAGACCCGAGGTCGAGGCGGCAACGATTGCCTCGCGCAGCGAGTCGAGTTGCGGGATCGTGTCGGCATCGTTGATGATGACGACCCGATCCGGATCCTCGATGCGCGCGATTCCGCGGTTGCGACACCGGGAGAGGTTGAAGGTCTCCTGGTCGCAGTCGACGGTCTCGATGTCGACCCCGGGGATGTTCCACCGGTACCAGTCGACGACAGCGTCGAACGCCGCGATCCGCGATGCCTGCGGGCGCCACGGGATGATCACGGTAAGGGGGAGCATCTCCCCAGCGTAAGCGGTGCGTGAGGCGGACATCCTCACCGAAGCCGAGTTCGCGAGGCTCACGGGCGCGGTGGTCATGACGACAGGCTAGGCGAGCAACTCCGCGAGAAGGGTTTCGATGCGGCGTTTGATGTCGTCGCGGATGGGGCGCACCGCCTCGATACCCTGACCAGCCGGGTCATCCAGCTCCCAGTCCTCGTAGCGCTTGCCCGGGAAGATCGGGCAGGTGTCGCCGCAGCCCATGGTGATGACCACGTCAGAATCTTTTACCGCTTCGGTCGTCAGAATCTTCGGCACGTTGCCCGCGATGTCGATTCCTTCCTCGGCCATCGCGGCGACCGCGACGGGATTGATCTGGTCTTTGGGCTCGGAGCCAGCCGAGAGCACCTCAACTCGGTCACCCGCGAGCGCCGTGAGATAGCCGGCCGCCA
>JBJXDR010000057.1:0-3332 GCA_046155245.1 Rhodoglobus sp. | reverse complement strand
TCGAACGGTAGGTAGATGTCGAGGTGCACGTCGTCGATCGTCGCCCGCAGCTCTCGCCCCTTATGATTGTTGCTGGGGGAGAGGTCCGTCATCACACGCTCGAGCTTGTGGCGACTCTCCTGGGAGGTGATGAGGTCGATGTCGAGGCTGATCTCGCCGCCGACGCGAACGAAGGTCGCCCATCCGCCGATGAGGATCGACGGTTCGAGGTCGTGACCGAGCCGGTGGACGAGTGCGCGGATGACTCCGCTCTCGTCTTCGTAGAGGTTAGGCACTGGTTCGCTGCTCCCAGTCGGCTTCGGCGAACAGTTTCGCCTTGAGGGCACGCGTGAACTCAGACGCCTGCCAGCCGGGACTCGCCCACAGGTCGGCGTAGGTTTGCGCGAGGCTGGCGTACCCGGACTTCCAAGTGCGCGCCGCAACCGGATCTTCAGTGACAATGATGACCTCGTCACCCTCAGGGAAGTCAGCCTGAGAGAGAGGTCGGGTTGTGTAGACGATCCGTCGGCCGAGATCAGAGACAGTGTTGCGGCCACCGAGGTAGTGCACCGCGGCGCTACTGCCGCTGAGCGCGTAGTCGACCTCGACGTCGTCAAGGAGTTCTTGGGCGGCGGGCAAGGTGGTGGAGACCATAGTGTCGGCACGTAGGTTCCGGTGGGCAGCGAACGCTTCGAGGAGTTTCTCGGGTGAGACGACGGTGTACCCGCGACGCGCGTTGGGGCGGACGGCGCCGACATCGACGAGTCGCCCGAGAGCCTGGTGGGTAGTTGATGGCGCCACCGACGAAGCATCAGCGATGTCGCCGATACTGTTCCAATCGCGCTGACCGTCCAGCGCGGCGTCGGCCAAAGTGCGCCAGACTATCTCCACGTTCTTCATCGCACCATGCTCGCAGATTTCATATAAATATGGAAGTTTTCATCCGTATTTTTATGGATTGCGGAGGCGCCGTCTGCCCACGCTTTGCCTACAACTGTGGGCAAACGAACCAGAACCAACGTGGTCGCATTCAACGAAGAACGATGAATTTCCTGGGACGTTGAGCCAATCTCGGGAGCCCCGCGCAGATCACCGAGAGGCTACGGAGCCTGACTTCGCGCCTTCTTGAGAGTGCACCGGAAGCGACGCAGATGACGGTCGACGGCGAAGGCCGTTCAGGTTTTGTCCTCTCAGAAGGCGGGCAACGATTTGTCGGCACCGAAACTGACTCTGGGTCGATCTTTCTCGCGGGCGAGCGGAGCTTCGTGACGACACCCGTCACGATCTTCAAGGCTGCAAACTAACCACGGTGCGAGCATGCTTTTGCGTTCGTTCGATACCTTCTCGGAGGCGGGCGTGATATTGACTGTGGCGAGACCACTTAGCGTCTGAGTGTTCTCCTGCCTGCTTGCGCAGCAAAGTCATCCAGCGCGTTCAGCACCGGCTCGGCAAGCCAGATTCGATTTCGGCGTTGGGAGTTCGCGGCTCTGAGCACTCCCCTCCCGACGAGCGTGTCCAGTGCGCGGAACGCAGTTAGTGGCGCCACGGCGAGTTCACGTGCGACGATCTCGGAGTCGAGCACAGGATGAGCGATCGCGAAGGCGCTGAGTCGACGAGCCGCCGCGTCTGTCCGGAGGCCGCGCATCCGGATTTCCCACTCCGCCTCGATGGCAACAATGTCGCGAACGAGCTGGCGACCGTTGACGACTGCGTAGCCAGCGGCTTGGGTGAACGCCGTGACAATCGGTCGGAGCTCGCCGCGTCGATAGGCCGTGAGGGCGCCATAGTAGGCCTTAACGTCGTGGAGGAGCCCTGCGGAGACAGGAACCGTGATGTTCGCCGTGACCCGCGCATGGCGCAGCATCGCCTGCACGATCGTGCGACCCGTCCTGCCGTTGCCGTCCGGGAACGGGTGGATGGTCTCGAACTGGGCGTGGGCGATCGCGACCTGGGCAATTGCAGGGATGTCGACTCGGCCGATGAATGCGACCAGGTCATCTACCGCCGTAGGCACTCGGTGGTGGTGTGGAGGGACGAAGTCGGCCAGGTGAGGGCTGAGGGAGTCGCCGCCGATCCACACCTGCTCATCGCGCCACCCTCCCGTCAAGTCGGGCGCGTACGAACCGAGGAGGGCCGTCTGCATCGCGATGATGCTCTCGCCGTTGATCTCGTCGGCAAGGCTCAGCGCGGCTTCCATCGTCCGAACGTTGCGCACGATAAGCGCGGCGTTGCCGCTCTCGCGTTCGCCGAGCTCGGCCTCGGCGATAGCTCGGGCACCACTTGTGAGGTTCTCGATCTCGGACGAGGACGCCGACTCGGTGCGCAGGAGGATCGAGGCGAACGGCAGCCCGCCCGGTCCGACTTCGGCATCGAATCGCGTGAGGAGTTGCGTGGCCTCGTCGATCTCTGCCGCAAGGTCGCCGGGGAGATTGATGGAGAGGTTGGCGATCGGCGGCACGATGGCGGACGAGTAGGGCTGGCGAATGCGATCGCGTTGGGCGCGGGTTAGATGGTCGCCGTTGATGCGCGAGACCCAGGGGTGCTGTTCGCTTTCGACAGCCGGCCAGCCCAGCGACTCTGAGGGGTCCGGCTTAGGATTGGCCATGTTGTACCTCGCTTCCTAAGTGGGAATGCCTCTCGCTCTTATTTACACTTAATACCCTAAGTGTAAATACTGACATCTGGTACTCACACTCCGTGGCATCCGTTTTGGACTGCATTTTGACTGCACTTGAGTCAGAGCCCACCTGATCCGAGTGATCTCGCGCGGTCACAAAACCTAGTAAGGGATGTCGCGGCGGGCCGTCGTTTGGGTCGGAACGCCACCACCAACTCCGACCGTTCGTACCTACGCCACTTAACGCCCTCGCGTGGTCACAACCACGTGCAGCAGCGGCAGCGCCGACGCTCCCATGAGCACCCACCCGAGCACTTCATCGGTCGGCCGCAGCAGCACCCCGGCGATGAGCAGCGCGCCGAACACGATTGCCGAGGCCACCCGTCCGACGGCACGTTCGACCGCCCGCACCCGGCGGTCGAGGTCGGGGGTGCGCACGGCGACCTGCCCGCGCTCGATTCGCTCGGTGAGTTCGTCGACGCGGCGCGGTAGACGGGCGAGGGTGTTGGCGTAGCCCAGAGCCTGTTGCGCGAGCTCGCGGAGGTTGCCCGTGCCGCGCGCGTTGAGCACAGTGCGTGCGAATGGATCGACGGCATCCCACATGTTGAAGTCGCGGTTGAGGGCGCTCGTCACTCCGGAGATGAGCGAGATCGTGCGGATCAGCAGCAGGAAGCTCTCCGGCAGCTGGAATGGCAGTGCACGGATCGTCTCGCCGAACTGCAGGGCAAACTTCTCC
>JBJXDR010000056.1:0-27750 GCA_046155245.1 Rhodoglobus sp. | reverse complement strand
CCGACCAAGCGCAGCGAGACCTTCACGACCGCCGACGACAACCAGCCGTCGGTCGCGATCCAGGTCTTCCAGGGCGGGCGCGAGTTCACCCGCGACAACAAGAATCTGGGCACGTTCGAGCTCACGGGCATCGCGCCCGCACCCCGGGGAATCCCTCAGGTCGAGGTCACGTTCGACATCGACGCAAACGGGATCGTGCACGTGTCTGCCAAAGACAAGGGCACCGGCAAGGAGCAGTCGATGACCATCACCGGAGGCAGCTCGCTGTCGAAGGATGACATCGAGCGCATGGTGCGCGAGGGCGAGGAGCACGCGGCGGAGGACAAGGCGCGCCGCGAGGCCGCCGAGACCCGCAACACCGCCGAACAGCTCGCGTACTCGACCGAGAAGCTCATCAAGGACAACGACGACAAGCTCCCGGCCGACGTCACGAGTGACGTGCAGGCAGACGTGGATGCTCTCAAGTCCGCTCTCGCCGGTGACGACGAGGCCGCGGTGAAGTCCGCGTTCGACACCCTCACCACGAGCCAGCAGAAGCTCGGCGAGGCGATCTACGCGGCCTCGCAGACGCCGACTGCCGACGGCGAGCCGACCGAACCTGCAGCCGGGGCCAACGACGAGGACATCGTCGACGCCGAGGTTGTCGACGACGAGCCCGAGACCAAGCCCGAGGACGGCACCAAGTAGTCATGGCACACAAGGACGAACGACACGAGAACGAGGAGCCGGTCATCCGCGACAAGCGGCGGATCGACCCCGAGACTGGCGATGTTCGCGAGCCTGATGCGCCGGCGGCGGATGACTCTGCCGTCGGCACGGGCGACACCGCACGGGAGGCTCCCGAGCCGGGCGACAGCGACGACCTATCGCACGACGACCAGCCCGATGCCGAGGACTTGAGCGACGCCGATCACGCGCTGCTCGACCAAGCCGCGCAGAATCTTGTCGCTGAGATGCGTTCGGACATGTTGAGGGCCCAGGCAGAGCTGGTCAACTTTCGCACCCGGGTCGAGCGGGATCGTGCGGCCAATCGCGAGGCGGTTATCGCCGAGGTCATCCGTTCGCTGATTCCCGCACTGGATGATCTCGCCCGGGCCGAAGCTCACGGCGACCTCGTCGAGGGCGCGCCTCTGACGATCGTGGCGCAGAAGCTCCGCGGCTCATTCGAGAAGTACGGCCTCAAGCAGATCGGCGAGAAGGGTGAACCCTTCGACCCCGCCTTTCACGAGGCCGTCGTGCAGCTACCCAGCCCGGATGTGACGGTCAACACCATCGCGGATGTGATCGAGCCCGGCTATGTTTTGGGGGACCGTCTCGTGCGGCCCGCGAAGGTGGCCGTGTCAGTTCCCGCCGAGTAAGCACAAGGAGTCGCCATGGCCAGCCAGGACTGGTTTGACAAGGACTTCTATGCGGTGCTCGGGGTGTCGAAGGATGTCTCCGAAGCGGACCTCAAGAAGACGTACCGCAAGCTCGCGCGTCAGTACCACCCCGACTCGAACCCGGGTGACGCCAAGGCCGAGTCGAAGTTCAAGGAGATCAGCGAGGCGCACTCCGTACTGTCCGACCCAGAGTTGCGGCGCGAGTACGACCAGATCCGCGCGATGGGTTCGGGTGCGCGGTTCGCGCCGAGCGCTGGCGCGAGTGGCGGCTTCGAGGACGTCTTCGGCGGCATGTTCGGCAACCGCGGAACCTACCAAGGAACAAGCTTCGAGGATCTTCTCGGCGGCATGTTCAGCGGCTCCAACCAGGGCTTTCGCACCGGCCCCACCAAGGGACGGGATGTCACGGCATCAACCACCCTCGATTTCGTCACGGCAATCAACGGCGAGACGATCAAGCTCCAGCCGGCCGGTGGCGCTCCCATCAACGTCAAGATTCCCGCCGGCGTCAGCGACGGTCAGAAGATCAAGCTGAAGGGCAAGGGCGAGCCGAGCCACGACGGCGGCCCGGCCGGCGACCTCGTGCTCACGGTCGCGGTGCGCAAACATCCGGTCTTCGAGCGAGACGGGCTCAATCTGCGGGTTGAGGTTCCCGTAACCTTTGCGGAGGCCGCTCTCGGAGCGACAATCGAGGTGCCGACACTCGGTGGCGAGCCGGTGAAACTGCGGGTCGCCCCTGGAACGCCGAGCGGGCGCATCCTGCGGGTCAAGGGCCGCGGCGTCACGACGCCCAAGGGCACGGGAGACCTGCTGGCCGAAGTCTTGGTCGCTGTGCCCGTGCGAGTGCCGGATGACGCGGCCGCCCACCTGCGCGCTTTCGAGCAGTCCATGCCGGCCGATAACCCCCGCACCGAGCTGCTCGACAAGGCGAGGATGGACCACTGATGTCGGCGCCGCTCGACGAGTTCTCGCCGGTCTTCGCGATAGCCGTCGCGGCAGAACTTGCGAACATGCACCCGCAGACGCTACGGCAGTACGACCGGCTCGGCCTCGTGAGTCCCACCCGCACCGCGGGACAGTCGCGACGTTATTCGATGCGCGATGTTGCCCAGTTGCGGGAGATCGCGGCGCTCTCGGCGCAGGGCCTCAACCTCGAGGGAATCAAGCGGATTCTCGAGCTCGAGAACCAGGTCGCCGGGCTTGCCTCACGAGTGCGCGAGCTCGAGCACGCCCTTGCTGACGAGCTGCTCGCGCGGCCCGGTCGCCGGGTATTCGCGGCCGGTGGCTCGGGCGAAGTGGTCTCGATCCGCGCCGGGTCAAGGGTCGCGAAGTCCAACCAGGTCGTCGTGTGGCGACCACTTCGACGGTCCTAATCGTGGGCGCCCTCACCGCCGATGAGTTCGACCTCTCCGCCCTGCGGCGCTGGCCCGATGTCGAGGCGCCGAACCTGCACGCTGTCGACGCGAGCGACCGGCTCATTCTCGATGAGGCAGGCGCGGCCCTGCGGGAGTCCGGCCCCGGCGGAGTTGGTGTGATCGGCGACAACTACGGCGCCCTCACGATTGGGGTGGCTGCGCTCTCGGGGGCGACGGGCATCCGGGTGTTCCAGGACTCGCTGGTGGCCGAGCGGGCTCTCGCGGCGAACACCGATGGCCACATTGGCTACGAGAACCTGCCTCTGGGTACCGAACTGCTTCGTGGCGCTCGAGTCGTCTTGATGCAGTTGCCACGCTCGCTCGCCGAACTCGAGGAGCTCGCGGCGTGGATCTCCGCGTGCGCCGATCCGTCCGCGCGGGTGTATGCCGGTGGGCGCATCAAACACATGACCCTCGCGATGAACGAGGTGCTCGCCCGTCACTTCGGCCGCGTCGATGTCAGTCACGCGCGACAAAAGTCGCGCGTGCTGATTGCCTCCGAGGCTCGCGGAGGCGAGACGCCCACACTTGCGCGCGAGTTTCATACCGACTTGGGAATATGGGTTTGCGCGACCGGCGCAACCTTCGCCGGCACTCGCATCGACATCGGCACGAGGGCCTTGCTTGGTGCGTTGCCCGCAGTCGCGCCGGATGCCACGACCGCCGCCGATCTCGGGTGCGGCTCCGGCGTGGTTGCCGCCGTTCTTGCGCGGGCACGGCCCGAGCTGTCGGTGCTTGCGAGCGACGTGTCGGCGGGCGCCGTGGCATCCGCCGTCGCAACGGCCGAAGCGAACGGGCTCAGCAATGTCACGGTCACGCGCGACGATGCCCTAGCCGAGCAGCCCGACTCAAGCCTGGATCTCGTGGTGCTGAACCCGCCGTTCCACCTGGGTGCGACGGTGCACACCGGGGCCGCATCGAAACTGTTCGCCGCCGCCGCACGGGTACTGAAGCCAGGCGGGGAGCTCGTGACCGTCTACAACTCCCACCTCGGCTACCGCGCCGAGCTGACTCGAGTCG
The DNA here is from genome assembly GCA_046155245.1 of Rhodoglobus sp. Classification (GTDB taxonomy): domain Bacteria; phylum Actinomycetota; class Actinomycetes; order Actinomycetales; family Microbacteriaceae; genus Rhodoglobus. The sequence continues at coordinate 23,936 of JBJXDR010000056.1, read as the reverse complement.
TCGGAGACACCGACGAGCTCTCCCGCAACCCCAAGTTCACTGTCACACGATCTCGTAAGCGCGGATAGGAAGATTACCGATGGCCAACATGCAAGGTGCCCCCGGCACCGATGAAGAGCAGAAGACGGCGCTGCAGCAGTACGGCGTAAACCTCACCGACATCGCCCGCAGCGGCAAGCTAGACCCGGTGATTGGGCGGGATGCCGAGATTCGTCGCGTCAGTCAAGTGCTCACCCGCCGCACGAAGAACAACCCTGTGCTCATCGGCGAGCCCGGCGTCGGCAAGACCGCAGTGGTCGAGGGTCTTGCGCAGCGAATCGTCGCTGGCGACGTCGCGGACTCGCTCAAGGACAAGCAACTCGTCTCGCTTGACCTGGCCGCGCTCGTGGCCGGGGCAAAGTACCGCGGCGAATTCGAGGAGCGACTCAAGGCCGTGCTCAAGGAGATCAACGACTCCGACGGGCAGATCATCACGTTCATCGACGAGTTGCACACGCTCATGGGGGCGGGCGGGGGCGAGGGGTCGGTCGCGGCATCCAACATGCTCAAGCCCATGCTCGCCCGCGGTGAGCTGCGCCTGATCGGCGCGACCACGCTCGACGAGTACCGCCAATACATCGAGAAGGATGCAGCGCTCGAGCGCCGCTTTCAGCAGGTGTTCGTGGGCGAGCCCAGTGTCGAGGACACCGTCGCGATCTTGCGCGGCCTCAAGGAGCGCTACGAGGCGCACCACAAGGTGACGATCGCGGACTCGGCGCTCGTGGCGGCGGCATCTCTAAGCAACCGGTACATCACCGGCCGCAAACTGCCCGACAAGGCGATCGACCTCATCGACGAGGCGGCATCGCGGCTCAAGATGGAGATCGACTCGAGTCCCACGGAGATCGACCAGCTCAAGCGGGCGGTGGACCGGCTACGCATCGAGGAGCTCGCACTCAAGAAGGAGAAGGACGAGGCATCCAAGGCGCGGCTCGAGAAGCTGCGCGAGGATCTCGCCGACCGGCAGAAGGAGCTGGACTCACTCGAGGCGCGCTGGAAGGCGGAGAAGGCCTCGCTCACGGGCGTCGGCGACCTGAAGACCAAGCTCAACGATGCGCGCATCGAGCTCGACCGGGCGATGCGCGAAGGCGACTACCAGAAGGCATCCAAGCTCAACTACGAGACGATCCCCAAGATCGAGGCGGCACTCGTGACCGCGGAGTCTGCTGAGCCTGTCGGACCGCGCATGGTCAACGACCAGGTCACCGAGGAGGACATCGCGAGCGTGGTGGCCGCGTGGACGGGCATCCCGGTCGACCGTCTCACGCAGGGTGAGACGGAGAAGCTGCTGCACCTCGAGTCCGAGCTCGGCAAGCGCCTGATCGGCCAGAAGGATGCCGTCGCCGCCGTATCCGAGGCGGTTCGTCGCACGCGCGCGGGCATCTCCGACCCCGACCGACCCACTGGCTCGTTCCTGTTCCTCGGACCGACAGGCGTCGGCAAGACCGAACTCGCGAAGGCACTCGCCGAGTATCTGTTCGACGACGAGAAGGCTCTCGTGCGCATCGATATGAGCGAGTACGGGGAGAAGTTCTCCGTGTCGCGGCTCGTCGGGGCACCCCCCGGATACATCGGCTACGAGCAGGGTGGTCAACTCACCGAGGCCGTGCGGCGACGGCCGTACTCGGTGATCCTTCTCGACGAGGTTGAGAAGGCGCATCCCGAGGTCTTCGACATCCTGCTTCAGGTGCTGGATGACGGTCGACTCACCGACGGGCAGGGGCGCACGGTCGACTTCCGCAACGTGATTCTCATCCTCACGTCCAACCTCGGCAGCCAGTTCATCACCGACCAGAACCTGCCCTGGGAGGAGCGCAAGCGTGTGGTTCACGACCTCGTGCGGCAGTCGTTCAAGCCGGAGTTCATCAACCGACTCGACGACATCGTGGTGTTCGCCCCGCTGTCGACCGATGACCTGAGCCAGATCGTCGAGCTGTACATCGACCGTCTGGCCAAGCGCCTCGGCGACCGTCGGCTCGAATTGGCGGTGACACCGGATGCTCGCACCTGGCTCGCCGAGCGCGGCTACGACCCGGTGTACGGTGCGCGGCCGCTGCGGCGCCTCATGCAGCGCGAGATCGACGACAAGCTGGCCCGCTCGCTGCTGGCCGGGGAGATCCGTGACGGCGACACGGTGCTCGTGGGTGTCGCGTCCGACGGCGACGGGCTCACGGTGGCTCGGCTGGAGGGCCAGTAAGCCCGGCGTGCCGATCATTACAGAAGAGTGTTATTATCGACTGTACTAACATTGTTTTGTTATGAGGTGAAGCCTTGGCAAAGAACCCGTACCGGCCCGGCGCTGCCGTTACCCCCGTCTACCTAGCCGGGCGGTCCAGCCAAGAGAAGCGATTTAGGGCTGTCCTTCGCGGTGCCCCCGAAGTCCCTGCCAACTTCAGAATGACGGGGTTGCGGGGTGTAGGAAAGACGGTCCTGCTCAAACGTTTCGAGGAGATCGCTGAGCGTGAACTCGACTGGGCGACTCAACGTGTTCAACTGGAGCCAAGGCATAATCGGGAGCCGGAACTGGTGACTCTCCTCGCGGGGTTGGCCGAACAAAAGACAAAGCAGCTTTCTCGGATCCGACAGTTGCGCGGCGCGACTAGCGATGTTGTGGAGGCTGCTCGCTCACTACTGACGGTGACCATTGACGACTTCACTTTCTCCCTGGCGGGTCAGGACGACAAAGGTCAGCAGCAGCTGATCGAGAACCTGCTGGACGTGACGAGCGTCGCGATTCGTTCCGGGAAGTCAGGCTTCTTGCTGCTGCTGGACGAAGCGCAAGTACTCGTGGATGACAAGGATCGTGGCGGGGAGCATCCGCTTTCGCTGCTCATTGCTGCGGTGAATAGCTTGCAAGAGAAAGAAGTTCCGATCGGACTCGTGCTGTGCGGACTTCCGACCTTGAAGTCGAACCTGTTGAAAGCACGAACTTACAGCGAGCGCATGTTCCGCGGCGAGGACGTAGGCAGTCTTAGCCGGGATGAAGCCCGGGATGCTTTCACGAAACCTCTGGATGGCACCAGCATTGTCGCCGAACGGGACTTGGTAGAGAAGGTCCTTGAAGATGTTCAGGGGTACCCATATTTCATTCAGCTCTGGGGAGCCGAGCTGTGGGACGAGGCAGAGGCGGTTGGCCTTGGCAGTCTTTCCGTCGAACTCCTCGAGGCGACGCAGGGGGACATTTTTCGCCGACTTGACGAGGATTTTTACGATACCCGGGTCGAATCACTAACGCCCGCGGAGCAAGACCTGCTGCTTTTGACCGCGGATTGCGACTATCCGCCGCTCAAGACCGCCGACATCCACAAGGTGTCCAAGCGATCCGAGGGAAACGCGAATGTTCTTATGGGCCGCCTAGCAGAACAAGGAGTCGTCTTTCGCGTCCAGAAGGGTCACTATCAGTACACCGCACCTAAATTCCACGAATACCTGAGAAGGCGCAAGGAGAAGTCCACGTGGTAGTGCAGCTCAACGTGGCGTCAAGGGTGATGGGCAACCGGTGCCCTTCTGAACTCAGGCCGGGACGGCCATGCGCACGAGCGACGTTCCGAGCGCAAACACGCCGACCGATACGACGCACGCAATCAGGGGGATCAGGAAGGACAGCTTGCGGCGCGCGATCCAGACCACCGAGACGATGATCCCCGCGAGGGCGACGAGCGGGGTGCCGAGGAGCACGATCAGCGAGCCGAGCCCGATGATCGCCGTGTTGCATGCTTGGCCCGAGTCCGCGCAGGGCAGAGTCACGACGCCGAGGCCGAACCCCAGCACCACGAACACGCTCGTGAGGATGAGCAGCAGAATCAGGAGGAAGATCGTGAGGAAGAAGTCCCAGCTGCGCGGGGGTCGACCCTCGGGTGTGTACTCGACGAAACCGTCGTTGCTCATGCTGATAGCTCCGTTCTGAGGGCCGCGAGGAACGCGTCGATGTCGTGCTCGGTGGTGTCGAACGCCGTCATCCAGCGCACCTCCCGAGTGGCCGGGTTCCAGTCGTAGAAGCGGAAGCTTGCTCTCAGTCGGTCGGCCGCTCCGGGCGGCAGGGTCGCGAAGACCGCGTTGGCCTGGGTGGACTGAGTGAACGCGATGCCGGTGATCGAGCCCGACGAGATCTCGCGCTCAAGGGCATCCCGAAGCCTGCCCGCCATCGCATTCGCGTGGGATGCACTGCGCAACCACAGCCCGTCGCTGAGCAGGGCGATCAGCTGGGCAGACACGAAGCGCATCTTTGAGGCGAGTTGCATGTTGAGTTTGCGCAGGTAGATGAGCCCCTCGGAGACCTCAGGGTTGAGCACGACCACGGCCTCGCCGTACAGCAGGCCGTTCTTGGTGCCACCGAAGCTCAGGATGTCGACGCCTGCATCCGTAGTGAACTCGCGGAAGCCGACGCCCAGGGCCGCGGCCGCGTTGGAGATGCGCGCGCCATCCATGTGCAGCACCATCCCCCGCTCGTGCGCATAGTCGGCAATCGCCCGAACCTCGTCGACCGAGTACAGCGTGCCGAGCTCGGTCGTCTGGGTGATGCTTACGGCGAGCGGCTGCGCGCGGTGCTCGTCGCCCCAGCCCCATGCCTCCTCCCCGACCAGGTCGGGGGTGAGCTTGCCGTCGGGCGTAGGCACGGGAAGGAGCTTGAGCCCGCTGATCCGCTCGGGAGCGCCGCCCTCGTCGGTGTGGATGTGGGCGGTCGTGGTCGACACGACCGCGCCCCAGCGCGGCAGCACGCTCGTCAACGCGGTGACGTTCGCTCCGGTGCCGTTGAAGACCGGGAAGGCCTCAGCCTGTTCGCCGAAGTGCTCGCGAATTACTTCTTGCAGGCGCGCGGTGTAGACGTCCTCCCCGTAGGCGATCTGATGGCCACCGTTGGCCTCGGTGATTGCGGCCAGCACCTCTGGGTGCACACCGGCGTAGTTGTCGCTCGCGAAGCCGCGCAGTTGGGGATCGTGGAGTTGCGTCACAGTGGCAAGTCTGTCAGGTCGATCCGCGCCCCGTTGAGCTCGGCGGCAGGCTCATCCCACAGTGTGGCGATGCGGTCAGCCAGCGTCGCGACAGGCGTGCCGTCGTGCCCCAGCGAGCGCACCACCAGAATCACGGATGCCGCGGTGCCCCCTTTCGCGAACCCCGACGCCGCGCCGCGCGCCCACGCCTCGGCCGCGGACTTCGCCGCTGCGTAATTCGCGTTGGACCACGTCGGCGCCTCCACCACGGTGCTCGACACCATCACGAGCCGCCCCGCGGTCGACGACGCAAGATCCTCGAAGAAGGCGCGACTCGTGTTTCGGAAGGTCTCGACGACGCGCGACTCGAGCCACGCCCAGTCGTCGTCGGCCCGGCCGGCACGCCAGCCGCCCACCAGGTGCACGACTCCGTCAACGGGCCCGTGCTCACCGTGGATGCGGGACGCGAGACTGTCCACGCGGCTCGGGCTAGAGAGGTCACACTCGTAGCGGGATACGGCGGGGGTTTCGGCGAGGCGGCGCAGGTCGGAGCCTACGGCGAGCACGCGGGCACCGGCATCCGTCAACCGGGTGGCCACGGCGCGACCGGAGTCGTTAGATGCGCCGGCAACGAGTACCAGCCGGTCAGCCATCGCGGCCGGTTATGCCGCTCGTCGACTCGATCACGTCGGTCATCTTCTTCGAGAGCGCCTCGTAGAACATCGACAGCGGAAACTCGTCGTCCATCACGGCGTCGGTGAGCTCTCGCGGCAGCACCTCAAGCGCGAGGTCGCGAACGGCCCACTTCGATGCCGGGTGCGGCGTCAGGGTTCCCGCAACAAGGTCGTAGGCGGCGAGCCAGTGGGCGATCTTGGGTCGGTCGATCGACTTCCAGTACAGGTCGTTGATCGCGTCGGAGAGTTCGACGACGACGTCGGGGACATCGGCCCAGTCGATGGTCAATTGGGTGTCGGTCCAGTGCAGCACGTGGTGCTGGTGCAACCACGCGAACAACAGTTGCCCGCCCACACCGTCGTAGTTGCGCACCCGCGAGCCGGTGATCGCGAAGCGGAAGATGCGATCGAAGATCACCGCGTATTGCACGAGCTTCGCGTGAGTGCGCGTCGTGTCGTTCGTGTCTGCCGCGCGCTCCAGCCGCACCGCCTCGCGGAAGGCGGTGAGATCGCAGCGCAACTCCTCGAGGGAGTACAGGAAGTAGGGCATCCGCTGCTTGATCATGAACGGATCGAACGGCAGGTCCCCGCGCATGTGCGTGCGGTCGTGAATGAGGTCCCACATCACGAAGGTTTCCTCCGTGAGCGTTTGGTTGTCGAGCAGGGCCGCCGCATCCGCGGGCAGTTCGAGCTTCGTGATTTCGGATGCCGCACGCACGACCCGACGGAACCGTGCGGCCTCGCGGTCAGCGAAGATCGCACCCCACGTGAAGGTCGGAATCGACCGCATCGCCACGGTCTCAGGAAACAGCACGGCCGAGTTCGTGTCGTAGCCCGCCGTGAAGTCAAGGAACCGGATCGGCACGAACAGCGCGTTCGAGTACTCGTTTGCCTCCAGATCGGCGACGAACTCCGGCCAGATCACCTCGATGAGGACGGCCTCGACGAGCCGATCGGAGCTGCCGTTCTGGGTGTACATCGGGAACACCACGAGGTGGCGCTTGCCGTTGACACGGTCGCGCTGCGGCTGGAAGGCGACCAGCGAGTCGAGGAAGTCGGGCTCCGCGAATCCGCCATCCGCCCAGCGGGCGAAGTCGGCGTCGAGCGCCATCAGGTACACGGCGTCGTGCGGGAGCACCTCCGCGAACTGGAGGACTTCGGCGCGGATCGTGTCGACGAGTGCCCGACATTCAGCGTGCGCGGCCGCGTCGGGGATGCTGCCGTCCTTGATTTGGTGGACGCGAAGAGACGACACGGCCGCCTTGAGGCGCTGCCAACTGGGGAGGGACACCAGGTCCTCCACAACCTCGGGCTCTCCTATGATCGCGTCGCGTGTGGTGGTCACTGTGACTCGGGACATGGTTCACCTCCGATCCGTCAACTTCAGGAAAAATGCATCAATCCGAGAGTATTCGCACGGTCGTAGCGTTTGGTTGCGATTGACGAAGAAATGGTGCGTGAAACGCCGCCTCAACGCGAGGACCCGCGTGATGCCCCACACTGGACTGGTGCTGGGTGTCCTCATCGGATTCGCGATCATCGCCACGGTCATCCTCGTGGGGTACATAGTTGGCCGAACCGGGGTGCTCGGCGAGCACGGCGGATACGTGCTCGGTCGTGCCGCGTTCTACGTGCTCACGCCGTGCCTTCTGTTCACAACCCTCGCGGACGCCGACGTGCATGCCCTGTTCTCCTCGTTGCTCGTGGTGTCGCTCATCGCGGCGCTGATCTCGGCGGGGGTGTTCGTGTTGGTGGCGCGGGCGTTCTGGAAGCGGCCGGTATCGGAGACCGTGGTCGGCGCACTCGGATCCGGGTACGTCAACGCCAACAACATCGGAATCCCGGTGGCCGTCTACGTGCTCGGGGATGCCGCGCTGTCGGCCCCCGTCATCCTGCTGCAACTGCTGCTCTTCGCACCGATCGCGCTCTCCATCCTCGACGCGCAAGCGCGAGGTCGGGTGTCGATCCGGCGCATCCTGCTGGCACCAGTGACGAATCCGATCATCTTGGGGTCGTTCCTCGGCGTGCTGCTCTCCGTCTTCGAAGTGCGCCTACCCGTGGAGGTCATGGAGCCCTTCAGGGTGATCGGAGCCGCGGCGGTTCCGGTCGTGCTCATCAGTTTCGGGATGTCACTGCACGGTACCCGCCCGCTGGCGGAGGGGTCGCCGCGGCGCGACATCCTCCTCGCCAGCGCGCTCAAGCTCACGCTCATGCCCGCCGTCGCGTGGTTGGTCGGCGCGCTCGCCTTCGGGCTGTCGGGGCGCCGGCTGTTCGCAGTCGTGGCGCTCGCCGCCCTACCGGCCGCGCAGAACGTCTTCAACTACGCCCAGCGCTACGAGCGTGGCGTGCTGCTGGCCCGCGACATCGTGCTGATCACGACCGCGCTGTCGCTGCCGGTGCTGCTCGTCGTGGCGGCACTGCTCGCCCCGGCTGGTTGAGTAGGCCAAAGGCCGTATCGAAACCGCCCGCGTGCCCCTCCCGTGCGCACAACTGCGGAGATTTCCCACGACACGCCGACCTATGGATGCCACACCGCGGCGTGTCGCGAAAATCTCCTGAATTGCGCACGCGAGAGGCGGTGCCGTCTGACCGTCGAGACCGTCAGGATAATGTCTATCAATCCAAACTTGGAAGTCTTATGGCTTGGTGCGACCGGCGAGGGGAATCTTGGGCGAGGAAAAGCGTGAGCTGCTGCCGGGGCCCACGGTCTATGAGTGGGATCGCATCGAGTCGGCGGTGGGCGTAGTCGGATGGTGCCTGATTGCCTTGATGATCCCATTCCGCGTGGCTGCATCGCAGCGGGTGTCTTGGGCCCTCCCGGTCGCGGTCGCTCTTCTTGCCCTCGGCTTCCTGTCGATCGCGTTCTCCAACTACGGCTGGTCACCGGCCACCCAGAAGGACAGGGACGAGCTTGCGCAGGGCTACACGACTCTCCCATTCCCTCATCGACCGGAGGTCGACCTGGTGGAGCCAAAGCACGGGGTCATAATCCGGAAGGCCGGAGCGCCGCTGCTGACGATGCAAGAGTACAAGTCGCTCAAGGCGTCGACAGCGCATCCGCCTGACGCAGAGCGCACCAGTTGACTTCAGGCCGCACGGCACTTTGGCACCCCGTGGCCCTCGATGAGCAACCTAAAGGAACATCGGTCGATTGTCGTCGTCCTCGGTGTCGAGCGCCAGATCGACCACGATGGGCACGTGGTCGCTGGGCGCGTCGCCCTTGCGCTCTTCGCGGATGATGCGGGCATCCGTCACCAGGGCGTCAAACGCCCGCGAGCCGAGGATGAAGTCGATGCGCATGCCCTCGTTGCGGGGGAAGCGCAGTTGCTGGTAGTCCCAGTAGGTGTAGCCCTCGACGCCTCGTGAGCGGAGGGCATCCGTGAGTCCGGCCGATTCGATGGCCGCGAACGCGTCGCGTTCGGGCTGGCTCACGTGGGTTTTGCCGGCGAACAACGCCGCATCCCACACGTCGTGATCGAACGGTGCGATGTTGAAGTCGCCCATAAGCGCGAGCGGCAGGTCGGGCTCGGCGGCGAGCCATCCGCGCGTTTCGGCGGCGAGGTTGGCGAGCCACTCGAGCTTGTACGCGTAGTGCGGGTTGTTCAGCTCGCGACCGTTGGGAACGTAGAGGCTCCACAGCCGAAGACCCTCGATTGTGACACCGATCGCGCGGGCCTCCTGCGGCAGGGTGCCGTCGTCGAGCGGCTTGCCGAAGCCGGGCGCTGTGGCAAATCCGATGCTGACGTCGGTCATCGGCAGACGGCTCGCGACCGCAACGCCGTTCCACTGGCTGAGCCCGTGTAGCTCGACCTCATACCCGGCCTCAGAGAACGCCTCGAAGGGGAACTGCGCCTCGGTGCACTTGATCTCCTGCATCGCGAGTACGTCCACCTCTTCGCGCATCGCCCAGTCGACCACCCGGCCGACCCGGCTTCGGATGGAGTTCACATTCCAGGTCGCGACGCGCATGCTCCAACGCTACAAGCCTCAACCGACGCTGGAACCACGACCGGTTCGCCCCCGTACAGGGACGCGCGGGCGAGACATCCACAGCCCTAGAGTGCCAGTGTGGTCGACCATGACGAGCTGCTTGATGCGGATGCCGCAGCCAACCGTCGTGACGCGCGTCTCGCCGCGGTCATCACGATCGCCTCTCTCGCGCTCGTTCTGATCGCCAGCCTGCTCGTGGTTGCGGGCAGCGTAAGCGCCTGAATCAGCGCCTGAATTCTCGTCGGGATCGACTCGGTAGGCTTGTGCGGTGACCGACGCCAGGCAGCAGCTCATCGACTTCATCGCCTCCGACGCGGTGTTCCACGGGGACTTCACCCTGACGAGCGGCGCGGAGGCGACCTACTACGTCGACCTGCGAAAGGTCAGCCTCGATCACCGAGTCGCACCCCTCATTGGGCAGGTAATGCTCGACCTCATCGCGTCCGTGCCAGACGTCGCTGCAGTCGGTGGACTCACGATGGGGGCCGACCCGATCGCTGCCGCGGTGCTTCACCAAGGTGCCGCGCGAGGGCTCGCCTACGATGCGTTCGTCGTGCGTAAGGAGCCCAAGGACCACGGTCGCGGCCGCCAGGTGGAGGGCCCCGATCTCGCGGGCAAGCGGGTCATCGTGCTCGAGGACACGTCCACGACCGGCGGCTCACCTCTCGCCGCCATCGAGGCACTGAAGAAGGTGGGCGCCGAGATCGCCGGGGTGGCCGTCGTCGTGGACCGCAACACCGGCGCGCGGGAACGCATCGAGGCCGCGGGCTATCCGTACTTCGCCGCGATCGGGCTGGTCGACTTGGGGCTTCCCGGATGACCGACGAGCGTGACCCGGATGACGAACTAGACCCCAGCGACTGGCTGGCGAGCCAGTTCGGCGCGACCGAGCCGGTTGAAAGGCCGCCGGTCGTGCGGCCGCCGGTTGTGGCGCCGCCCATTCTTCCGCCTCCCGCGACCGTGCTGCCGGTGCTCCCGCCGGTCGCACCGCCGGTCGCACCGCCGGTCGCGCCGCCCGCGGTGGCATCCGGCGCCGCGTTCCAGTGGGGACTGACACCCGGCGGCAGCCCTGATCCGGCGCCCGCTACGCCGCCGGCCCAACAGCCAGCCCCGCCGCCGACTACGCTGCCGACCCAGCAGCCCGCGCCGCCGCTCACTCCGCCAGCGGCGCAGCCAGAACCTGCCGATCCCTTCGCGACGCAGGCAATGCCCGTGTATGGCCAAGCGCTCGAGCCGGCTCCCGTCGATCCGTCGAGATGGGCGTCGGCACCGGTCGATTCCGCCCTCGACGGGATGACGGAGGTAATCGAGGCCGAGATCGTCGGGCTTGCGACCCCCGAGGGCGAAGGGGTCGAGGCATCCGCTATCGACTCGTTGTTTGGCGACACCCAGTTCAAGGAGTATGCGGACGAGCTCATCACCGCCCCGCCGCCGCGCGCGTCCGGTGGAGGTCGTGGCGGTGTGAAGCCCCCTGCTGGCCCTCGTGGCGCGATTCCGCGTAATCAGAAGATCCTCCTGTGGGTCGCGGGAAGCGTGTTGGCGGTGCTCGCGCTCGTTGCCCTCTTCCTGGTCGGCACCAAGCTCTCGGTCGTACTCGGACCAGCGCCGGCGATCGCCAGCCCCAGCCCCAGCCCGAGCCCCAGTCCAAGTCTCATCGTGCTGCCGATCGGCCCCGTCACCCCGGGCGAGTACCAGTGGGACGAACTGCTCGGCGGCGAGTGCGTCAAACCGTACGAGTCGGCGTGGCAGGATCGCTACACCGTGGTGGACTGCGCGGTGCCGCACCCAGCGCAGATGGTGTTCCGAGGCACGTTCGCCGACGAGGCGAATGCGGCGTACCCGGGGTTCGAGGAGTTGCAGAAGCGCATCAACCTGCTCTGCACCGCGCCCACGGTGATCAACTACGCCGTCGCGGGCAGCGCCACCGACATCCAGGTCGAGGCGAGTTTCGCAGTGGATGCCCTGGACTGGGACGAAGGCAATCGCACGTTCTTCTGCTTCGTGAGCCGTTCCGGCGGTGCGGACCTCATCGGGTCAGTCGGGATTCTCCAGGTGCCCGCGACCCCAGCCCCGGCCGGTTGAGTGGGCCGCACGGCCAGATCGAAACCCGCTACCCGTCGCTCTCGACCGGCTCCGCCTCGAGCAGGTCGGCCACGCTGCCCAGTACCTCGTCGGGCCGGAACGGGTAACGCTCAATCTCGGCCTGGTCGCTGATTCCCGTCAGCACCAGGATCGTGTGAAGCCCCGCCTCGATGCCTGCAACAATGTCGGTGTCCATGCGGTCGCCGATCATGCCCGTGTTCTCCGAATGGGCGCCGATCTTGTTCATGGCCGAGCGGAACATCATGGGGTTGGGTTTGCCCACGACGTACGGCTCCTTGCCGGTCGCTTTGGTGATGAGGGCAGCGACGGCGCCAGTCGCGGGCATCGGACCCTCGGGGCTCGGACCGGTGGCATCCGGGTTGGTGACAATGAATCGCGACCCGTCGCCGATCAGGCGGATCGCCTTGGTGATCGCCTCAAACGAGTAATTGCGCGTCTCGCCGACGACTACGTAGTCCGGGTCGCGCTCGGTCATAATGAAGCCGACCTCGTGGAGCGCTGTCGTCATGCCCGCCTCGCCAATGACGAACGCCGAGCCGCCGGGGATCTGCGAGTGCAGAAAGTCAGCCGTCGCCAGGGCCGACGTCCAGAGGCTCTCCTCGGGAACCTCGAGCCCCGACGCGCGGAGGCGAGCGCTCAGATCACGCGGCGTGAAGATCGAGTTGTTGGTGAGCACGAGAAACGGCTTGTCTTGGTCCCGCCACTGCTGCAGCAGGTCGCTGGCGCCGGGGATCGGTCGGTTCTCGTGGACGAGCACGCCGTCCATGTCGGTCAGCCAGCACTCGACGTCCGCTCGCTCGCTCATGGCGCCATCGTACCGGCCCCGGTGGTCGAGTAAGTCGAGGCCTCAGGACGTCGCCGCGACCCTCCGCCGCGACAGCCAGCGCTGCAACGCCAGTGTCAGGATGCCCGCCGTCGCGATCGCGCCGAGATTGATCCCCAGCTGAGGTGCATCACTCGAACACCACCTGCCTGGCGAGCCGTGCGCGCATTATTGCGATCGCATCCGGATTCTCGTCGACCAACACAAACCGCCGCTCGAGGCTCGCCGCGACCGCCCCCGTTGTACCGCTGCCCGCGAAGAAGTCGAGCACCCAGTCGCCCGGTGCGCTCGAGGCCTGGATGATCCGGCGCAGAACCCCCTCCGGCTTCTGTGTCGCGTACCCGGTCTTCTCCCTGCCGGTGGGCGACACGATGGTGTGCCACCACACGTCGGTCGGCAGCTTGCCGCGCGCGACTTTCTCGGGCGTAACCAGCCCTGGCGCCATGTAAGGCTCGCGGTCAACGGCCGCGCTGTCGAAGTAGTAGGCCTTCGGGTTCTTGACGTACACGAGGATCGTGTCGTGTTTGGCCGGCCATTTGCGGGTCGCGCGTGCCCCGTAGTCGTAGGCCCAGATCAGCTCGTTGAGAAAATTGTCGCGGCCAAACAGGGCGTCCAGCACGACCTTCGCGTAGTGCGCCTCGCGGTAGTCGAGGTGCAGGTACAGCGTGCCGCGGTCATCCAGAAGCCGCCACGCCTCCATGAGCCGTGGCTCGAGAAACTCCCAATAGTCCGCGAACCGGTCGTCGTACTGCGTGAGGGTGCCCTTGATGGTTTCGTAGTTGCGGCCCTTGAAGCCGGAGCGGGCGCCATGCACACTCTGCTTAGTCGTGATCGTCTGCCGCCACTGCATGCGCCCGGTGTTGAAGGGCGGGTCGAGGTAGATCAGCCGAAAACTCGCGTCGGGCAGTGCCGCCGCCACCGTGAGGTTGTCGCCGTGGATCACCAGGTTGGGTCCGTCGGGCGTCCAGGGCATGGGCCGAGATTAACAGCCGGATGCCGCCGCCCCTGCCGCGCCCCGCCGCCCCTTCCCGCCTCGGCCCCTCCCGGCCTCCCCGAGCGGAAACTCAGGCCTGGACCGTCCACCGAGGCTCCCTGCGCGCCGGACGGAGCCCACAGCCTGAGTTTTGGCGGGGAGGGCGGCGAGGGCGGGTTGGCGGCGGGAGGCGTGTGGCGGGAGCCGAGGGCGGGTTGGCGGCGGGAGGCGTGTGGCGGGAGCCGGGGGCGGGCGTGTGGCGGGAGCCCCTGCGGCGCGGGAGGCGGCGACCCGCCGCCGGCGGAACGCTAGCCTGACGGATGTGACCGACGAGCCGAACCCGAGCGTTGAATTCTCGACGCACGGCGTTGGCCCGTGGCGCGGGGAGTGGCCCGACGATCTCCGTTACGACCGCGAGCTGCTCGCCAAGGGCGACACCCGCAACGTCATCGACCGCTACCGCTACTGGAGCATGGCCGCGATCGTTGCCGATCTCGACACGCGGCGGCATCCGTTCCACGTGGCAATCGAGAACTGGCAGCACGACATGAACATCGGCTCGATCGTGCGCAGCGCGAACGCCTTCGCGGCCGATACTGTGCACATCATCGGGCGTCGGCGGTGGAACAAGCGCGGCGCCATGGTGACCGACCGCTACCAGCATGTGATCAATCATCCGGATGTCGCGACTTTCGTCACCTGGACTCACGAGCACGACTTACCCATCGTGGCCGTCGACAACCTCCCGGGGAGCACGCCAATCGAGTCGACCACCCTGCCCGAGCGCTGCGTTCTGCTCTTCGGCCAGGAGGGTCCGGGGCTGACCGCCGAGGCGCTCGCTGCAGCCGACCTCGCGGTCGAGATCACTCAGTACGGGTCCACCCGCAGCATCAATGCGTCCGCTGCCGCCGCCATCGTGATGCACGTGTGGGTGACGCAGCACGCCCGATAGACTGAGGCGTAATCCCCCATCTATCGAAAATCGGGAGACCCCATGCCAGCCATCGTGATCATCGGCGCCCAGTGGGGAGACGAGGGCAAGGGCAAGGCCACCGACCTGCTCTCCGACCGCATCGACTACGTGGTCAAGTTCAACGGCGGCAACAACGCCGGCCACACCGTCGTGATCGGCGACCAGAAGTACGCGCTGCACCTGCTGCCGTCCGGGATTCTTACGGAGGGGGTCATCCCGGTCATCGCGAACGGTGTCGTTATCGACATCGAGGTGCTCTTCGACGAGCTCACCGCGCTCGCCAGCCGGGGGGTGGATGTCTCGAAGCTCGTGGTCAGCGCCAACGCCCACGTAATCACGCAGTACCACAGCACTCTCGACAAGGTGACCGAACGGTTCCTCGGCAAGCGGCAGATCGGCACGACCGGGCGAGGGATCGGACCTGCCTATGCCGACAAGATCAACCGGGTGGGCATCCGAATTCAGGACCTGTTCGACGAGAACATCCTGCGCCAGAAGGTGGAGGGTGCCCTGCACCAGAAGAACCACCTGCTGGTGAAAATCTACAACCGTCGCGCCATCGCGGTCGACGAGATCGTGGATGACCTGCTCAGCTACGCGGACCGCCTGCGGCCGATGGTGGCCGACACCGGGCTTCTGCTGAACCGCGCGCTCGACGACGGCAAGACCGTCGTCTTCGAGGGCGGGCAGGCGACGATGCTGGATGTCGACCATGGGACGTACCCTTTCGTCACCTCCTCGAACTCCACGAGTGGCGGTGCCGCGACCGGATCTGGGGTGGCGCCGAACCGCATCGACCGGGTCATCGGAATCGTCAAGGCCTACACGACACGCGTCGGAGCTGGCCCATTTCCGACCGAATTGCACGATGAGTCGGGCGAGTGGTTGCGGTCGAAGGGCTTCGAGTTCGGCACGACCACGGGCCGCCCGCG
Organism: Rhodoglobus sp.; assembly: GCA_046155245.1. Taxonomy (GTDB): domain Bacteria; phylum Actinomycetota; class Actinomycetes; order Actinomycetales; family Microbacteriaceae; genus Rhodoglobus. The sequence goes on along the minus strand of JBJXDR010000056.1, from coordinate 8,498 downwards.
ACGCACCGGCTGGTACGACGCTCCCATCGCGCGCTACTCGGCGCGCATCAACGGCGTGACCGACTTCGTGATGACCAAGCTCGACGTGCTTACGGGGCTGGGGTCGATCCCGGTGTGCGTCGCGTACGACATCGACGGCGTACGGGTAGACGAGGTGCCGGTGTCGCAATCGGACTTCCACCACGCGGTGCCGATCTACGAGGAGTTCCCCGGCTGGGACAAGGACATCTCGGGGGTGCGTCGCTTCGAGGACCTTCCGAAGACCGCGCAGGACTACGTGCTCGCGGTCGAGGCCATGTCAGGCTCGCGGATCTCCGCGATCGGCGTCGGGCCCGACCGCGACGCGATCATCGTGCGCCACGACTTAATCGGCTAAGCGGCCGGAGGGGTAAACCAGGCCAGCGCGGTCAGGTAGCCGACGAACGACGCCGCGATGGTGATGGCGAGCGCCAGTGCCCAGTGGGCCGCGGTGGGTCGGATCGCGGCATCCGGATTCGGCTGCGTCGGGGAGAGCAGCGACTTTCGCGCGCTGTCGCCCTCGTAGAACTGCGCGCTGCTCGCCGCGAACTGCCCGAGGAACACCCGCTGCGGGCTGCCCCGAAACTCGAGCACGAGGGGCACGAGGCAACTGTAGTGTGGACGGATGCCCGCGAAGCGACCCGAATTGCGCGTGATTCAGGGGCGTTTCATCCGCCTCGAACCGCTTCTCGATGAGCAGCTGGCCGAGCTCTACCGGGCCATCGGCAGCCCCGAGGTCTTCGCGGGAGGGTGGGGTGGGGGGCCGGCGGCACACCGCTCCTCCGAGGCCGACTTCGTCGAATTCGCTCGCTCCTACTTTGAGTTCGGCCGCTGCAACGTCTACGGCGTCTGGCTCGCGAGCGGGCCGGATGCCTCGGCGCTAGTAGGAACGTCCACCCTCGGCGACTTCGATGAGGCCAACGAGCACGCGCACATCGGGTGGACCGCCTACTCCCCGCGCGTGTGGGGAACCGCGGTCAATCCGGAGGCCAAGTTGCTCATGCTGGGCGAGGCGTTCGACCACGGCTTCGGTCGGGTCAAGCTCCAGGCCGACGCCCTCAACACCCGGTCCCGAGCGGCGATCGCCCGGCTCGGCGCGACCTTCGAGGGTCTGGTGCGGCGCGACCGGCCGCGCGCCGACGGCACCTGGCGCGACACGGCTGTCTACTCGGTGCTGATCGACGAGTGGCCTGACGTGAGGTCCGCGCTTCAGGCTCGCCTCGCCGCCTTCGAGGCTGACGGTGTAACGCCGCACGGGTAGATTGTGCGCATGAGCGACACGCAGCCCGAGGCCGAACTCACGAGCCTGCGCCAGAGCATCGATAACATCGACGCCGCCCTCGTGCACCTGCTCGCGGAGCGATTCAAGTTCACCCAGCAGGTCGGTCGTCTGAAGGCCGCCACGGGGATGCCGGCCTCTGACCCCGAGCGCGAGGGCGTGCAGATTGCCCGCCTTCGGGCGCTCGCCGAGGAGTCACACCTCGACCCGGCATTCGCGGAAAAGTTCCTCAACTTCATCGTCGCCGAGGTGATTCACCACCACGAGCAGATCGCGAGCACGGGCACGATCGCCACGCAGCCACAGTAGTCGGATCGAACGCCGCGAATTCGCGTCACGTTTCACCCGGCGCGGTGTCTCAACGGTGAGGAGGGGCGCAAGTTGCACCTTCTCGCACCTCCGAGCCACCCGCCCGATGCCGGGCGAGGGTGCACCGCAGCCGCGCTATCCCCCAGATTCAGGCGCGGCGGGAGCGGGGCATCCGTTGCGGACGTCAGGGCGCCGGGTGGGTGGCCGGAGGCTTCGGGTTACTCGACCGACTCATCAAGCATCAAAGAGGTTCCGGCGCGATTCTCCCGAACCGCTACGTGCATCTCCACGGGCGCGACCTCGAGAACTCGCCCAATGACGTGCTCGAAGAACTGCCCCGCGCGGAGGTCCTCAGGGACCTCGTCCTCCAAGACGCTCGGTTTGTCGGTCGACTCGGGGTCGTCGGAGTAATCCACCAAGATGAGCCCGGTTGAGTCGTATGTCGCGGGGTCGCGCAACTTTCTGAGCATGTCGATTGCGCGTTGCAGCGTTCCCGGCTCGGCGACGACGGAGGCGCGCATGACAAACAAGAAGCCAATCGAAGCAAGGGGGTAACGACCGCGGAGGTTCGCGGCGTCTCCGTAGGCCTCCTCGAATCTGTTCGGGAGGTTCTTTCGGAATGAGGACATCATCGTCTTCGTCGACACCAATAGCTCGGGGCCACGCGACCACTGCGCGATCACTACATCGACCTGCTTGACGTAGGCCTTACCCAGCACTCTGGCGTCCCTTGGCGCGATCGCCGGTGTTCGGAGGATCAGCGCCTCGATCTCCTTACGCAACGCGGGCCTTGCCGCCTGCAGGAGCAGCGAGAGTTCCCGAGGTAGGACTGAAGGGAGAGCTGTCCGCGGCCAGACATCATCCTCGGGGAAGCCCGCAGACCGGAGTTCATTTGCGAGCCAGAGGTCAAGCGCCGCTGCCCAGTTGCCAGATGACGCGAGCTTTGCCTCCTGGTGAGGCTGAGAAAAGAGCTCGATGAGGTGGTCGAAGTCCGGGTGGTAGCGTGCGGGTGGTTCACCACGCGCCCAAGGGTAAACTCTCACTGGACATCTCCTACTAGGACTTGGATGCTGCTCTTGTCGCGCGGCGCTTCACCATCGAGTTCCGGGCGTTCTGGATCGCTCTCAGCACATCGTGCGTAAGAAGCGAGCCGGGCTCATTCATGAGTATCTCATCGGCGATGGCAGTGCAGCCTGCGGTGTCGCCGCGAGACAACAGGTACCTGCCACGCGAGAGCAGTGCGGACTGTCGGGACATCATCAACTTCATTGATTCGGCGCGCGGGACGAGCCAGCGAGCAGCCTCGGTGGGCTCGAGCTTCAGAATCCCACCTCCATAGGTTCGCCCTACCAACTCGGCCGATAGCAGCGAGACCGAACTCATGGCCATGACAGGTAGGGCCATCTGCGCAAGTGGTCGAAGTGATGGGGCAACTCGGAGACCATGGACGGAGTTGAGGTTCAGCACCCGGGCCCGATTGCTCACAATACGGGGAGTGCTGCCACTCATGTACGAAACGAACAGGTCCGATGGTGTTCCCAGCGGAACCTTCCACCACGGTGCCCGAATGCGGCACTTGTAGCGCAGGTCAAGACCCTGCTTCTCGCCTTGCCCGATGTACTTCAGCGCGGCCTTAGTCGGCACACTGGGTGCGAACAGGTAGCCCGGTCTCGACTTAGCGACACGCGCCCAGTCGCTTCCGCTCAGCGACGCCCGACTCGAAAACGAGGTGCCCGCCGGAAGAACGGGCAGGAGCTCGTGCGAGCCCAGTCCACGATCTGCTGCCTGATCTTCGGTCATGGTGAAAAAGGCATTGGCGCCCGTCACGATCCCAGAGGTGGTTCTTCCCCAGGCCTGCAATGGGGCAAAAGTCTGAAGTGCCGAATCTCTGAGAAGTGAGGCGCCGTCCTCAGAGAAGATCGCGTCGGTCCAACGGTCTGATGGTGAGTTTGGCCGCCACAAACGTCCCTCTGAGATGTCTATCTCTTCGACGTTGTTCGCACTATGGAGACGGAAGTGACCGGCGGAACCTAGACCGTACCCGTCGGCAAGAAGCACAACGACATCTGCTTGAACTCCCGCAAAAATCAGTTCGTCGAACACGACCAAGTCGAGCGATCCAAACCGCTCCAGGAGGAACCGCCGAACGGGAGCCGCGTAATTCACGGACATCAGCTCTGCTGGGAGGACAAGACCTAGGCGGCCGCCGGGCTTTAGGAACGTCGCGCCGTGAACTACGAAGGCCGCCCAAGACGAGGCAAGACCGGAAAGGTCGACTCCACTCAGCGCAGCTCGATCGTTCGCGAGACGCCGCGACTCACCCGCAAACCCCTGAAAGCGGATGAACGGTGGATTGCCGACGACTGCGTCATAAGCCGGGCGTGCCGTCGCACCAAAGAAGTCGCCCTTGATCAACTCTGCGGTGAGACCAACGCCGGAAAGTACGCGGGCAGCATCCTCCAAAGAGTCATTGTGTATGTCGAAGCCCCGAAGCTGACTCGTTTGAGGTGGGCTGGAGCCGAGTTCAGCTAGCCGCTGACCGGCAGACCGAAGGAAGATGGCATCTCCGCATGACGGCTCCAGTACTCGATCGGCTCTGTCTCGAACCGCCCAACCGGTCATGAACTTTGCGAGTGCGTGTGGAGTGAAGAAGGCACCACGCTCTTTGCGCATCGAAGGTGTGTCAACCCGCGATTCCATGAATTGATCATGCAGCACAGGCCCGACATCGGAGGCATGCCTCGCCGCTCGAAGCTCTAGGCCAAGCGCGTGGCCGAAGGCTATGGGGTGAGCATGAGAAAACGCGTCTGCACGAGGTGCAGCAACTCGACCACGAGCCACCCTGCCCCGCCCACGATGAACGCGGCCAGCAGCAGGGGCGCTGGCGGCACGCCCACGCCGAAGAAGTCGCGGATGAACCCGACGGCGAACAGCGCGACGCCTCCCAGGTACATGATCGAGATGAGGATGACCCGCACCGGCGTGAGCGGGCGGGCGAGCACGCCGAGCACGCCGAGTCCCAGGATCGTCAACGTGATCACCGAGGCCGAGCGGATGTCGTCGATGTCGAAACCGGACACGTGCGCGTAGATGTTGAGCGCGATCATCGACGAGCCGACGGTGATGCCGGAGGGGATGCAGAACGCCGCCGCCCGGTGCAGGAACCCGGGAACGTAGCGCGGGGCCTTGGGCAGCAGGGCCAGCACGAGGGCCGGCAGGCCGATGGTGAGCCCGTCTACCGCCGAGAACTGCCGGGGGAGGAACGGGAACGGCCACAGTAGCGCCCCGAAGAAGATCGCGAGCATCATGGCGAACACGGTCTTGGTGAGGAACAGCTTCGACAACCGCTCGACATTGGTGATCACCCGCCGCCCCTCGTCGATCACCGTCGGTAAGTGTGAGAACCGGCCGTCGAGTAGCACAAGGCGAGCAACCGCGCGGGTCGCCGGAGCACCCGAACCCATCGCGATTCCCATGTCGGCCTGCTTGAGGGCCGTCGCGTCATTCACTCCGTCGCCGGTCATCGCGACGGTGTGTCCGGCACGCTGCAGGCCCATCACAAGGATCTTCTTCTGCGCCGGAGTCACGCGTCCGAAGATTGAGTGGCTCTCCAGCACGGCTGCGATCTCGTCGGGGTCGTCGGGCAGCGCGCGGGCATCGTAAGGTTCGCCGATGATCTCGAGCCCGACATCCCGAGCCACCGCGGCTACCGTGCGCGGACTGTCGCCGGAGATGACTCGGACGCCGACCCCCTGCTGCTTGAAGTAGGCCAGCGTCTGCGCCGCATCGCTCCGCACGCGCTCGCGGAATGTGATCACCGCCACCACCCGGAGCGCCTCCGGAAGCCGCTGGTCATCCCCCGCGCGCACCACGAGCATGTCGGTCGAGTAGGCCAGGACGAGGGTGCGCAGGCCGCTCGTTGCGAGCTCGGTAGCCTTGCGCGGTAGGGCGGCGTCGCTGTCGTGCGGGCTCACGACCATCTCGGGAGCGCCGAGCACCCAACTGCCGGCGATACGGGCGGCATCGAATGCCACGGCGCTCCACTTGCGCCGCGATGAGAATGGCACGTCGTCGACGCACTCCGTGGTGTCGCTGTCGCCGTACTTCGGCCTCAGCGCCCGAGCTGTCGCGTTGGCATTGCGATCGGAGGCGAACCAAGCCAGCACGGCCGCGATCGTGGCCGGATCGGCGTCGTCGGCAACGAGTACAGCGTCGAGGGTCACGTCGCCTTCGGTGAGAGTACCGGTCTTGTCGAGGCACAGCATGTCGACGCGCGCGAGCCCCTCGACCGCAGGCAGCTCCTGCACAAGCACCTGGTGGCGCGAGAGCGTGATCGCGCCCACGGCAAAGGCGACGCTGGTCATAAAGACCAGCCCCTGGGGCACCAGGGCGACGATGCTCGCGATGGCGGCGATGGCTGCCTGCCGCCACGATCCACTCTCGATCGCGACTTGCCAGCCGCCGGCCGCTTGCATCTGGCCGTTCACGATGAGTGCCGCAACGGGAAGCAGAACCCAACTGATGACCCGGATGACCTTGGCGATGCCGGTGCGAAGTTCGGATTCGACGAGAGAGAAGCGCCGGGCATCCGCGGTGATCTGGTTGGCGAAGGAATCCGCCCCGACCCGCACCACCCGCGCAGTGCCCACACCGCCGACGACGCTCGATCCAGCGAGAACTTCGCGCCCAGGCTCGACCAGCACGGGGTCGGCCTCGCCGGTGATGATCGACTCGTCGATCTCGAGGTTCTGCGCCTCGACGACCACCGTGTCGGCAGTCATTTGGTCCCCCTCGTGAAGCACCATGAGGTCGTCCATCACGACGAGCTCGCGCGCTACCTCGACGACCTCGCCGTCGCGCAGAACTCGCGTGGTCGGCGCGTTGAGCAGCGCGAGCCTGTCGAGCGTGCGCTTGGCCGTGTACTCCTGAACGACCCCGATCGCGACGTTCGCGACGACGAAGAAACCGAACAGCGCGTCCGACCACGCGCCGAGAACCACGAGCACGGCGAAGCTGCCGAACGCGATCGCGTTGAACAGCGACAACAGGTTGGCCCGCAGGATCGTGCCCAGGGTGCGACTTGTTTTCTCGTCGAAGTCGTTCGTGAGCCCCTCGGTGATGCGCGCCTGAACCTCGGCGGTCGTCAGGCCTGTCGTGGCCGAGCGCGCATCATCCACCGATTACCGCGCGTCTGGCTCGGCCATGGCTAGTGCCCGAGAACCGGTCCGAAGGCGGCGGCGAGGGTTGCGCGGTGCACGCTGCGCAGCTCGTCGATCCCGATGGTGAACAGGTCCTGCAACTCGAGCGCGCCCGAGTCTTCGGTGACTCCGATGCGCAGCACGGGATACCCGCGGCCCACGCACAGTCCGACGAATTTCACGTCGTCTTCACGGGCCACGCTCACGAGCATGCGGCCGGCCGACTCGCTGAACAGGGCTGCCGTCGTGTCCACCCCGTCGCGATCGATGATCTCGCTGATCCACACTCGAGCGCCGACGCCGAACCGCAGCACAGCCTCCGCGAGCGCCTGCCCCAGCCCGCCGTCGGCCAGGTCGTGTGCGGATGCCAGCAGGCTCTCGCTCCCGCCCGCAGAGATCAACCCCGCAAGCCTCTTCTCCGCGGCGAGGTCCACCGCGGGTGGCAGGCCGCCCAGATGCCCGTGGATCGTTCCCGCCCACGCTGAGCCGTCGAGCTCGTCGCGGGTGATGCCCAGCAGGTAGATGTTGTTGCCCTCGTCCTGCCAGCCCGACGGGATGCGCGCGGCGACGTCATCGATGACCCCGAGCACGGCGACCACGGGGGTCGGGTGGATGGGCACGTCTCCGGTCTGGTTGTAGAAGCTGACGTTGCCGCCGGTGACGGGAATCTCTAGCTCGAGGCATCCGTCGGCTAGGCCCTCGACCGCTCGGGAAAACTGCCACATGACCTCGGGGTTCTCTGGTGAGCCGAAGTTGAGGCAGTCGCTCACGGCCACGGGGCGGGCGCCGGTCGCGGCGACGTTGCGGTAGGCCTCCGCAAGGGCGAGTTGCGCGCCGACGTAGGGGTCGAGCTGGCAGTAGCGGCCGTTCGCGTCGGTGGCGACCGCGAAGCCGAGGCCGCTCTCTTCGTCGACGCGCACCATGCCGCCGTCGTCGGGAAAGCTCAGCGCCGTGTTGCCCATGACGTAGCGGTCGTACTGGTTGGTGACCCACGACTTGTCGCTGAGGTTCGGGCTGCCGAGAAGCGTCAAGAAGTCCACGCGAAGGTCGGTCGAGCGCGGCAGGCGCGCCGCGGTGTCGGCCTGGAGCGCATCGATCCACTCCGGGTAGGCGACCGGACGCTCGTAGACGGGTCCGTCAACGGCGACCGTACGCGGCTCGACGTTGACGATCTGCTCACCGTGCCAGTTGATGATTAGCCGGCCGGTGTCGGTGACCTCGCCGAGAACGCTGGTTTCGACATCCCACTTCGCGGTGACCGCAAGGAAGCCCTCGAGCTTGTCGGGAGTCACGATCGCCATCATGCGCTCCTGGCTCTCCGACATGAGGATCTCCTCGGCGGTGAGGGTCGGGTCGCGCAGCAGAACCTTCTCGAGCTCGATGAACATGCCGCCGTCGCCGTTGCTGGCGAGCTCACTGGTCGCGCAGCTGATGCCCGCGGCCCCGAGATCTTGGATGCCCTCAACAAGGTCGCCCGCGAACAGCTCTAGGCAGCACTCGATGAGCACCTTCTCAGCGAACGGGTCGCCGACCTGCACGGCCGGGCGCTTGGTGGGCCCGCCCTCGCTAAATGAGTCGCTGGCCAGAATGGATGCCCCGCCAATGCCATCGCCGCCGGTGCGAGCCCCGAACAGCACGACTTTGTTCCCCACTCCCCGAGCATTGGCCAGGTGCAGGTCTTCGTGGCGCAGCAC